>JAFZTV010000026.1 GCA_017618625.1 Bacteroidales bacterium | reverse complement strand
GATAACGGAGAAGGCATCGCTGCTGCTATTCGAGGCGTTGGGCAACAACCTATCGAAGCTTTCGAACGAACTGCAGAAACTGTTCGTATCGGTAAAAGAGGGAGAGGCAATCACCGACGCAGAGATTGAGCGCAACGTGGGGGTGAGTAAGGACTACAACATCTACGAGTTGCAGAACGCCATTGGACGCAAGGATGTGGTGCGATGCAACAAGATAGTGAACTATTTTTCAGACAACCCGAAGGCGGCACCGATGGCGCGGGTGGTGGCAAACCTGTACGAATTCCTGCTAAAGGTGATGATATACCACCAACTGGCGGACAAGACGCAATATGCAGCCGCATCGGCACTGGGAGTGAACCCGTATTTCGTTAAGGACTACGAGGCAGCTGCACGACTATATACTTTGCCTAAACTGGCAGCATGCATAGGCTACCTGCACGAGGCCGACGTGCGGTCGAAAGGCGTGAGGAACACAGGCACCGTAACCGACGGAGAGCTGCTGAAGGAGCTGGTGTTCAAGATTATTCATTAGCAGGTAGCAGTTAGTAATCATAGTAAAAACAGCATACCAAGACATCATACAATGAGACGCATACTTTCCTTTTTTATTCTTTCACTCATGCTTGCGGGAACCGCCATGGGGCAGAGCACCATCAAGGGTGTACTCTATGACGACGAGTCGGGCGAAGCCATACCGTTCGCCAACGTGCTGCTCGAAGGGACGAAGTATGCCACAGCGACCGACATCAACGGCTTCTTCCTGATAAACAAGATACCCGACGGGACATACACGATACTGATACGGTATGTGGGCTATGCCGACTACCGCGAGGAGGTTACGTTGACGAAAGGACAGGTGCTGAACCGCAACATAAAACTGAAAGAGAGCGCACAACTGCTCAAGGACGTGGTGATTACCTCCAACCGCATGGAGGAGCGCAAGGTGGAGACTCAGGTGTCGGTCGAGAAGGTGACGGCCACTCAGATACAGCAGATGCCCTCAATCGGCGGACAGGCCGACATAGCGCAATACCTGCAGGTGCTCCCTGGAGTCAACTCGACGGGTGACCAGGGCGGACAGCTCTACATTCGCGGCGGCTCGATGATACAGAACCTCTGCCTGATTGACGGCATGATTGTCTATAACCCCTTCCACTCCATCGGCCTCTACTCCATCTTCGAGACCGACGTGATACTGAACGCCGACATCTACACCGGAGGCTTCGGAGCCGAATATGGCGGAAGGCTTTCGTCGGTGATGGACATCACGACCCGCGACGGCAACAAGAAACGCCACTCGGGAAAGGTGAGCATCAACACCTTCGGGGCGAACCTCATTGTCGAAGGCCCGTTGAAGAAAGAGAAAGGCGAGAAAGACAAATCGACGCTGACCTACCTGGTGGCGGCGAAGGGGTCGTACCTCTCGAAGACGTCAAAGTGGATATATCCTTACATCAAGGGCGGACTGCCGTTCGACTTCCTCGACGTGTATGCGAAGATGAGCCTCAACTCGGGCACGGGGTCGAAGTGGAACATCTTCGGCTTCCGCTATGACGACAAGGTGACGGCGTATCAGTCGATAGCCGACTATCATTGGACCAACTGGGGAGTGGGTACGAACTTCGTGCTGGTGACCGGCACCTCGGCGCTGCTGGACGGAACGGTGGCGTACTCGAGCTACAAAATCAACATGGAGGATGCAACGGAGAAGCCCAAGCGCAGCGGGGTGAGCGGATTCAACGCCAGCTTGAACGTGACCAACTTCTTCGGCAAGCACAAACTTAAAGCTGGTATCGTGTTCGACGGCTACGCCACCGACTATATCTTCACGAACCAGTACGGCATCACGAAAGACCCGGGCACGCAATATACCAACAACATCTCGGGCTATATTACGTTCAAATGCAATGTGAACGACAAGCTGCTCATAGAGCCGGGCTTCAGGTACATTTACTACACGTCGCAGCAGGAGCATAGCCCTGAGCCGCGCCTGGCGATGAAATACAACGCTACCGACCACCTGCGTTTCAAATTGGCGGGAGGACTGTACAGCCAGATGCTGCTCGACGCACGCTCGGACAACGACATCGTGAACCTTTTCTCGGGTTTTCTCTCGGGCAAGAGCAGCCTCGACCTCGGTCGCCGCAACGGCGAGGAGAACGACAGCTACCTGCAGAAGGCGCAGCATGTGGTGTTTGGTGTGGAATATGACCTGAATCGTCACCTCTCGCTCAACCTCGAAGGCTACCTGAAGAACTTCAGCCAGCTGCTGAACATGAACCACAACAAGATGTTCGACAAGCATGATGCAGCCTACCAGGACGGCGGGGCCTACGAGAAACCCGACTACCTGACATCGGACTTCGTGTATGAGAAGGGCATGGCCTACGGAATGGACTTCAGCGTCAGATACGAGATAGAACGACTGTATGTGTGGGGCACCTACTCGCTGGGATGGGTAACGCGCACCAACGAGGGTGACGGTACATACCATCCGCACTATGACCGCCGCCACACGATAAACCTGCTGGTCACTTACGCCCTGGGCAAACAGCGCGAATGGGAGCTGAGCGCCCGTTGGAACTTCGGCAGCGGATTCCCATTCACGCAGACGCAGGGAGCATACGAAAACATAGTGTTCAACGCCGAGGGCATCACCACCGACTACACCAATGCCAACGGCGAGTTTAACCTGCACTATGCCGAGTTGTACAAAGGTCGCCTGCCGTCCTACCACAGACTTGACATCGGCGTGAAGCGCAAGTTCTCGCTGGGCAAACGCTGCCAGTTGGATTTGAACCTGAGCGCGACGAACATCTATAGCCGCGAAAACATATTCTACTTTGACCGCACCACGTTCAAGCGCGTCAACCAGCTGCCGATACTGGCATGCTTCGGCATCACGTTCTCGTATTAAACTATCTGATATCCGTCCAGTCGATGGGTTGCAGACCCTGCTGCTGGAGGTAGGCGTTGGCTTTTGAGAAATGGCGGCAGCCGAAAAAGCCGCGATAGACCGACAATGGGGAGGGGTGTGGGGCTGTGAGTATGAGATGGCGGCTGGGGTCAATCATCTTAGACTTAGCTATGGCAAAGCTGCCCCAAAGCAGAAACACCAAGCCGCTGCGCTGCTCGGAGAGGGCACGTATGGCTGCATCGGTGAAGAGTTCCCAGCCTTTGCCCTGATGTGAACCGGCGAGGTGAGCTCGTACGGTAAGTGTGGCGTTGAGCAGCAGGACACCCTGCTCGGCCCAACCCGTAAGGTCGCCTTTTTCGGTCGATATGGCAACACCCAGGTCGCTGTTTATCTCCTTGATAATGTTGACTAGCGAGGGAGGCACCCTGATGCCGTCGCGCACCGAGAAACAGAGACCGTGGGCCTGTCCGGGTTCGTGGTAGGGGTCTTGGCCGATGATGACGGCTTTCACCTTGTCGAAAGGGGTTAGGTTGAAGGCGTTGAAGATATTTCCGCCGGTGGGGTAGCATTCGTATTGCTGGCGCTCGGCCACGAGGAATTCTTTGAGCTGAGCGAAATAGGGGGCTTCGAACTGCGGACGCAGCACTTCAAGCCATGAGGATTCTATTTTAGGGTTTACCGCCATTACAGAAAGGGATTCCAGTTTTTCTCATCTCCTATAGACGAGCAGTCACCGTGACCAGGGAGGACTATGGTGTCGTCGGGTAGAGGAAGCAACTCGGCGCGAATTTTGTCCATCAGCAAATCGTGGTCGCCGCCGGGAAGGTCGGTACGTCCTATGCTGCCACGAAAGAGTGCGTCTCCTGTGAACACCATCTGGGGATTGTCGGTGACGTAGCAGATGCTGCCCGGACAGTGACCAGGAACATAGCGACATTCGACATATTCTGCCCCTATGGCCAGTTTGTCTCCACCGTTGACATAGTTGTATTCAAGTCCGCCAAAGTCATTTGCGGCAAAGCCCATAATATCGGCGTATGCCGCCGATTGACGTATCAATTTGATACTATCCGCATGAGTGGTCACAGGAAGGAGATATTTCTCACAGGCCCACTTCAATCCAGCTATATGGTCGATATGAGCGTGCGTGAGGAGTATCCGTGTAACCTTCAATCCGTTCTGGTCAATAAACAACGCCAAACGTTGCTCCTCGCCAGAAGTCTCGGGAGTGGGGTCTATAATGAAACACTCCTTTGTATCTTCATCCCAGAGAACATAGCAGTTTGTCTGGAAATGATTAAACGAAAACTGTTTGACTGAGAGCATAGCAATATTGTTTAGTAAGTCTTATGAGACTTATAAGACCTATTAGACTTATTATACCCATTAGACCCATCATCCCCATGGCCCCTATAAATTAATCCAGCTTTCGACGGCTTCTTTCTGGACGGGCGGTATGTCGAGCTTGTTTTTCTTGCGGAGGCCGTTGAGGTCGTTATAGAGCTTGTTGGGGTTGGCCTCTTTGAGCTGAGCGAGGGTGTTGATGCCAGCCTTGCGCAGCATGGGTACCCACTCGGCAGCCACACCGTGGTTGACAAAGTCCTCGTCGGTGGTGACGGCGGCTTTCTTCTCGGGTTTCATCTGCGGGAAGAGGAGCACATCCTGAATGCTCTGCTCGCCGGTCATCATCATGACAAGGCGGTCGATACCGATGCCCATACCTGAGGTGGGCGGCATACCAAACTCGAGAGCGCGGACGAAGTCCATATCGATAAACATAGCCTCGTCGTCGCCTTTCTCGCTGAGACGCAGCTGTTCCTGGAAGCGTTGCAACTGGTCGATGGGGTCGTTGAGCTCGGAGTAGGCGTTGGCCAGTTCCTTGCCGCATACGAAGAGCTCGAAACGCTCGGTGAGGTTGGGGTTGTCGCGGTGACGCTTGCAAAGAGGCGACATCTCGATGGGATAGTCGGTGACGAAGGTGGGCTGAATGAGCTTGTGTTCGCACTTCTCGCCGAAGATGGCGTCAATCAGCTTACCCTTGCCCATAGTGGAGTCGGTCTCGACGCCGAGCTGCTTGCAGGCTTCACGGAGCTGGTCCTCGTCCATATCGGTCACATCGACGCCGGTCTCCTCCTTGATGAGGGTACACATGGGAGCGCGACGGAACGGAGGTTTGAAGTCAATCTCGTTGCCCCAGACGTTGACCTTGGTAGTGCCGTTGAGAGTGGTTGCGATGCGTTCGAGCATGTTCTCGGTGAAAATCATCATCCAGTTGTAGTCCTTGTATGGGACATATATCTCCATAGCGGTGAACTCTGGGTTATGGGTGCGGTCCATGCCCTCGTTGCGGAAGTTGCGGGAGAACTCATAGACGCCGGCGAAACCGCCCACGATAAGGCGCTTGAGGTAAAGCTCGTTGGCGATACGAAGGTAGAGGTCGATGTCGAGGGCGTTGTGGTGAGTGACGAAAGGACGGGCGGCGGCACCGCCAGGGATGCTCTGCAGCACCGGGGTGTCAACCTCGAGATAGCCCTGCTCGTTGAAATAGTCGCGCATGGTGTTGACTATCTTGGCACGCTTGACGAAGGTTTCACGCACCTGTGGGTTGACAATCAGGTCAACATAGCGCATGCGGTAGCGCTGCTCGGGGTCGGTGAAAGCGTCATAGACCTTGCCGTCTTTCTCTTTGACGATAGGCAGAGGGCGTAGGCTCTTGCTGAGCACCGTAAGGCTCTTGACGTGGATGGAGGTCTCGCCCATCTGGGTGACGAACACGTAGCCGGTGACGCCGATGATGTCGCCGATGTCGAGCAGACGTTTGAAGACGGTGTTGTATAGAGTCTTGTCCTCGCCGGGGCAAATCTCGTCGCGTTTGACATAGAGCTGGATGCGACCGTAGGCGTCCTGCAGCTCGACGAACGAGGCAGCACCCATGATGCGGCGGCTCATGATGCGGCCGGCGATGCTGACGTTCTGGAAAAGCGAGTTGTCGGTGGGATATTGCTCGAGTATCTCGTTTGTTTTGGCGTTCACCTCGTAGAGGGCGGCGGGATAGGGGTTGATGCCCAAGTTGCGCAGCTCGTTGAGAGAATTGCGTCGTATCTGTTCTTGCTCGGTAAGTTCTGCCATAGTTTTGTGAAATTATGAATTATTCGCTTGATTTAATTTGATTCAGAGTTGCACATAAATGTGCAAACGGGGCTGCAAAGTTACTAAAAAAAACGGAATATATAATTAGTGTCGGCTAAACATACCGTGGACGCGTTGCAAAGAAGATTGCCAGAGGTGCGCAGCTTGCATGAGTCGGGGTTTGATACGCACAAAAGAAGAGGTGCCATCGCTTGGGCGACGGCACCTCTTGAACGCTATATGAAAGAAAGCTTATTTCTTGACAACTTTCTTCACAGCGGTGCTGCCATTGGCCATCACGCGGACGGAGTAGATGCCGTTGGCAAGGGTGGAGAGATTGAGGTTGCCGTTGTTCTGAGTCATAACAACACGGCCGACGGCGTCGATAACTTCAACTTTCTGGAGACCTTCGACTTCGACATAGAGGTTGCCGGTGGTGGGGTTGGGGTAGAGTTTCACGCTGTTGGCGGTAACATCGTCGATGCCCTGCTGCGGATTGTCAGCCTCGAAGTAAGCTCTGTAGGTGGCGTTTGCATTGACATTGAAAGTGTAGGGGTTGGTGGTGATGTTGTCGTTCCAGCGGACGAAGTGGTAGCCAGCGTTGGCGGTAGCGGTGATGGTGCAGGAAGCGCCCTCGGTGAATGTGCCGCCACCTGTGACGGTACCCATAGTGGTGTTGTCGGAAACAACGGTCACGGTGTAATAGGTGACACCGGGCTCGTCAGCCTCGAAGTATGCAGTGTAGGTAGCATTTCCTGTTACGTTGAAAGTGTAGGGGTTGGTGGTGATGTTCTCGTTCCAGCGGACGAAGTGGTAGCCAGTGTTGGCGGTAGCGGTGATGGTGCAGGAAGCGCCCTCGGCGAAGGAGCCGCCACCGGTAACGGTACCCATAGTGGTGTTGTCAGACTGAACGGTGATGGTGTAGTTGGTGACAGGAGTTGAACCAGTGGAAAGGGTGATGTCGTCAATAGCCATGTACCACATAGCATCTTCAACAGTGTATTTGAGAGCAATATATTTGGCGTTGGCGGGAATCTCGAAAGTGGCCTCAGTCCATGTGCCGGCAATCTGATCCGCCTCGACCTCGGTGCCAATCTGCGAGAAGCTTGCGGGGTCGTTGGTGGTGGTGGAGACCATCACAACGCAGGACTCGGGGAAGTTGTTGCTGCGCTGGGTGTAGTAGAAAGTCATCGTGCAAGCCTCGGGGAGGTTGAGTTCGGGAGAGATGAGATACTGAGTGTAGTCGTCAGCATCGTTGTAGCTGGAGAAGACGAAGCAGGAATTGCCGGTGTGAGCGCCGTGTGTAAAGTTCGAAATAACGCCATAGCCATCGTCATCTACATCTTCGTTCTCGGTGTTGTTTGAGATAGCTGTCCAGCAGCCGAGACCGCTCTCGAAACTCTCGCTGTAGGGGAGAGTGGAGATGACGCCGCAAACGGCGATGCTGGTGGTGAGGGTGTTGTCGGCGGTGTTGTCGGCGGTGCCGTTAGGCTCGCTGACGGTGACGGAAATGGTGGCATTGCCAGCTTCGGCTACGGAAGCGGGAACGTTGTGGGTGAAGTTGCCGGTCTCGCCGTATGCAACATTCAGGCCGCTGACGGTATAAACCTCAGAGGCGGTGCCGTTGACGGTGTACTGAACCTTGAACGAGGTGAGAGCGACACCACTGTTGTTGGTGACAACGCCAGAGATATTGAACGACTCGCCGACGGATACCATAGAAGGAATGTTGAGCGATGTGAGGGCGATTTCGGGAGTGTTGGCAGCAACTTCGATGGTGAAGTCATCGAGAATCAGCCATGCATCTGTAACGTGCTTGAATGCAACATAGATGGTCTGACCAGCATAGGCACCGAGGTCAACAGTACGCTCGGTGAAAGCGTTCTCGGAGACGGTGAAGGAGGCGAGAGTGGTGGTGAAGTCGGCCTCATCGTGACCAGTGGTGGAAACCATCACGGAATATGAGGTTGAACCTACCTCGTTGGGGTCATAGGAGAGGTAGTCAAAAAATTTGAATCCGACAGCAGAAGCATCGGAGGGGATGGTGATGGCAGGGCTAATGAGCCAGTTCTCGGCGATGTTGGTGTCGGCCGCTGAAATCAGAGCGTTGGAACCAGTGTGAGCCTCGAAAGGAAGGCCATAGATGCCATAGTTCTGGATGTAGTAATAGGCATTGCTCCAGGCGCTGAATTCGTTTTCAGGTGCGCGCCAGCAGGTGGGGATTATGCCCTCCTCGAAATCCTGGATGTAGGGGAATTCAGAGACAGCGGTGGTGCAGTCGTAGATAGCAATTGAGCCGCTATTGGTGTTGTCGGCAGTGTTGTCGGCAGTGCCGTTGGGGTTGGAAACGGTCACGTTGACGGTGTGGTTGCCGCCTGTAGGAATGACAGCCTGGACGTTGTGGGTGAACTCGTAGGTTTCGCCAGCGGCGACATTGATGCCGGTAACGCTGAAAGATTCAGACTCGGCACCGCCATCAACATTGTAGGTTACGTTGAAGGACGTAAGAGCATTCTGGCTGACGTTGAGAACTGTGCCTCCGACTTCGAAACCTTCACCTGCGAAGGCATAGGAAGGAAGTGCTACGGAGTTGAGTGTAATCTCAGGAGTAGAGGTGAATGAATAAACCTTCACATCGTCAAGCATGAGGGCGAGCTGGTCGTCGCCATTATGTACGAAAGCGATATAAACGTTCTGACCTGCATAAGCGGCAAGATCGATGCTGACCATTGTCCAGGAAGCCGGGGCATTGTCCGTAGCCTTGAGCTGGACGTTAAAGTTGGCAACGTCATTGCCCGTTGTTGAAAGCTTCACACAATAGGAATCGGGGTAAGTGGTACCACCTATTGAACAAGCGAAGTAGGTCAATGTGCCGCCAGAAGCCGGGATGGCAATCTGAGGAGTGATGAGATAGTTGTCGCAGGTGTAGCTGGTGTAGGTAGCATTGTCGTAGGACATTGAGAACGCCATGTTGGAACCACTATTGGCAAAGGTGGCGGGATCATCTTCATCCCATGTCGGCAGGATAGTGGCACCATCGGACCAGTTATTACCGTCGCCATCGTTGTCGATGGTTGTCCAGGTGTTGGGAATGCCGTTCTCGAAGCCCTCATTGATGAAAACTTGGGCATTGGATGTGTAGCAAGCGAAGATGGCCGCTAACACAAAGAGTAAAGCTTTTTTCATAATGTTTTGAAATTTAGTTATTAATAATTAGTCTTAAATTCAATTTGAAAAAGCAAAGATACAATAAAGATTGGGATGGGCAAACTGGCATTTGTTAAAAATTTGATTTGACGAGTTTCGTACCTGATTTGTAGTGGTTTCGTCCCAGGGGATGTCTTTTTTTCTCCTAGTTGTCTCCTGGTTTTGTCTTACATTTCTCCTAGTTGTCTCCTACATTTGTCTTAGTATTTTCCTACTTTTCTCTTAGCATAGTCTTACTTTGGTACTACTTGTTATGCACTTGTAGAGCACCTAGAGAGCAGGTAGAAAGAGGGTAGAGAGCACTTGGGGCTTGGCGGTGGGCATTGGCTGGGTAGGGAAGGGGCAAAGGAGTTGCGGGAGGACAGAAGGTTGGACATAAAAGAGGAGCATAACACAATAAATGTGACAATTTGACGTACTTAATAGTAGAACAATGTTTGATTTACGAAGAAATGTTTTGGCTATGAAAAGAATTGGTTTTGCAACGGTTTTGACTGTTCTGATGGCTGCCACGATGGTGGCAAACGCCCAGGGGACCGACTGGAAGGCCCGTGCGGCGGAGATGACAAAGGGAAGCACGACCGCGCTGCAGAAAGCGCGTGCGATATACAACTGGGAATGTGATAACATAGAGCAGGGCGGGTCGGCAAAGGCCACGACGGCGGAGGAGTGCTGGAATCAGAAAGGAGGAGTGAGCGAGGGATATGCGCGGCTGTATGTTGAGCTGGCGACGGCGGCAGGACTGGAGGCTAGGGTGGTGAAGGGAAACTGCTGCGAGAATGTGTTGAAACTGACGAAGAAAAGTACGACGAAGAAGGTGATGGGGCACTACTGGGTGGCGGTGAAGATTGATAAGCGGGAGGCGCTGCTTGACCCGACGTGGGGAGCAGGATGTATAAACGACGAGGGTGTGTATCAGGAGAACGAGAACAGGGAAGAGTGGTTCGACGTTGACCCCTACTGGATGATATTCACGCACTATCCCGATAAGAAAGAGGACCAGATGATAGAAAAACCGATAGAACTGAAACGGTTCAAGTCGCTGCCGACGCTGTATCCGTATCTGGGACAGTATGGATTGGACGGGAAGCAGATGTACGACCTGTGCCAGATGAGGGAGCGTCCGCCGATTTTCTACGACAACTACCAGTACCGCCCGTGGACGAGGGTGCAACTGCTGAACATACCGAAAAGCCGCACGCTGGTGGCCGGACAGACATACACCTTCGAGATTGAGAAAACCAAGACCGGGACGGAGCTGTGGATAAGGAGCAGCGCCAACGACTCGACGATAGAGACGACGCAATGGGTCAAGAGCGGCAACCACTACACGGCTCAGGTGACGCCGAAAAAGGCGGACACGCTGACGATATACATAGGCGGAAACCGCGCTATTAGCTATGTGGCGGAGGTGTCGGGATTCTCGATAGCTGAGAGGAAACAGGTGTATTTCGCACCCGGAAACCTGCGCTACGACATCAAAGGCAAGAAATATCAGTTTGCCTCACGGCAGTTTGACCACCCGAGTTCGAGGTCGGGTAAGGTGGAGTTCTTCCGCTGGGGCACGGGCATCGCGCCCGAGACGGCTGATGCCGACGTGGCGAAATATGCCGAATTCAATGACTGGGGTGCCGACGTGAGACCAGGAAAATGGCGCACGCTGACGGCCGCGGAATGGCGCTATCTGCTGACAAAACGTCCGAACGCGCTGCAGAAGCAGGGGCTGGGGACGGTGTGCGGGCACACAGGGCTGGTGCTGCTGCCGGACGTGTGGCACACTCCGAAGAGCTGCACCTTTACACCCGGCAACAAACGTGGCTACCAAACCAACGTGTATAGCGAACAGCAATGGAAGGAGATGGAGCAGGTGGGAGCTGTGTTTCTGCCGGCGGTGGGCAACCTGACCTACGGCGAGAAGGAGTGGGGCCGCAACACATACGGCCGCTACTGGGCCGCCACCTCTGGCGACGACAAGTCGATGGGCGACGCAATAATTTTCTCGACCGAGACGGTGAGCAACGGAACCGACCGTAAAAGCAACGGCCTGGCCGTAAGGCTGGTGAGGGAGAAGAAAGGACGGTAGAGACCTATCCCTGCACAGTGTGTCGGCCACGTAAGTCAACTGGGAGTTGATACGGAGTTAACACGGAGTTGATACGGAGTTTGTGGGTGGGTTGACTCAGGTCGTTTTTACATTCATTGTTTTTTTCGTATATTTGCAGTCTCCGAAGAGGATGTATCCCTCTTGCGGAAATGGAAAGTAATCAGGTTAATAAACAACAAAGTAACCCAAAATATGACACTAAGAGAAATAGTAAAGCTGCTTGACGCAGAGGTGTGCGTCGGAGAAGGACGCCTGGACGAGGATGTGACGAAAGCGTTTGCCTCGGATCTGATGAGCGATGTGCTGACGCTGAAAGACACTCCGATTTTGGTAACAGGACTATGCAACGTACAGACTATCAGAACCTGCGATATGGCAGGATTGGAGGTAGCCATCATTGTCAGGAACAAAAAACCGAGCGAGGAGATGCTGGAGCTGGCGGAGGAGAACGACATGACCATCATAGCCTGCCCCTACTCGCTGTTCAAGGCTTGCGGCCTGCTTTACAATGCGGGCTTGCAGCCGCTGTACTAGGATAGTGACCGGTGACCAGTGACCTGATTTAGTCGCTAAAATGTTGAACTGAAAAAAACTGAAAGATTATGCATTTGGAATATACTGTGGTGGAGGGTGATTTTGTGAATGCGGGGACCGCGTCGAGCTCGGTGAAGAAGACGCTGAAACAGCTTAATGTGCAGCCGGCGGTGATAAAGAGAGTGGTGGTGGCGCTGTATGAGGCCGAGGTGAACGCGATAGCGCACGCCTACGGCGGGAAGGTACTGGTGGACATAGAGTCGGACAAGATAAAGATGACGGTTGCGGACAAGGGGCCGGGAATACCGGACATCGCCCTCGCGATGCAGGAAGGCTACTCGACGGCAAGACCGGAGGTGAGAGACATGGGATTCGGAGCTGGAATGGGTCTGCCTAACATGCAGAAGAACGTGGATAAGATGAACGTGACCTCGGAAGTGGGCGTCGGGACGACGGTTGAGATGGAGGTGATGTTTTGAAGTTGGATGTTGATAGGTTGGATGTTGATAGGGAAAGAGGAAGTTTGAGGATTCTATTTTTAGTTAAGTAAAAAGCTGGCGTATGAATAAGGAACAAGGATTTTACCACTCGCTCGATATAGACAGCGAAAAATGTATCGGATGCTCCCATTGTATGAAGATATGCCCGACGGAGGCGATACGCATCCGCGACGGGAAGGCACATCTTGACGGGGAGCGCTGCATCGACTGCGGAGTGTGCTTCTCGGAGTGCCCGATGAAGGCGATATACATCATGCAGGACGACTTTGGCGAGATACACAAGTATCCTCACAGCGTAGCGCTGATACCGGCTGTGTTTCTGGGACAGTTCCCCGACGAGATACGCGTGTCACGAATATATGCAGCGCTGAAAGACCTGGGGTTTAAGCATGTGTTCGAAGTGGAATCGTCGGCGCTGATATACGCGGAGGCGAAAAACCGCTATGCGATGGAGAACAAAGACAAGGAGCCGCTGATATCGAGCTTCTGCCCAGCCATAGTGCGACTGATACAGGTGAAATACCCGTCGCTGGTGGATAACATCATACCGCTGAAGGCGCCACTGGACATCTCGGCCACCTACGCGCTGAAAAAACTGACCGACCAAGGGGTGCCGAGAAAGGAGATAGGCATATTCTACGTAACCCCGTGTGCGGCTAAGATCGCGGCCGTGAAGAGTCCTGTGGGCGAGGTGAAGTCGATAATCGACGGCGTGATAAACATGGACTCGCTGTACAACATAGTGTTCAAGAAAATCAAGGAGCAAGGGAAAGACTACGTGTTTCCACCTCTTCAGACACCCAGACTTTCGGCCGACGCCATCCTCTCGACGCTGACCAACGGCGAGAGACGCATCTGCATGGCGAAACGCTCCTACTCTATCGACGGGATACACAACGTGATAGACTTTCTGGAGAAGCTGGAGAACGACGAGATAGAGGGCGTGCAGTTCCTGGAGCTGAGAGCCTGCGACCAGTCGTGCGCCGGAGCAACGTTGTCGTGCGAGAACAGGTTCCTGTGCAGCGAACGGATGTACGGACGAGCCCGCAAGGCGGCAGAGAGGGAGAGGAACGGCGAAGTGCCGCGCGAGAGGGAGATGGACGCGCAGAAAGAATACCTGATAGAATGCAGCGGAGTGGAGGCTGTGCAGCCACGCTCGGTGATGACCCTCGACCCCGACATATCGAAGGCGCTGGAGAAGATGGAGAAGATACGCAAACTGAAAGACTGCCTGCCGCAGATCGACTGCGGCCTTTGTGGGTCGCCGACATGCGACTCACTGGCTACCGACCACGTGTGCGGGAAAGGCAGCATCGAAGACTGCGTGTTCTATCAGCGTCATCTGGAGAAGCTGGGCAAAATGTCGCCAGAAGAGTGCGTAGAGAAGATGAAGAAAATATGGGGTGACGACAGGATATCGGGAGAACTGAATTAATAATTTTGGTGCGTGCCCGCACAGGGCGGTTAAATTGAAAATAATATAGAAAAAACAATACTGAAATGAAAGTTAAAGAACTGGTCGAAAAACTGCAACTGAAAGTGCTCTCGGGCGAGAGCGGATTGGATAGAGAAATCGAAGGCTGCTATGTGTCGGACCTTCTGAGCGACGTGATGGGTAACGCCGAGATGGGCAACGTGTGGGTGACCCTCCAAACCCACAAGAACGTGATGGCTATAGCCTCGCTGAAAGAGCTGGCCTGCGTGATACTGGTGAAGAACCAGCAGGCAGCCGAGGACACCCTCGAACAGAGCAACGAGGAAGGCATCCCGTTCCTCAGCACCACGATGCAGACCTATGAGACGGTAGGAAAAATATACCAGATACTTAATGCGTGAATGTGTTAATGTGTTAATGCGTTAATGCTTGAATGCATGAACGCTTGATTGTGTTAATGCTTGAATGCATGAGTATCTGAATGGCTGACGAACTGCATCCATACAAGGCCGACTTGCATATCCACACCGTCCTCTCCCCTTGCGGCGACTTGGAGATGAGCCCCATCAACATTGTCAACCGCGCACAGGAACGAGGGCTGGACATGATAGCCATCACCGACCACAACACCACGCGGCAGGTGAAGGTGACGCAGAAGATTGGTCGCGACAAAGGGCTCTTTGTCTTGGGTGGAGTCGAGGTGACGTCGCAGGAGGAGGCACACTGCCTCGCCTACTTCGAGAGCGACGAGCAGCTGGATGAATTCCAAGTGTTTCTTGACGAGCATCTGCCTAAAATACCCAACGACGAAGAGAGGTTCGGCTACCAGCTGATTGTCGATGAGAACGAAGAGATTGTGGGCGAAGAAGAGTATCACCTGCTCAACGGCATCGATATCGACATCGACGGCATCTACGAAGAGGTGCACCGCATAGGAGGCCTCTTCGTTCCGGCACACGTGAACAAGGGGACGACCTCGCTCACGAGCCAGCTCGGATTCGTGCCTCCCGACCTGCGGGCCGACGGATTGGAGATAAACAAATTCGTCACAAAAGAAGACTTCCTGAAAAAGAACGCCTACCTGAAGAAATTCGGCTTCATCACCGACAGCGACGCCCATTTCGTCAACAACATCGGCGATGTGTACAACGTCATCCACATGGCACACCGCAGCTTCGACGAGTTCCGCAAAGCGCTGAAAGGCGAAGACGAACGGTGGATAGACACGATGGCGTTCAGGTCCGTGCCCGCACAGGGGCCCGTGCTCGGGCAGAGCGTTATTTAATTGTCTGTTATCAGCATATTATATCAACTATCATCATGAAAGAACTCTCGCTGCATGTTTACGACCTGATGGAGAACTCCATCGCCGCCAATGCGAAAGACATATACCTCACCATAACCGACAGCATCCTGAAGAACGACTACCACTTCGTGATAGAGGACAACGGAAAGGGGATGACGCCTGAGTTCATGGCTAAGGTAACCGACCCCTACACCACCACCCGCACCACCCGCAAGGTGGGCCTGGGCCTGCCGCTCATAAAGATGAACACCGAGAACTGCGGTGGCGGAATGAAGCTGACCAGCGAGGTGGGCAAAGGCACACGCCTGGAGTTCTGGTTTCAGCACAACCACTGGGACCGTCCGCCTATGGGCGACCTGGCGGGCACCATAGTGATGCTCGTGTCGCAACACGAGGACATACATTTCGTATATAAGCACATCACCGACCAGGACGAGTTTGTCTTTGACACCGACGAAGTGAAAGAAGCCCTGGGCGGGATGTCGATGAACGACCTCTCGATAATAAAATACCTGAAAGAGATGGTCGGCGAGAACCTGAAAGCGATAGGCGCGAACAACTGAGTAACCGCCTTATCGCGAACAATTATAGTTTTTTCCACGAGTGGCTGCTACCAGCCGGACAGCCTGTGTATGACGGTGTGCGCTCGCTGTATAGCAGCGTGCCGCATTTCTTGCATTGGTAGGCGTTGTTGCCCACGTTGCCCAGCGACACCCACGAGTGGCTGTTGCCTGCCGGACATCCTGTATATGAGGGCGTCTGTTTCGTACGCACCAATGTGCCGCACTTGCGGCATTGGTAGTTCTTGTTGCCCACCTCGCCGAGGTTCACCCACGAATGACTGCCGCCCGCCGGACATCCGCTGTACGACGGTGTGCGATCCTGCCAGACGAGGGTGCCGCACTTGCGGCATTGGTAGTTTCGAATGCCGCTTCCCGTGAAAGCAAAGCAGGCAAGCGAGATAAGGCATAGGGTTATTATGGTGCGAGTCATGGGTGCAAAATGTTAGAGGAAGAAATAGGAAAGGCTGACGCCAGAATAGAAGTTGCGGAGATGTGGTATTACCGAGGAGTCGTTGGTTATGTAGTTGACTTGATAACGGCAATAGACCGAACAGTCGAGTCCATGGAAACGATATCCTATATCCCACATAAAACCGCCTTGGTTGCGATTAAGGTAGCCCCATACTGGATCAACAGTCCTCAACCCTCCCTTGAACACGCGCGTGTAGTAAACGCCTATACCGGCATGGAACACACCTATTTCAAAGGAATGATTCGACCATGTCTGAAAAACAACCATAAACGGCAAAGTAAAGCCTTCTTGATAGAAAGTGTTTGATTTAGAATATGGATTGGACAGATCAGGATATTTCGCGAACGACCAACCATACATAGGTTGAGTCTTCAATCCAATCCACTTACACTTGAAGTTTACCTGTGCAGTGAGGCCTACATTTCCAGCGAAGCTACTACGTCCGTCAATTGCACTACTATATGGGAAATGGAGACGACTGCTGCCCAGTTCGACAGTAACTCCAAGGTCGAAAGGCTGGATGTCCGACTGGTGCTTCTTCGCCACCCGTCCTGACGAGCGGAAGAGCTCGTCCGACGAGACCTGTGTGGTCCAGCGGGTGATATAGTCGCTGATGTCGCTCAGACCCTTGTAGTCGATAAGGTCGGCATCGTCCTCAGGTTTATGATAGGGCGACTTGAGGCCGGTGGTGACAGCCAGCGTCGGCACCCCCTTCTTGGCGAAGCCTTCGGTGTCGGTAGCGGTGAGCACCGAACGTTCAAACTTCTGAGTTTTAAGGTTCACCCCAAGCATCTCAGCCAACTCTTTCATCTTCTTTTTGCCGTCGTCTATAGTGCCCGTACCCTCGACTATCAGTTTACCGCTCTGACGGTACCATCCAATCATATCGAGGCTCATCATAAGACACACCTTGCCTATCTTCTTCTCCTTCGCAAGACGCTGGGCGAAGGCATTGGAGCCGAAAAGACCTATCTCTTCGGCATCGAAGTTGACAATTATCACGCTGCGCTTGAGCTCGCTCTGATGCTCTTTCAACTGCCGTGCAATCTCTATGACGGCCGAGGTGCCCGAGGCGTTGTCGTCGGCGCCGTTGTAAACCTTGCCGTTGCGCACACCCAGGTGGTCATAGTGGGCACCGATAATGACATACTCGTCCTTTAGGGCGGGGTCGGAGCCGGGGATGCAGGCAATGACGTTGTTGAACGTCCGCTTGTTCCCAATCATCGAGTTGGTGAACGACTGTATGTATCCACTCTCGTAAAACGGTTCTACACCCATTGCCTCATACTGTTTGACAATGTATTCGGCAGCTTTCATGGCATCGTCCGAACCCGCATACCTGCCGCGCAATGAGTCAGAGGCGAGATAATAGAGGTGCTGTTCGAGGCGTTTCTGCTGCGACTGTGCGAAAAGGTTCAGGGTGCAGCTGGCCAAAAGGAGAAGTATGAATGTCTTTTTCATGATTTGATGTATTGTTCAGGTTTACAAATGGCACTAATAATATTTTATCACGCGGGTGTCCGTCTCTTTGGCGGAGCCCTCGTAGGTTATCTTTTCTATTGTGTTGCCCTGAGGGCTGACCGATGTCGAAACCGTCTCCATCGCAGGTCCCTCGTATGTGCGCGACGTCCAGTTCTTCTGCTTGTCGAAGTCGCGGTAGTAGAACTTCCACGTAGCCGGACGTGTGAGCGACATACCGCTACGGTTGCGCGATGCCGGATTGCCGTTGCGGTCATAGGTGAATCGGTCTTTCATCTGATAGACCATCTCTGTCCCCACATACCGGGTTGTCTCCAACTCAAACAGCTGGTATTTGGCGTTGTAGCGGTACTCGACCACCTGCTTCTTCCCGCCGTCCGAAGTCTCCGTGATGTTCAGGTTCACCAGTTTCGAGCTGTCGTCATAGCGTTCGGTGCGCACCACCACTCGATTGTCTTCTTTATATCGCGTGGTGACCGTCTTCTGCTCCAGACGCAGCGTGTCGGCAGTCTTTCCCTCTTTCTTTGCCTTCTTCTCGGCCTCCTGCTGGCGTTTCTGCAACACAGGCGATATGGCACGTCCTTGTCCGCCGCCCTCCTGCACGCCTGCCGCCTTCTGCTTGGTGCTCACATATTTGTAGTCATAGTCCCTGCGCATCGGCTTGCTGCCCGTAGGGTCGTCATAGACGATTGAGGCGGTGTCGCCTTTGGCTGTATATGTGTAGGTCGCATGGCCCTCTGTGGGCGCATCTTGATCTTTTATGTCGTACCTCATCGTCACCGTGCGGCCCGTTTTCTTGTCGAAAGTGTATATGGTGTCGTTCTTCCCGTCGCGCGGCACGAAGAGTTCCTCTCTCGAACGCGTCCATATCGTGGTGCCGTATTTGTCCGCCTTCGGCTGGAAGTCGAAAGTGGTCTTGCGCAACAGCCGGTTTTGCTTGTCGTAGAAAGCAATCCAGTGTACGAATCGTTCCATCACGGCATAGTTCTCACCTCCCCTTGCATAGTGGTAGAAGGCGGCCACGGTGCCGTCGGCATTGTAGTCATACACCTTCATCGACTCGATGTCCTGCTCCCCTTCGCCGAAGAAGACTATCTCCTCCAACACCTTGCCCGTGCGGGAGAAGAGGTTATTCTGGCGGCCTATGAAGTTGCCGTCGGCATCCCAATGGGCTTCGGTCACCGATTTCACCGAACCTTTCAGCAGATAGTCGTCCCTCAACAAGCGCGAATCGACAGTCATCTGTGCGCCGAGCCGGTTGCCAGCCATCAGCAAAAGGAAAAGAAAAAACGACGGGACGTATCTGTGTATTGGCATATTACTCATATCTTGGTCAAGAAAAAAACGATAAAAAGCTATGTTTATTGCAAAGAATGTGTAAATTTGCACCCCCCAACACAAGATCGATTTTTGAATTTTGTGCCGAAGGCCATGAACACCGCTGAAATAAAAATTAAGTGAATAAACTAAAAACCAAATATAATCTCACCGAACATGTCAAGGTGCTCCTTCTGAGCATTGTGGTTGGCTTGTGCTCCGGCTTGGCGGCGGTGGCGCTGAAAACCATCGTCCACGTCGTCAACAAAGGACTCCTGAAGATAGGTTGGTCAACCGTCCTAGGCGGCAATATCCTCATGCTTCTCTACCCAGCCGTCGGCATCCTGCTCACCATCCTTTTCGTCAAATACGTCGTCAAAGGACAGATAGGACACGGTCTCCCCGAGGTGCTCTATTCCATCTCGCGCAAAGGCTCCATCCTTCCCGCACGCAACACCTATACCTCCCTTATCGCCTCCACCCTCACCGTCGCCTTCGGCGGCAGCGTCGGACTCGAGGCACCCATCGCCTCCACCGGCAGCGCCATCGGTTCCAACATCGGACGTCTCTGCCGACTCGAAACCAAGAGCATCCGGCTCCTCCTCGGCTGCGGAGCCGCAGGCGCCATAGCAGGCATCTTCAAGGCACCCATCGCAGGCGTGCTGTTCGTCGTCGAAGTCTTCATGTTCGACCTCACCAAGACCGCCGCCATACCCCTGCTGCTCTCCGCCCTCAGCGCCTCTTCGGTCGCCTACTTCCTCATGGGCAGCGGCGTCCAGTTCTCCTTCCAGGTCGAGGACGCCTTCCAAGTCGGCCAGATACCCTACTACCTCATCCTCGGCATCATCTGCGCCATGTCCTCCGTCTATTTCCTGCGGGTGACCGGCAGCGTCGAAAAATGGATGGCTGCCCTGAAGTCAAAGACCACCCGCTACGTCATCGGCGGCCTTCTCCTGGGCCTCATGATATTCCTCTTCCCACCCCTCTTCGGCGAAGGCTATGCTTCGCTCACCGAGCTCCTCAACGGTAGCGTCGAGACCCTCTTCCAGAACAGCATCTTCGAGCCGCTCATCCAAGGCGAGCAGTCGCTCGTGTGGATGGTGATAGTATATCTTCTCCTCCTCATACTCCTCAAAGCCGTCGCCACAGCCGTCACCATCGGCTCCGGCGGTGTCGGAGGCACCTTCGGTCCCTCACTCATCATGGGCGGTCTCACCGGCTATTTCGCCTATATGCTAATCGGCGTCGCCGGCTTCGACGGCCTCTCCGCCTCCACCTTCGCCCTTATAGGAATGGCAGCCGTCATGACCGGAGTGATGCAGGCCCCGCTCATGTCCACCTTTCTCATCGCCGAAATCACAGGCTCCTGGGAGCTCATGCTGCCGCTCCTGCTCACCTCCGCCGTCACCTACATCTGCGTCAACCCCTTCGAGAAGCACTCCATCTACGCACGCGACCTCGCCAAGCACGGCGATCTCCTCACCCACGACAAAGACGCCTCCGCCTGGCAGCTCATCAACATGCGCGAACTCATCGAGACCAACTTCGTCATCGTACGTATCGGCGACACCCTCGGCGACCTCGTCGAAGCCATCAAATACTCCAAGCGCAACCTCTTCCCAGTCCTCGACCCCGACGACAAGTTCGTCGGCATCATAGTCCTCGACGACGTGAGAAAGATCATCTTCTCTCCCGAGCTCTACAACCGCTACGAAGTCACCGAGCTCATGCAGCCCTATTCCGACCTCGATGTCGTCCACCTCAGCGATTCCCCGCAGGATGTAGTGGAGAAGTTCCATATGTCCAACCGTTACAACCTCATCGTTGTCGATGACCACGACCGCTACGTAGGCTTCCTCTCCCGAGCCAACACCTTCTCCGCCTACCGCCGCTTCATCTCCGAATCCAGCGACGAATAGCCCCCCGACAGTTGACTACAGAAACACAAAATCACGGCTCGCAGCATCCCTGCGGGCCACTTGTTTTCTGCGAAAAAAATGTGTGCATACGGTAGAAATATCTGCGGAAAAATGTAGGGTAATGGTAAAAATATCTGCGGAAAAATGTGTGATTATGGTAGAAATATCTGCGAAAAAATGTGTGGTTACGGTAAAAATATCTGCGGAAAAATGTATCCCCGCATCAGATTTACATGTCGAAAAATGTGCTAAAACAATACAATACGCCTCGTCCAAGCCAGTCCTAGTCGTTATCTCGGCATCTTTCACATTCTCACATCAACGCACTTCAACATTCATTTATATTTTGCCATTCGGGAAATGGTGCGTATCAATACACTCGATAAATATGTCATCAAACAACGGTGCAGGCGGTACTGTCTGCAACAGAAACATATCAACCAGCTATTTGGCCAGGCATTTATAACACATTGTTGAAAAAATAAGGAAACTGCAATGTCACTAAATTTGTACCTTTGCAAATGTAAAAATATTATTTATCCATAAAAAAAACCAAAATCATGGCTACAATTCAGATGTTGATGCAATGAGCGACATCGTCAACAGCTGGGTGTGCCTCGACTAAAATGAAGTTTCTTTTTGATAATAATAGTGACTGATTGCCAAAGAAATAGCAACAAAAGACAACTCAACCCTTCTGCAACCATAAATTGTCAGACACGTCTGACAATTTATGAAGAAGACTAAAAAACTGAATAGCGCAACAAGCACAAATCCATAAAAGACCAGAAAACAATGCAAGAAACGAAGAAATATAGGCAACAAAACTATGCGGCGATGGGTATTGGTCTACCTTTGGACGCTGCATAGGCGTTGCCTTTTTTGAAATGAATTCTATGTCAACTAATCCAACCATAACATCTTCATTACCATATGATATCACCAAAGCTACAAGTATCTTCGAGTACAGCAAAAAATTGCTGGGCAATACCCTACGTAACTTTGTATGGGAAGGATACGAGACAAAGAAAGGCAAGGGAAGTCTCGGACAGATGGTGGAAAATATATTTTTCCTGCTCGAAACAAATAACTATGCCGGTGCCGACTTCTCGGATGCCGGAATGGAATTGAAGTGCACCCCACTGAAGAAAAGCAAACAAGACGAATACCTTATCAAGGAGCGGCTTGTCTGCAACATGATTAACTACTGCGAGGTGGTGAAAGACGACTTCGAGCATTCACACTTCTACCTGAAATGCCAATTGATGTTGCTGCTTTTCTACTTGCATCAGTCTAATAGCGACAATCTTGACCTTGAATTTATTTTTTCGGTGCTATGGAAACTGCCAAAGAAAGACCTACTAATCATAAAACACGATTATGAGGTTATAATCGACAAAATAAAACAGGGCAAAGCTCACGAACTTTCAGAAGGTGACACCATGTACCTTGGGGCTTGTCGCAAAGGACAGAAGGGTGAAAGCTTGATGAAGCAACCGAACAACCCTGATATAGATGCTCCCAGACGAGCATTCAGTCTCAAAATGGCATATATGCGTACCGTGCTGGAGTTTGTCGTTAAGAGTGGAAAAAATACCGTTTCAAATGTAGGCGGTGCAAAATCGGAGCTTGTAAGCACAAATGCGCTTCTAAAACATTCTTTTGATGACATCATACTTAATCGTTTCCTACCCTTCTTGAATATGCCATTTGAAAAAATTGCGAAACGTAAGAGTGTGAACATTTCTAACAACCCGAAGAACAAATTTGCAATGGTTTCCAATGCTATTGCTGCTTCTGCAAAATGCGCTAATGTGAACCGCTCGGAAGAATTTCTAAAAGCAGGTTTAACAATGAAGACAATTCGAGTGCAAGCCAATGGAATTATAAAAGAAGCAATGTCATTCGAGAATATTGACTACATTGAAGTGGCTGAATGCGAAGATTGGATTGAGTCTCGCCTATATGAACTTTATTCCAGCCGCTTCATGTTTGTGGTCTTCCAGGAACAAAACTCAGGCAAAGAGGACTATGTTCTGGATGATGTATTCTTTTGGACAATGCCCCCAAAAGACTTAGAACTGGCGGAAGTGTATTGGAAACACATAAAAGACAACGTACTAGCAGGACATATTTCAGAGAGCTACTGGTGGAAAGGTGCTGACAAGAAGAAATTCCACGTACGCCCCAAAGCACAGAAAGCTATTGACCTTGCACCCACACCAGACGGCAAGGGTGCAAAAAAGTTCTGTTACTGGTTTAACAATGACTATGTGCGTGAAATTGTGGAAAACAGAAGAAAGGAGAGGTTAAATGCCTAAACATCATATTAAAGTAGTAGAGTTATTTGCCGGTGTTGGCGGTTTCCGCATCGGATTAGAAGGTGCATCGGATGCGTACGATACCATTTGGAACAACCAATGGGAACCATCGACTTTGCATCAGGATGCATCGTTGGTTTATAAGGCGAGATTTGGACACAAAGGACATGTGAACAAGGACATTAACCTCGTGAAAACCGAGGAGATTCCCGACCATGATTTATTGGTGGGAGGATTTCCCTGTCAGGATTATTCGGTGGCTGCAACTCTGAGCCGATCTGGTGGCATAGAGGGCAAGAAAGGTGTTCTTTGGTGGCAAATTTACCGCATTCTTGAAGAGAAGGGCAATAAACGCCCCAAATACATTTTTTTCGAAAATGTTGACCGCCTTCTGAATTCTCCAGCAACCCAACGTGGACGTGATTTTGCCATCATCCTTGCCTCTTTGGCTGATCTTGGATATGTGGTCGAGTGGCGTGTTATAAACGCTGCTGACTATGGAATGCCCCAACGCAGGCGCAGAACATACATAGTAGGATATTTAAAGGACTCCGTTGTCGCCAAAAAGATTGAAGGAGTGGAAGATTGGGTGGAATTTGACGGAGTAATGGCACAGGCATTTCCGTTTAAGGTAAGCGAAGGGACGCAGTCGGAGTTTGATATCAACGGCCCCATCCAAGACGTTTCCGCCAAATTCAACAAAGGGAAGAAAGATAGTCCATTTGGAAATGCTGGCATCATGATTAACCGTCATGTTTATTCTGTAGACGCAATGCCGGTTTACGACGGTACCCGTCAGATGTTGGGAGATATACTTGTTGACGAAGACTTTGTTCCGGAAGATTTTTTCATTTCTGAAGAAGAACTCCCAAAATGGCAATACGAAAAAGGGGCGAAGAAGATAAATCGCGTCTCAAAAGAAGGATTTGAATATGTATTTTCCGAGGGTGGAATGGCATTCCCCGACTATTTGGACAAACCTTCCCGCACTATGATTACTGGCGAGGGAGGTTCCTCTCCTTCAAGATTCAAACATGTCGTACAAACTCCATCAGGGCGCTACCGCCGATTGATTCCATTGGAAATGGAACGTTTAAATATGTTTCCCGACAACCACACCTACCACCCCGAGGTGTCTGATGGACGGAGGGCATTCCTGATGGGTAACGCTTTGGTGTGTGGAATTGTACAAGAGATAGGAAAAAGCCTGTATCAATTCATTTATGACAAGGCTCCAGTGTCTACCCATCCCATTCACATGCAGCGGAATCCCCGCCCCGTACTAACTCTCGACTTGTTCAATACCGAAGAGAAAGAACTTATTTACAACAAACCCAAGAAGACCTATACGCTGGATGGCTCGAAACGCTTGTTTGTGGGATTGGTGAAGCAGGACAACGAGGAATACTTTCTTACCAAGGAACCGTCGAAAATATATTATACAGACTCGATACGGCGTTTCCCTTCAACCATCGCCCTTAACAAACTGTTTTATTTCATGCCTTATATCAAGGGTAAAGGCGTTAGGGACATCTACCTAATCAAACTACTGCGTTTAGGAAGCAAAAGCGAAGTGCATCCTGAAACCAAGAAAGACCTGAAAGCACCCCGTTTTGTCTTTGAACTGGAATACCTAGAAGGCCTCCCAAAATATCAGATGATTACTCTTAGATTTCAACGGGCGTTCACAGATACGTTCCTGGGGAAGGTAATGAAAAAAAAATGAGATTTATCGAATGAATCGACAGGGACTCTTTGGTACTGGCTTCGATATGGCTCATGGCTTAAAAACAAGCTTTGCTGATTTCATTAACTGGTATTGGAAATGGGCGAATGGTGTATGATGTGTCGTTCAAATAAAATTTGAGGAATAATGGCAGACACTATACAATTTTGGGCTACGGTTGCAAGTCCTATCGTTGGTGTGATTGCAATCATCGTTGCATTGTTCATTTCAAATAGCACCTCAAAGAAAATACAGAAACAGGTTAATGCTGTTTACGACCTGCTGGATGTGTTTGTGGCGGCTCAGAATCCTATCATAATTGAAGCAAAGAGAAAATATGAACAGCAATTGAGGGAGTTGGATACACTAATTAGTGAAGCAGAAGAGAGGCTGCAGATAACAAACCCATTCCTGTATCAATGCGCAAGAATTGATATGATAATGGATCTACAAAACAAAAACGAGATACGTAAAGATATAAAAGAGCTTCAACGCAAGCGTAAAAAAGTGCAAGAGTCTCTGAATATGATACAGTCGTATATTGAAAAGACCAGAAAATAGCAATCAACAACTATAGGCTATAAATAGTAAACAAGGATTAACGATATGAGCAAAGTTGTCTATCTAATGGGAGCAGATGCCAGCTATGGAAAGAGAGGAAAGGGTCCGACAGGTAAAGTTGTGGTTGGCAAAATATTAGAAGGTTTGCCCATTGTCAGTGAAATACCTATTAGATTGAAAACCATAATAGAATTGTACTTGAAAACCAAATATGGCGAAAACGAATTGTATGCTTCATGAGAAAACACCCACAAGCCGGACATCTGAGTAAAACGCATTTGGATGGTAACAAGACAGATATACCGGCTTAAAGTTGATTCGTGATGAACTGAATATAAGCTGACGGGGTTTATTTATCCGACAAAGTTCCTTTTTTGAGGGCTTTAACTGCATGTGCTGAGGCATAGGAGATATAAGGCATAAGCCGAGGTTATAGGCCCTGAAGAAATAACCGCCATACGGTACTGTTAGTAACCAAAATCATTCCAAGGTAAAATTTAGGATGCTTTTTTCGCCAGCGCAACGAGTAGCTGGGGAGATATTAGCCGAAGGCTACTGACCACTATTGTCGTGACAAGAACCAGTTCCTTGGCACACAAGTTGTCCCACCTTGTATTTCAAAGAGGGTAAAAATAACATGTTGCAAACTGCAACGGGTCTGAATTGTGGCCTTTTTATGTTCGATACAACGGTATGAAGAAGCCAGCCGACGGTTGGAAGGAAGTTGTAAATAAAAGGTTAATGTGTTGAGAAATAGGCTTTTGTTTGAAAAATCGGGTCTATTGTCATATTATGTCAAATGTCAAATGTCATTTTTGAATTCAGATTGTCATTTTGGCTCACTATAATATAAAATATATTTTATATTATAGTGGCGATTTTGACATTTCCAAAATCGAATTTGACATTTGACATTTGACATTTTTAACATCGTGTGTCTTTTTGTACTTCCCCCGGAATACACATACCAAGAAACTCCCTACTAACTCCCTACCAACTCCCAGCTAACACCCAGGCTGACAGCCGAGCTCTGCTGGCAGCGCCAATGCTTTCAAACCCAGCATAAAACAAAAAAGTTGATTTTTTTTTGCCCGTTTATTCGTAGACCGCAATGCGGCGGGTGTACTTTTGCAAACGAATTCAAGGGGCGGATGGCGGCGAGGGTGAGTGGTTCTATACCGGTCGTGAATCGCACAGCATCAATGCAATCCAACCCTGTGGCCACAAAACAAACCAACACAAACAACCTACACAAACCAAACTTCGCTTGAAACCTTGTCGGGGTTGGGTTTTTAAACATCGAAAAACACGATTTTTTTAACATCGAAAAACTTTTTTAACATCGAAAAACACGAAAAACACGAAAGTTATTTTTGTCTGTTGCTTGGCGAAAAACACGAAAAGGAAATGCGCTTCGCTGTTTCTCTGGGGTTTTTAACATCGAAAGACACGAAAAATTATTCTTAATTGCGAAAAGGGGCGAAAAACACGAAATTGAAATGCGCTTCGCTGTTTCTCTGGGTTTTAAACATCGAAAAACACGAAAAAACACGAAAATTATTTTTTTATGGCGTAGAGTAAGAACAGACTAGGCGTAAAGTAGGGTAAGTATAGGGTCAGTGTAAAACCTGTGTATACATGTAGGTAAAATGTAGGTGAAAAGTAGGTGAAAAGTAAAAGAACGGTAGGTAAAAAGTAAAAGCAAGGTAAATGAAAAGTAAAAGGAAAGTAGGTAAACTGCAGGAGTATAAACAGACAAGGGGGGCATAGAAACCTATGCTCCCCTTGTGTTTATATGAACCTGTGGCTTACAGGCCGAGTTTCTTCTTTACCAATGGCAGTATGTCCTCGCTGTCCTGCTGGTAGAGCAGTGCTCCTACGCTGGTGTCGAAGATATAGGTGTAACCGTTCTCCTTGGCCACGTCCTCGATAGCCTTGCGGGCTCTGTCTATGATGGGTTTGAGAACCTCTTGCTCACGGTCTTGCAGTTTCTTCTGTGCGTTCTCCTGGAACTCCTGGATACGGGTACCCATATCCTGCAGTTCGCGCTCTTTGGTCTGACGGATAAGGTCCGACATCTGGTCCTTCTTACCCATGTAGTCGTTATAACGCTGTTCCAGCTCGTTCTGCATATTCTTGAGGGTGGTCTGCAGCTCGTCAACTTCTTTCTGCAATGTGTTCTGCGCCTCTTCGCGACCCGGCATAATCTGCATCAGGTCCGACGAATTGATATGACCGAGTTTCACCGGTTTCTGACCCATAGCCGTTCCACATACCGACGCCATGATTACCAGCAACGCAATTAATGTCTTTTTCATGTTTACTTGTTTTATTTTTGTATTCGTATTTTCAGTTATTTAGAACATCCTTCTGCGGACTGTTTCTTCTCTTGTAATTTGCAAAGATACAACTTTTTGTTCAATTGCTTTCTCCCAACCCCTATCGCTTCATCTTGTTCATGCCCGGCTTGCCGTCTTTGTCTCGCACCGTCTTTGGCGAGTCAGCCTTTTCTTTGCCCGTGCCCTTGCCGCTCGACCCTTTAGCCGAATCCACATTGCCGTCAGCCTGCTGCTTCGCGCTTTCTGCCGTCACACCAAGCATCTCCAGCACCTGCGAACTCACATCGTACTTTGCGTTCACATAAGCCAGCGACGAGTTGCCCGCCTTGTCGAAGATAATCGCATAGCCTTTCTCTGAAGCCAGTCGCGAAAGTGCGTTATACACACGGTCCTGAACCGGCTTTATCAGTTCTGCTCTTTTCTTGTCAAGGTCGCCCCCGACGCCGAAATACTGATACTGCAATGTCTTTACCTCCTGCTCCTTGGTTCTCAGGTCTTCCTGGCGGCGGCGTTTGAGGTTCTCGGGCAGCAGATAGGCTTCTTGCTGGTAGGCGTTGCGCAGGCTTTCCAGTTCCTGCTGCTTCGCTTCGAGCTCCTTCTGCCAATCCACTGCGTACTGATCCAGTCGTTTCTGCGCCTGCAGATAGTCGGGTATCTTCGAAAGCACATACTCCGAATCGAAGCATGCGTACTTCTGTGCGTTGCAATAGCCAAAAACAAGGCAGAAAACTATAGAAAGGATTGCTCTCTTCATCGCCGTGCCGGATTATCAGTCTAAACTTTGTCCTATTGAGAAGTGGAAGTGCGAGCCACCGAAGTTTGAACTGCCGTTCTTGCCGTCGAAGCCGTAGCCCCAATCTATACCAATCAGACCGAACATCGGCATGTACAGGCGGACACCCACTCCTGCCGAGTTGTACATCTTGAACGGCTGGAACTTCTTGATGTCGTCCCAGCAGTTACCTCCCTCCAGGAATCCAAGCACATAAATCGTCGCGCTGGGGCTTTCTATTATCGGGTGGCGCAGTTCAATGGTGTAGCGGTCGAATATCGAGCCTCCGTTCGACGGGCTGATGGAGTTGTTCTCATATCCTCTCAGAGGCACCACCTCGCGTCCGTCTATCATCCAGTTCGACAGACCGTCGCCGCCCACATAGTAGCGTCCGAATGGAGACAGGCCGATATCCTTGTTGAAGTAGCCCATCCATCCGAAACGAAAACGGGTGTTCAACACCAGATTACCCACGATGTTCATCATCCACGACCCGCGCAGGTTGATTTTGTAGTACTCCACCCACTTGTATTTCTCCTGTGCCGACAACGTCGAGTAGTCCTTTCCGCTGAAAGCTGAGAACGGCGGAGTGATATATCCAGAAATCGACACCTCCGAACCGCTACGCGGATAGATAGGCGAGTCCATGGAGTTGCGGCTCAGCGTGATGCCGTACGAGATGTCGTTGGCATCGCCGTCGGTAAACAGGTCGCTGTTCAACCCGCGATAGTTGTTAAGCTTGTAGTGCTTGTAGGTGATACCGTGAGACAGGATGAAATAGTCGTCGGGCCATTTCAACCTTTTCGACAGCGACACGCTTCCTCCCGTGATTCTAAGGCTATAGTATCCCGTCTGCCCTTTGTCGTAAAGTATTCCGTTGGAATAGAGGTTGTGATAGGCCGAGATGGTCAACGACTGCGGCGACTTGCCTCCCAGCCACGGCTCTGTGAACGAGCCGCTTATGGCGTAGTAGTATTTTCCGTTGGTCACCGCGTTAATCGACAGTTTCTGTCCGTCGCCAGCCGGCAACGGCGCCCACGCACTCTTCTTGAATATGTTGCGTGCCGAGAAGTTGTTCAGCGTGATTCCAATCTGACCGATAATCATTCCGCTGCCGTAGCCTCCCTGCAGCTGCAGCTGGCTGGTGCTGCCCTCTTCCACCTTATAGACGATGTCCACCGTGCCGTCCTCGCTGTTGGGTCTCGGGTCCGGCATAATCGACTGCTCTTTGAAATATCCCAGAGTCACCAGTTCACGACGGCTGCGCAAAACCGCGTCGCGACTGAAGAGGTCGCCGGGACGGGTGTGCAACTCGCGCATGATAATCTTGTCGTTTGTAATGGTGTTACCCTCTATCGACACGTTGCGTATTCTGGCCTGTTTGCCTTCATATATACGGATTTCGATGTCGATGGAGTCGTTCTCGACAGCCACCTCGACCGGATTTGCACGGAAAAAAAGATACCCGTTGTCCATATACATCGCTGTGATGTCGGTGCCTGACGGGTTGTAGTTCAGATTGGTCTCGAGCGTCGATTTGTTGTACGGGTCGCCCTTCTCGATTCTCAAGTGCTTCAACAGCTCCTCCGAAGTGTATATCGTGTTGCCCGAGAAGGTTATGTTGCGGAAGAAATACTTGTGTCCCTCAAACACCTTCATTTCCACCCTCACACGCTCCTGCTTGGCTTTCTTGCTGTCGCTCACATCCAGCGAATCCATCGCGACGGGATATACAGTATCCCACTCTATGCGCGCATCCCTGAATCCCTGGTTGTTGTAGTAGTCTATCACATTGTTCAGGTCTTCCTGGAAGTCGGCGTCGATATATTTCGACTTCTTCCAGAAGCTGGAGGTCCAGAAATACATCTTCTTCCAATAGTTCACATCGTGGGTCTTCTTCATCTTGCGCAGCAGCTTGCCGGTCTTTATCGACTCGTTGCCCACAATGCTGAGCCTGTCTATCTTCACCTGCTTGCCCTTATCGACATTATACACCACAATCACTCTGTCTCTCTTCCCCCCTACCGTGTCCTCTATCACCTCCGTATCAACTCTGACATTGGTATATCCCTTGTCTGAGTAGAAACTCTTGATTTTGTTCTTCGTCGTGGTCAGCAGGTTTTCCGTCACAATGTCGCCCACCGCAATCTTCATGTCGTCACGCAGTTTGTCGGCGTCGCCCTTCTTTACACCGTTGAAGCGGAACTTCTCCAGCTTGGGACGTCCCTTGAGCTCCAGGTCCAGGAACACCTTGCCCGACTCTATCTTCGTAACCCTTATCTTGATGTCCTCAAACAGTCCCTGTTTCCAAAGGTTCTCTATCGCGGTGGCCAGTTTGTCGCCCGGCACTTTGATACGGTCGCCAATCTGAAGTCCCGCCACCATCATAACCATGCGGTGGTCGAGACGCTCTGCACCCGTAAAAGTGATTCCGCCGATTTCATACTCCTTCGGCGTCAAGTAGTCTATGTCGTAGCTCAGGTTGCCGTCCGTCTGTGCCAACGCCATCCGAGACACGGCAAACAGCCCTAATACAGTAAATATGACGATTTTATATAGTGATTTCATCTATGGTTCCTTATTCGGCGTTTTGACACCCTTAATAGAACTATAACATAAAAACGTTTGTTTTATTATATCTCGACACAAAATTTATTTGCTCGGCAGCCTCCTGAAACAAGATACGGCCTCTAAACACGGCCGTATCTGCGTTTCCTCTGTTGAAACTCGTATATAGCCTCCTGGAAGTCCTTCTTCCTGAAATCCGGCCACAGTATGTCACAGAAATAGAACTCTGTGTACGCCATCTGCCACAGCATGAAGTTGCTCACCCTCAGCTCCCCACCCGTGCGGATAAGCAGGTCGGGGTCGGGGTATCCGCTTGTTGCCAGATTGTCTTCAATCGTCCGGTCGTCCACCTTGTCCGCCTCTATGCCCGACGCCACAATTCTTTTCACCGCTTCGCGAATCTCCCATCTCGAGCTGTAGCTCAGCGCCAGCGTCAGCGTGGTTGCAGTGTTTTCCGCCGTTGTCGCTATGCACTCCTCCAGCCGCTTCCTTGCCCCCTCGGGCAGCCTGCTCATATCGCCTATGGCCGCCAACTTCACGTTATTTTTCTTCAGCGTCGGCGTCTCGTCGTGTATCGCTTTCACCAACAGGTTCATCAACCCGTCAACCTCCTCTTTCGGACGGTTCCAGTTCTCGGTGCTGAAGGTGTAGAGCGTCAAGTATTTAACGCCCAGTTCAACCGCCGATTCCACCGTCTCTCTCACCGCCGTCAACGCATGCTGATGGCCGAATATCCTTCGCTGCTGTTGTTTCTGAGCCCACCGGCCGTTGCCGTCCATGATAACCGCCACATGCTGCGGGATGTTATTCTTGTCAAGTTCAATCATATCTGCTTTATTTTCTTTCAGTCAAACCAACCCACTAACCACTGACCACTAATCACCTAATATTACACCTCTTCGGGAACATCCATCCAATCATCACGTCGAGGCTTATGCTAACCGACACGTTCATATACGTGTACCAGTCGTCCAGCGAGTCGTCGCCGCGCTTTATCCCCACCGCGTTCAACTTGCCGCCTTCCAGCTCGGCGCTCCTGTCCGCCATACGTGCCGCCAGCTCGCCTCCCTCCGTAGTGCGCAGCAGGTCTCCGCCCACGTATGTCGTGCTCACATCGTCCAGATAGTCCGTAAATGTCGCCCTGACTCCATACTCCACATACACCTGCAGCCATCTGTTGGGGCTCACCCTCAATCCCATGCCGAACGGAATCATCACCTGCACCAGCGAATAGGGCGTCCTCTCCTCATATTGCGTCGTCCCCTGCCCTTCCGTGCATAGCGGACGCAACTCCACCCATTCTTCCTGACCCGTCTCGGGGTTGGTGTATTTTGCCTTCGGGTTGAATCCCATCAAACCCACTCCGGCATACAAGTATGGGCTGAACCTCCACTGCACATCGCTGAATCCGTATGGCAGGAAGTTGAACTCCGCCCGTGCCGACGCCTCCCACACATACGACTTGAAGCTCAGGTTCCTCATCGCTATCGCGTCGGGATTCCCTCCCTCTATATGCCCGTACGCGCCGCCTATCTTCAGCGACCAGCGGTCGTCGAAGCAGTATCTGAAACCAGCGCCGTAGGCAAGGTTAGGCTTCACGAACAGTTTCTGGTTGTTCAAGTCTCCGATATAGCTCATGCCGCCGATTTCAAGGCTCAGCTCGCTATGCTCCAGAAAGCGGTGCTGCGCTGCAGCCCACAGCGGCATAGCCACCATGAAGGCGGCTATAATCAGCCGTTTATGTATCTTCCAACTCAAGACTCGAAACTAAATATCAAAACTCCAAACTATAGCACACGCTCTCCATCTGCATCAGCAGGTCTCTCTTCGTGTACGGCTTGTTCCTCGGGCAATACACATATCCCGTCACCGTCACCAGCTCCTTGTTGTCGGGCGACAGAACGGCATAGCTCACAAACGGGCCTCCCATAAAGTTGCCCTGCAACCGCCAGCAGCCGCGTGTTTCCACGCAATAGGTCCCGGTCGGGAACGGCACAACCTTGCTCTGTATCTCCATCAGATACTCCCCGCTCTCACCGTCGCGACGACGTTCTATGCACATATAGCTTCCCTCCGACGGACCCGGCACATACCGGCACATCATGCTGTCTATCGAGTCCAGAAGCCGGTTCTCGTCAAACTGTCCTTTGTCCTTGTAGCCGTACTTTTGTATCAACACTCCCATCCCGAAGTCCTTGGCCTCTATGCGCACCCATCCAAACCCATCGTCCATCTTCGCCACACCGTATTTGTCCGACAGCTTCAAGCCTAGCCCCAAGCCCTCTTTTACAGCCTGCTCCACCTCATAACCCTCTTCGCCAGCGTATGCCTTCCACACCCTCTTGTGCTCCGCTTCATACATCTCGCTCACTATCGTCTTCTCGTATGCCTTCAGCAACGAGTCTAGCGAGCGCATGTCCTTCGCCGCAATGTCGTATATCACCTGCGGTGCCGAGTATCTGTCTTTGTGGTGGTACACCTTGTTGTTGTTCTCCGGATTCACGTCCAGCAGCAGCACATTGCGGTGCACCTTGAACATCTCCACACTCTCAAACGACGACCTCGGAATCTGCACTATGTCGAACTTCTTGTCCGGTTGAGGCAGACAAGCCTGCGGCCCGCCGAATATCGAGTCTATCAATGCCTTCACTTCGCCGTTATACACATCCTTCTCGGCAACCACCATCAATTCAAGCGTCTTCCCCGACGAGCCTTTCTTTCCGCCCATCTTGTTTGCCTTTCCCACACAGCCGCACACTGCAAGCGCCGCCATTGTCAGTGCAAAAAACATCTTTTTCATATCTATCTTGGTTTTAGGGTTATGCAAAGTCGTCCACTTCCCGCACGCAGGATATATATAAAACGAGAAAAAAGATGTATTATTGCAATAGCCCTTTACCCCGCAGTATTTCTACTTCTTGACAAACTTCAGACGATAGCTGTGTTCTGGCGTCTGCAAGAGGAGAACGTATGTCCCAGCGACCAGCACATGGATGTCGATTGCATCGTTTTCCACGGTTCCGGTGAGCACCTCATGGCCGAACATATTGAAGATATTATAACTGCATGTGGTCGGCATCTCACTCGCCCACGACACATGGAGTTTTTCCGCCGCTGGATTTGGATAAATCGTTATTGCGTCGTTGTTTGTTTGCATAAATGTGTTGTCAATGCCGTTCGGTTCGGGGTCGGGACCCGGACCAGGTCCTGGCTCCGGCGATGCATCTGTCAATTTCTCCGACTTTGCGCTGTTATAGACGGGGCAGTTGTTAAGGTCGCTGTGGTTTCCCTCACTCACAAACGCTATAAGGTAGCACTGCGATGCAATATAATTCTCGGAGACCGTCATGCTGTACGTTTTATTGTAGGATGAGCACTCTGCCGCTATTACGTTCTCCTCTCCCCAGGTGTTGCTGTTCAGCACCTCTCGCAGCACATGGTCGTGGGTGAAGTTCTCGTCGGCGTATGCTTGAGCCGGGCCATGTCCTGGTGCGGAGCCTCCGTCGGCAATCAGTCCATCCTCCAAAAGCCAGACATTAAGCCTTGGCGACTGCGCGTCAAAATCTCTCAGCACATCTCCGCCCACAGTCACGGAAAGTTGACGTGTAGCGGTATCATAACTCAAGTTCTGAAATTCAACTGTCACATAGGCGGGAACCGACAAAGCCGTAGCAAAGCCCTCGGCCACACCGCTGCCAGGGAAAAACACCGGTCCGTGAGGTACTCCTAGCGCTTGTGCGAAATCAAAATCGCCAAACCATGTACGGTCAAGCATCATGGCTGGGGCGTATGTGCCGCCATTGTTGTTGTAGAACGCGGTAAGCGTGCTGCTTGCATCGACAGTAAGACGGTCGGTGTAATATCCGGCATGGTGCGTCACCCAAACAACGTCGTCCTCATACCCCTCAATGCCCGTCTCTATTGAGCGGTGGCCGTCTATGCAATTCGGACAATTGGCCGTGGAGAAGTGCTCGAGAAGCACCTTACGCGGTGCGGCATTGTTGACTAGAAACACCTGAACCTCAGCGGTCTGCTGATTGTCTGACATATCATCGGAAACTCCGTTGGGATTGCTTATCGTCAAAGTTACCTGATAGGTGCCCTCGTTCTCAATCACTGCCGTCTGCGGAACATCAAACTGATAGCTGTGCATATACGCAACTTCTATGTCGGATATATGAGCGTTCGTGGTAATGCCGTCAATAGTGTATGCCACATCTAACGAGGTGAGGGGTGTTGCACTATGGTTGACAACGGTGCCCGAAACGGTGAACGGAACTCCTGTGCCAACCATATATGGCACGCTGGCTTGCGTAAGCGTGACCGATGGCGAGGCGCTGAGCGGGCTCAGCTCGATATCGTCAATGCCTGCAAAGTCGCCATAGTTTGACACGTATTTTATCGCCATGTAGCGTATGCCGGTTGGCAGGACGGTGTCATAGCGTTTCCACCAGCCGTTCAGTGCTATGACTCCACCGTATGGGCTGAAACTCGATGTGTCGGCGTCACTGTACGACACCATAAGCTGTATGCGCTCGTTGCCGTAATCCCTCAAATCCTTGGCATAGAACGTGAGGCCGATAATCGTATCGGCAGCGATAAGCGGCGAAATAAGAAACTGGCTGTAGTCTGTCGTGGAGTAGAAACTGGAAAAACGGAAACTGGACGTACCGCTATGGCAATATTGATGCGTAATACCCATGTATGCGCTGTTTGCAGTGGTTGCAGACACCGCCTGCCAGCATCCCATTCCGTTCTCAAACCCTTCGCTGTATGGTAAAACTCTTATTGGAGAACAAACGCTGACGGTATCGTATAGTTGGTTGTTCGCTACGTCGTCCGCTTCTCCGTTCGGGTTGGACACCGCCACATCAAGCCGGGTCCGCCACGCTCCGGTGGCAACAATCTCGTGACCGAACGAATGGCTCATACCCGTGCCCACCGAAATACCCGACACCGTTCTGGTTGTCGTCACACCGCCAAGGTTGTATGTGACTGTATAGCTCGTAAGAGCCTCATTGGAAAGGTTTACCACAGTTCCTTCGACCGTGAACACCGCCCCGGTATCAACATAATCCGGCGCGGCAATACTGCTCAACTCAATCTCTGGAGTGGGAGAAAAAACACGAATCTCTATGTCATCTATACCTGTGCGGTAGGCATACTCCGAGAGATAGGCAAACGCGACATAGCGGGTATTGTTGGGTATCACCACCGAACGTTGCTGCCAGTCAGCGGTTGGCGATACAACCTCGCCGATAGCCGTGAAACTCGAAAGCTCGCTGTCGGTGGTTGAAACCATTATCTGAAACATTTCCTCGCCTTCGTTGTCAACATCGATACTGTAGTAACTCATACGCGCATCACCTTCTAACGAAAGTAGCGGAGATATGAGATACTGATGGTAATCGTCTGAATTATAATAACTACTGAACTGAAAATACTGAGCACCGCTGTGAGCATCTGT
>JAFZTV010000025.1 GCA_017618625.1 Bacteroidales bacterium | reverse complement strand
TCTCTTCCTTCACCTGGTAGCCAACCACCTTGTAGTTGATACCGCTGAAGTTCACGGGGCTGCCGTGCGAGAGGTGGCCGCCGTGGTTGAGGTCCATACCCATGAAGGTGTCGCCGCTGTTGAGGCAGGCGAGGAACACGGCCATGTTGGCCTGTGCGCCGCTGTGGGGCTGCACGTTGGCCCAGCAGGCACCGTAGAGCTGCTTGGCGCGCTCGATGGCGATGGTCTCGCTCTGGTCAACCACCTGGCAGCCGCCATAGTAGCGCTTTCCGGGATAACCCTCGGCGTATTTGTTGGTCATGACCGAACCCATGGCTTCCATTACCTGGTCGCTCACGAAGTTCTCAGAGGCGATCAGCTCGATGCCTTTGGTTTGACGCTCACGCTCCTTCTGGATGAGGTCGAAAATCTGTGTATCTCTTTGCATATCAATAAAATTATTTTGTAATTGTGTTAAATTTACTAATCTGCAAAGATAAACATAATAATTGAGAAACTATAAACCAAATAGGAAAAACATAATAAGTTAGTTGTTATTCGGACAAAAGACGTATTTTTGCACTTGAAAACGAACAACACAGACAGACCATGAACACAATAGACCTTTTGAACAATCACCGAAGCATACGCCGATATAAAAGCACACCTGTGCCACAGGAATTGATAGACCGAATGGTTGAAGCAGGAGCAAGAGCATCGAACACAGGAAACATGCAACTGTATTCGGTAATCGTGACACAAGAAAAAGAGCGTATTGAGGCCCTGTCGAAACTGCACTACGGGCAGGGAAGCACAGCACCGCTGTTTCTGACCATCTGCGCGGACGTGAACCGTTACCACCATTGGTGCCGACTGAGAGGATGCGACGAGCCGTACGGCAACTTGCTGTGGCTGCTGTCGGCAACAGTGGATGCCAGTTTGTTTGCACAGAATATATGCGTGGCAGCGGAGTCGGAGGGGCTTGGATTCTGCTATCTCGGCACGGTGATGTATAACACAGCACAGATTGCCACTCTGCTGGAGATACCGAAAGGCGTAGTTCCTGTAATAACCCTTTCGATGGGATACCCAGACGAAGAACCCGAACAGAGCGAACGCCTGCCGTTGGAAGGTATCGTCCACCAGGAGAAATACCACCACTACAGCGACGACGACATTGAGGAGATACACCGCCTTCGCGAGGAATGGCCCTTCAACCAAGAGATGGTAAGGCAGAACGGCGTTAGAAACCTGGCAGAGCTGTTCACCACAAAACGCTATCCGAGGAAGGATAACGAGGCGATATCGGCTGCACTTAAAGAATTTATAGAACAGGCAGGATTCGACAGCAAGTAGCCTTCGTAATACGATAAATTTGTTTTCCAACAGAATTTTGTACTTTTGCAAATTCTTTTAAAGAACAACATCAACACAAACTGCAAACCATGAACATTGAGATAACACGCACATTCGACCTTTTAGACCACCTTATAAACAACCACCCGAAAGAGGACATCCTGGCTGGAAAGCAGAGCGGCGAATGGGTCAAATACAGTTGTCACGACTACTACAAGTACGCCCACTACCTGGCATACGGTTTCATTGAGATGGGCATCGATGCAGGCGACCGCATCGTGACCATATCGCCCAACTGCCCGGAGTGGAACTTTGTGGATATGGCGATGTCGATGTCGGGCATAATACATGTGCCTGTCTATCCGACACTCAGCACCGAAAACTACCTGCACATCCTGACACACAGCGAAGCGAAAGCGGTGTTTGTGAACAACAACACGCTGCTGAAACGTCTGCGCCCCGCACTGGACAAGATGGAGCAGAAGCCCATGATATTCACCCTCGCCAACATTGAGGGAGAACGCCGCATGCTCGAAATCTTGAAAGCCGGCATAGCCAGCAAGGAGAAGAACATGCCCATCATAGAGGAACGCAAACAGACGATAAAACCAGACGACTGGTGCACGCTCGTCTATACCTCGGGCACCACAGGAGCGCCCAAGGGTGTGATGCTATCGCACAGGAACCTGTGTTCGAACTTCATAGCCCACTCAAAGGTAAACATACTGGACAGCAGCTGCAAAATACTCAGTTTCCTGCCGCTGAACCATGTGTATGAGCGCTCGATGAACTACCACTACCAATATCTCGGCGCAAGCATATACTATGCCGAAAGCATGGGTACGATAGCCCGCGACCTTGCCGACATCAATGCAGACGGATTCTGCGCGGTGCCGAGGGTGATAGAGATGTTCTACGACAAGCTGTATGCCGCAGGCAAGGACATGAAAGGACTGAAGCGCAAGATATACTTCCGCGCCATCAACCACGGCTGCCGCTGGGACTACGGCAAGGTGAAGTACAACCTGTGGTTCAAACTGGGACACATAGTGTATGAAAAGCTGGTTTACAGCAAATGGCGCGAGAAGTTCGGCGGACACCGCATGGTCATAGTGACTGGCAGCAGCAGCATACCGCCGCGACTGGTGAAACTGTTCTCGGCCGCCGGATTGAACATATACGAGGGTTACGGCCTTTCGGAGACCTCGCCCGTGATAGCCGTAAACAACCCGCACGACCATCTGGTCAAGATAGGCACCGTGGGACCGATACTGACGAACGTGGAGATGAAGTTTGCCGAGGACGGCGAAATACTAACACGTGGACCTCATGTGATGCTGGGTTACTACAAAGACCCCGAATACACGAAAGAGGTGATTGACGACGAGGGTTGGTTCCACACTGGCGACATAGGGAAACTGGTGGGAGGTAAATACCTCAAAATCACCGACAGGAAGAAGGATATATTCAAACTGTCGGCAGGGAAATACATCGCACCGCAGGTGCTGGAGAACCGTTTCAGAGAGTCGGAATACATCGACCAGATAATGATTATAGGCGAGAACGAGAAGTTCTGCTCGGCCATCATCGCTCCCAACTTCAACACACTGCACTATTGGGCGCTGAAACACAACCTGCACTATCGCGACAACGAAAGCCTGGTCAACATGGAGGCTGTACACAAGAAATTCCAAACCATAGTGGACAGCATTAATCCTGAATTTGCTGCCCACGAGCAGGTAAAGAGATTCCGTCTGGTGAGCGAGGAGTGGACTACGGCGAACGGACTGCTCTCCCCCACGCTGAAAATCAAGCGCAACGTGCTGCACGAGAAATACAAGACCATCATCAACGAGATATACCAGAAAGAGGAGCCGAAGAGCAACCCGATAATCTCGGCATTCAAGTCGATAGAGTTGCCGTCGCTGAACCTTACAGGAAAGAAGAAAGAATAGCAAACGGACAGTTGACGTTACGAGTAAGCCCCGAAGTCATAGTGACTTCGGGGCTTATTGTTTTGTTGACAAATTAAGCGTTAAAAAGCCTTTGGCGTGAATTCAATTATCACGTCGTGCTCGTCGAAGCGGATGTCCTGCAAGGTCACGTTCTCGAGTATCTGCCGCAGCTGTGGGTTCTTGTCTAGGTGGAAAATGAGCTTGCTGCCTTCGACGGCTTCGAGCATGTCGGCGCCAGGCTGGCCTTTTGCGTGCTCGATGGCCTGCTTGACCATAAACTCTATGCCCATACCGCCGCTGTAGCTGAGCAGAACCGACGAGTTGTCAACACGCTCGACTGTGACGTCGAGACCGACATTGGTTGTCTTGAAAAGGACGTTGATGTCATAGCCGACGCGCACGGAGTGCTCGCTATTGTAAGAGAACAGTATTGTCTTGTTGGCCTTGCGATATACCAGGCTCTGGATTTCGGTGTAAGAGATGCGGAACTGCATAGACGGATTATTTTCAGGTTTTGAACTACAAGAAAAGCCCTCGGGGAGAGAGCTTTTCATTGTTGTCCCACCAAGATTCGAACTTGGGCAAGCAGAACCAAAATCTGATGTGCTACCATTACACCATGGGACAGCATTTTCGCACCTACAAGGTGTCACGAAAACGGCTGCAAAAATACAAATAAAATTGGAAATGGAAAAATAAAACACGACTTTGATATGACTTTGGTTGCATACCAAAATGAATCATTATTCCAAAATCGGTTATCCTCAAAAAAAAATCATACCGATACAATATTCACAAAGAGGCATCGTTTCGTAGTATATTTTGGTGCGGTATTCCCATTTTTTCATTCCAACAGGCAAATCACAAATTCTAGGGTAATTCTAGGGAAGCTCTAGGGTAATTCTAGGTTAATTCTAGGTTAAGGTAATATCAACTAGTACTCAACGCCTACTCACCTACGACTCATCTCCGACATTGCACTCTCCTGTCAACTGTCGTGCGGATATGGAAGTCAGGTAAATAGCATTATGTTAGTTTTGTCTTAGGCTTGTCTTAGAGTTGATGGCTTTGTTAATACTGACAATGTGCTAGTTATATGCTTGTCAGATAAGGGCCGTTTTGATAGTTTGATTGCCAAAGTTGTATTGGATTTGCGTTTAAGTGTAAGATATAACTGAGTTTACTAATTTTTTCTTACTGTTTTTTTCTTACTGTAGCAAAATCGAACAACATATTCACTTTTTTGTGAATATTCGGAAATGATTTGTATATTTGCATATTGAAACGGTAGTTCCAGTTCAGCATTGGTACAATAGTTTACAAGAATTGAATTCTGCCTATAATGTATTGAAAATAATTAATTTAAGAGATAGCAGTATAGAATCCTTAAATATGGCCAATTTCACATTTAATTGTCCATGATTACAATCATGCCGCACCTGAGCGACAATTCTTTAGCAGTTTCGATAATAATAGTTTGCTTTGCCATCTTTGAAAAAATGAACATTCCAAGCAATTTTTCAAGAAAACAAGTATTTTCAATGGGTACTTATGGGACGAGCAAGGAGGTTATCCGTTTCATGATTATCGATAAATTTTACAAAATAAATGAAAATGAAATATTTTAAAATTTTCATCGGATGCATCGCTTGCCTTCTTTTATTTGGATGTGAGAAGTTCATTCAAAGATTTGGCGATAAGGAATGTAGTTTGGAGTTTGACAATAATGCAGAATATGAGGTTGTTGTTTATTCACCACTACTTGGGTTTCTGAAAAATTATGACCCCATATACCCTGACACCATATTGCCATTGGAAAAACCTGTTGAGGTTTTTAATATTAATGGTGGAAAAAGTGCATTCCTTTGTTTCAGTTGTAGCAGACCATTTAGCGATATTTATTCTTCTTGTAAAACGGACACACTATCTCTTTTCGTTTTTTCAGCAGATACCTTAAAGACTTATTCATGGGATTCGGTATGCACAGCATATAAAGTACTCCAAAGGTATGATGTTACACTTTCAGACCTTTACGCCATTGATTATCCCACCTTCCCTCCCAGCGAAGAGATGCGCAATATCAAGATGTGGCCGCCGTATGGGACTTACGACGAGAACGGGCATAGAATTAGATAAATGTATTTCCCGTTGTGCCGGATTTCAGAATCCGGCACTTCCTTTTTTTCCATTTCCCTAAACTGCAGCAACTTTTGGCAAAAATCATCATCGTCTGTGCTGAAATCGATAATTTTATGTAAATTTGCAAATCGAAAATAAGGAAAAACAGATATGGAAACAAGCGCCACATACCAAAGAACTTCGCCGGAGGATGCACTTTGGACACTCTATCGTCAGCAAACGTTGAAAGTGCGCCACGCATTCCTCGCGCGTGTCCAGCGGGAAGATGTTGAGGCAAACGAAACCCTCCAGATGCCGGGGATGTACAGCCGTGAGGAAATGATGGAGGTGTCGAAGCAGCGTATGCGCGACGTCATTGCCGGGCGGGAGCAGACACTTACGCATGACGAAGTAATGCAGATTGTTGACAACACCATTTCCGAAGCGGTATGAAAGTGAATTGGTCGGAGCGTGCCGCCACAGAATTTGCAGAAACGGCAGCCTACGTCGCCCGTGAGTTTGGCGGTCAAGCAGCTGTCAAGATGCGGAATGCCATCAATGAGGCAGTTGCCAGCATCTCACAGTTTCCAAATATCGGGAAGTCCAGTTTCACCGACGAGGAAACAGGTGTCGAGTTCCGCGAATTGACTTGTCGTCTTAACAGCGTGGTGTACGCCATATACAAAGACGAGATATACATTGTCAGTATTTGGAGCAACCGTCAGGACCGTGCAAGACTGTATTCAGCCTTGAAAGAAGAAGCAAAGGGTATGTAATTATATGACATAAGCAGAAGAATGGTCATAAAGACATATTGATTCCCCGTTGTGCCGGATTTCAGGATCCGGCACTTTCATTTTTCCATCTCCCTAAAATACAACAACTTTTGGCAAAAATCATCGCATTTTTGAAAGAAAAAAAAGGTTTCTGCTACAAAATGTATGGAATCGGGTGAAAAAGCGGGGCTGCCAAATGCAAAAAATATGTAATTTTGCAATCCGAATGCAACAAAAGAAAACGGATAACGTTAATAAGTAGATAAACACAAAGTAAAAACTCTAAAGCAATCATAAACATGAAAAAACTGTTTTTATTGAGCCTTGTCGCCGTACTGAGCTTCGGCGTGGCAAAAGCACAGGATGCACAACCCGAGAACGTGTCGGGCGCGAAGATTTCGTTCACCGAGATGGAGCACAACTACGGAACCATCCAGAAGGGTGGCAACGGCGAGTGCGAGTTTGTGTTCACGAACACTGGCAACGAGCCTCTGATACTGTCGAACGTGAAGGCTTCGTGCGGCTGCACGGTGCCGACCTGGCCGAGAGAGCCGATAATGCCCGGCAAGTCGTCGAACATCCATGTGAAATACAACACGAACAACGTGGGCGGCTTCAACAAGACCATCACGGTGACGTCGAACGCGGTTGACAACCCGCGCCTGGTGCTGAAAATCAAAGGAACGGTGGAAGCGCCGTCAACACCGACAGAACAGAAATAAGCTATTGCTTGATTGCGTGAAATCATTCAGGCAATAAGACAATAGACAGTGCGGAATTGGGCTGAAATCCAATACCGCACTGTTGCTTTTGCAATATACAGGCAAGAGCGAAAACCAGATACAAAACTAATAACCTAAAACTGAATAACATGCCACAGATTTCAAAAAAAGGCAACGAGCTGCCGCAGTCAGCCATCCGCAAACTGGTGCCCTTCTCGGACGAAGCGAAGAGCCGCGGAATACATGTATATCACCTGAACATCGGCCAACCCGACATCGAGACCCCTAAGGGTGCACTCAAAACCCTGGCCGAGACCAAGATAGGCGTTCTGGCTTACAGCCACAGCGCCGGCAACCTGTCCTACCGCAAGAAACTGTGCGAGTACTATGCCAAACACGACATCCACGTCACTCCCGACCAGATTATCGTCACCACCGGCGGCTCGGAGGCACTACAGTTCGCCTTCACCGTCTGCCTGAACCCTGGCGACGAAATCATCATCCCCGAACCCTACTACACCAACTACAACACCTTCGCCAAGCTGTGCGACGCCACCATCAAGACCATCCCGAGCGACATCCACAGCGGTTTCGCACTGCCTCCCATCGAGGCCTTCGAGAAGGCTATCACGCCGCGCACCCGCGCCATCATGATATGCAACCCCAACAACCCCACCGGCTACCTCTACACCAAGGAGGAGCTGCTGAAGGTGGCCGAGATAGTTAAGAAACACGACCTGTTCCTCTTCGCCGACGAGGTATATCGTGAGTTCTGCTACGACGGACACGAGCATTTCAGCGTCATGCAGCTCGAAGGACTGGAGAAGAATGTGGTGCTGTTCGACTCGGTGTCGAAACGCTACAGCGCTTGCGGTGCCCGCGTGGGATGCATGGTGACTAAAAACGAGGAAGTCTATTCCATCGCCATGCGTCTGGCACAGGCACGCCTCTCGCCGCCGAGCTTCGGTCAAATATTCGGCGAGGCCGCCGTCGATACCCCGCAGGAGTATTTCGACGCCGTAGCCAAGGAGTATGTGGCACGCCGCAACGTCATCGTCGAGGGCATCAACAAGATTCCCGGCTGCTTCTGCCCCAACCCCAAGGGTGCTTTCTACACCGTGGTGGAGCTGCCCGTTGACGACAGCGACAAGTTCTGCAAGTGGCTTCTCACCGACTTCAACTACAACAACGAGACCGTGATGATGGCTCCCGCCACCGGCTTCTACGTGAACCCCGAAGACGGACGCCATCAGGCTCGTATCACCTACTGCCTCTGCATCGAGGACCTGAAACATGCGGTGAAATGCCTCGAAGAGGCGTTGAAGGTTTATCCGGGGAGGATTTGACTAGAGAAACTAGAAGATCTAGAGAAACTAGAAGAACTAGAGGACTAGGATAATGAACCGCGACGAAAGACGTCAGAATGTGATCTGCTCCTGTATCAAACATCAGGAGCAGATTGCTTTTGTGGCCAAGCAGGAGATGGACTCGGCGCAACAGCAGAGCAACGACTACGGCGCCAACGTCGATCGTTACGACTCGTACCGCACCAAGATGATGCGCAGCCGCGACATGTACGCCAAGCAGCTCGCGAACGCCAACGCTGGCCTGCGTGTGCTGGGCGACCTGCTGAAGATGCCGCCGTTCGACATTGCCGATCATGGCGCGGTGGTGCTCACCAACCGGCAGCGGTTCTTCATGAGCATAGGCTTGGGCAAGTTCCAGGTGGAGACGGACGGAAAGAAAGAAGACTACTATGCCATCTCCGCCCAGACGCCAGTCTATATAGCGCTGAAAGGCAAGAAAGTCGGCGACACGATAACCATCAACGGACTGACGCAGACGATTGAGGAGATATATTAAGCCGTGTTACAAGGGAAGTCAATCATAAAGCACTTTATCCAACACCCAGAGCTGATAGCACTGACGGTGGTTACGTTAGTAGGAGCCATATTGCGCCTGGCCGAAATATCCGCACCGCTGACACACGACGAACTGAGTGCGATAATAAGAGTTCGGTTCGACAACATAGCCTTACTTATACAAGATGGCGTAAAAACCGACGGTCATCCAGCTGGCGTACAGCTTTTTCTTTGGCTGTGGTGCAAACTGTTCGGCACTTCGGCTATAGCAGTGCGGATTCCGTTTGTATTGATGGGCATTTGCTGCATACCGCTAATTTTCAATATCACGAAACGGTGGTACGGCAGCGACAGTGCATTATTGGCCGCCATAGTAGTGGCATTCTCGCAATACACCGTTTACTATTCCATGCTGGCGCGCCCATATATCGTAGGGCTTTTCTTTGTACTGCTCATGCTATACTTCTGGACGGGCATCTGCGTTGAGCATAAATATACCATAGGTCAATTTGCAGGATATGCCTTGACAGCCGCCTGCTGCGCCTATACGCAATATTTCTGCACTCTCACCGCATTGCTGGTCGGGATGGCAGGGTTGTTATTCGTAGAGTGCGGCAAGATGTGGCGATACATCCTCGCAAGTACCTGCGCCATGATCCTTTTCCTGCCGCACCTAGGTATAACGCTCTGTCAACTTTTCGAAATGAAAGGTGTCGGTGGTTGGCTGGGCGAACCGCACGCCAACTTCTTCTGGTACTACCTGCGATATCTGACCCATCACAGTTATGTAATGCTGGCGGTATTTGCTGTCGGTATGGCTCTGATGTTCAACTAGACGACTATGCGCCACAACAGGACAAAGATTGTGGTTGCGTCGGTATTATTTCTAGTTCCGCTTGTCACGGGCTATGCCTATTCGAGATTGGTGAATCCCGTACTGCAGTATTCGGTGCTGCTGTTCTCATATCCGTTTC
>JAFZTV010000024.1 GCA_017618625.1 Bacteroidales bacterium | reverse complement strand
GCGACGTATACCCCAAGTGCCGTTTGCAGGTGAAGCACTCGATGCAAGGGGGATTCTACTGCACCCTTGAGGGCATTGAAGAGCCTGACAGGGTGAAGGTTGCCAATGCAGTTCGCGACCGCATGATTGAGCTCCAGCATCTTGACCTTCCTTTCGAATCTAAGCTGATGCTCCTATCCGATGCCATCAAGATGATGGAGGACACCGACAACCCCGAGACACTCAAACTGCTCAAGTCGCTTAACCAGCTGTACATCAACATGCACTTCCTCGACGGCACCATCCACAAGGTGGCCTCGAAGCTGGTACCTAGCACGGGCTGCCTCTTCTCGTGGGACTTCCGCACCTATGCCGACGAGGGATATTTGCTGCAACTACCCGACCGTAAGCATCTTGACAAGCTGCCCATTCTGCCTGAGACACCCAAGCTATTCTCAATTTTCAAAGAACATCACCGCTGGGTAGATTTGCTCCATGTACCTACCATCACCGACCTCAACCGCATCGTACGCGACGGAAAATCCAACGAACTTATCCACGTGTCGGAAGCCCTGCACGAAAAGAAATATGCCGAGATAGCCGACATGATATACCAACGCCGCGACCAAGTAAAAATGGTGCTGCTGGCAGGACCCTCGTCGTCGGGCAAGACTACCTCGTGCCGCCGCCTGAGTGTGCAGCTTCAAGTGCTGGGATTCGATGTCCAGCAACTGTCGCTCGACGACTACTTTGTATGTCGTGAACGCACTCCGAAACTGCCTAACGGAGAATACGACTTTGAGAGCATTGACGCCCTCGACATTCCCCTGCTCAACGACCATCTACAACGGCTGTTCGACGGCGAGCGCGTTGAGATACCCACGTTTGACTTCAAGAAAGGCGACCCATACTACGACGGCAAGAGCATGCAACTGGAACCCAACAGCATCCTGGTGGTGGAAGGCATACACGGCCTCAACCCCAAGCTGACCGCCCAGATTGCCGACGAACTGAAGTTCAAGGTATACGTTTCGGCACTGACGCAGATAGCCATCGACGACCTGAACAGCATCCGCAGCAGCGAAAACCGTATGCTCCGCCGTATTGTGCGCGACAACAATTTCCGCGGATGGGATGCCTACAACACCATCCACCGCTGGGGCGAGGTGCGCCGTGGCGAGGAGCTGAACATCTTCCCCTATCAGGAACTAGCCGACGTGCAGTTCAATTCCGCATTGCTGTATGAACTGGGAGTACTGAAAATCTATGCCGAACCTCTGCTGAAGCATGTGCCCGAAAACTGCGAAGAATATGCCGAGGCACAGCATCTACTCAGTTTCATCGAACTGCTTGAGCCCATCGAGCCCAAGTTCATCCCCCCCACCAGCATCATGCGCGAGTTTCTTGGTGGCAGCAGTTTCAGCTATTAAACCATCAAAAACATAACTTTTTGAGAATAGATTCCAAAAAAGTCGTATATTTGCAGTGGCAAATCATACGGTTATGATTGTAAGATTTCTTTATAAAACAATTGATAACAAACCATTTAATTGACGACAAACATTAAAAATCAAGCAATATGAAGATGACAAGATTCATTATTATGTTCGTGGCTGCGGCTGCAATGATGTTCGCCTCGTGCGACAAAGAAAACAACAACCCTTCTGGCAATGATAACCCAGGCAACAACTCAGACACTATCTCTGAAGAGATGATTGTTGGCACTTGGAATGAAACAGAAGTTCTCTACATCTTTACTCAAGGCGACATATTTGACGTCTCCTCCATGCTAGAAGAAGGTGAGTCGGTCGAAATCACTTTCAAAGCAGACAAGACATACACTAGTGCCTATCATTCCATCGACGGAGACTCCGAAGACCAGGGTACTTGGTCGACCAGTGACAGCACCCTTACCATGACGGACGAATTCGGCCCCATGAACTACAAAATCGAGCAATTGGATGCGACGGTTTTCAACATCACATACAACGAGGAGGGCGAGGACGAAGACGGTCCCTACTCCTTAGGTATTATTATCAGGATGACAAGAATCTAACATTAAAATTTTAATATTGTACAATTATGAAAAAAACATTATTAATCTTCGTAATGGGAGCCTTGTTTTCGATGAGCGCAAATGCCCAGTGGCTGGATTTCTCAAACAACAATCAACGTTTCAACGTTGGACTTCACGTGGGTCCGACGGGTATAGGAACAGATTTTTCTCAATTTGGATGGGGAGCGAGTCTCGATATCTACGGCGTGTATATTGACTACCTCGGTGCAGGTCCGATGTACAAGTACGACAACCATGTGAATGTCGGCCCGACGGCCATGATGCCGGACTCGACGGTCACAACAATCAACATAGGCTACCAAATACCTATACTGCCGTGGTTGCGCATCATGCCGGTTATTGGACACTGCCACACCACCCACGGCTATACCGACTTTTCGACGGTGAACGTGGAAGTTTCAGGCAGCAGTGAAAGCACCAGTGCCCAGATGTACCACGACTATGTCAAAGAGGGTGCTGCCCGTCATTACTGGAACTATGGTGGCGGTATCATTGTCACGCCTGTCAAGTGGGTGAACATTTATGGCATCTATACCGTCCGCTCTATCTACGGCGGCATTAGCCTCAACCTCGGTGCTTTGTCAGAACTAAGACATTCTGAGGAATAATAATGAGATCTGGCAAAGTTCCTTAAGGAAGAGCCAGCGAATCTTTTAGGAAGAGCCCGTAGATTCTTAAGGAAGTCCTCCAGAGAATCTTAAGGTTCTTTTCTGTTGAAGAACACCAAGACAAGGCTATTTGACTGAAATGATAAAAGAACAATACTAAATGGAACCATCAGACATCATCAACCCGCCCGAGGTGGACATAACGCCCAAACGCGGCGGTTTCTGGAAACAACTTGGAATGCTCGTGCTCGGCACCACCGTGTCACTGGTACTCACCTTTGGCACAGCGCAACTCATCGAGAAAGGCCAGCGTGCCAAAGACCGCCGGCTGACGGCCCTGATGGTGATGAGCAACATCGAGGCCTTCGCGCAGCAGCTCGACAGCATTTATACCCAAATGGACAAGGCCGACTCGGCATCCACCTGGCTGCTCACTCGCCCCGAGGAGAAGCTTGCACTGATGCCAGGCGACCAGTTGGTAGCGATAATCAATACAGCCTATGTCCAAGACCTCATAACCTACGACAAGTCCACCGAGAACATCTTCTCCAACAACATCGACACCTGGAAGAACCTGGGCAACTTCCACTTCAT
>JAFZTV010000023.1 GCA_017618625.1 Bacteroidales bacterium | reverse complement strand
TCGTGAGCTATCGGCTCGTTTTTCATCGACTTCTCGACCTGCGAATAGAGCAAAGTGGCCTCCCACACCTCGTCGGTAAGCAGATATATGTCGGCCAGCTTCATCTTCAGCTCGGCGTTGGTCTTTGGCAAGAAACCAAGCTCTAACACTCTGTTTAACAATGCTTTAGCATCATCATATCTCCCGAGTTCAAAAGCCAAAATATCGGACTGCACCAGCACCAGCGGCATCATATCGCTGGTGTAACCGATCTTATCGAAGGCATCGTTAATCTTCTTCGAAAGGTTCTCATAAAATGCCTTGTCGCGATTGCCTTCGGCTTCAGCTTTTGCGTAGCTGTTCTTGATAAATCCGACTGTCGCCTGCACATAGAAAACGCCCTCGCCCGACTTCTCCAAGATATAGTCGTAAGCCTCAATCGCGATGTCGTATTGCCTGTTGTCGCCCGCAATCTGCGCCACGTAGAGGATGTCGCGCTCATAGTCGCCCTTCCCGCGTCGGTCGAGGGCTTTGAGCTGCATCAGGGCGAGATCGTAGTCCTGCTCCTGCAGCGAATACCACATCAGCAGCGACGAAAACTCCTCGTTCTCGGGTTCTTCCTGCGTTTTGCGCAGCAGCGCCATCCTGATAACGTCGCTCACATTGCCGTTGAGGTCGTACATCATCATCACGCGAAGGCGGTTCTTCACCATCTCGTATTGATCGGGCTTCTCCTTTAAATACTGGAGATAGCACTCGGTAGCGTTCTCAAAGTCGAGCATCGAGTTGTAGGTGTAGGCCTTCTCAAGATAGAAATTATAGTTGACATTCGGATTCTTCGCGCCGCGGTCGAACAGACTTATTGCCACATCGTTGAAGTTCCTGGCTCTCAACAAGTTAGTGACTTCAGTGATGGCATTTCGGGTGTCGGGCACCTCTTTTATCACCTTATTAAGATATTTCACCGCCTTGGGGTTATCGCCCTGCTGCGAGTAGACGTAAGCCATGTCGACGTGCGACTTCCAGTTCTGCGGATTTTTCTTCAGAAACGCCTTGTAAGCCTTCTCCGCAGCCTCGTAATCGCCAGTCATCACAAGACAATCGGCATATTGGTTGAAATAGCCGGTCTGCTGATATGTGTCGTAAAGATTTTTGTAGATATCGCGTGCTTTCTCGTAATCTTTTTTGTAATAAAACTCACGCGCCAGCTTCTCATCGATCTGACGTTGAGTCATAACTTTTTGAGCATCAATATTTTGCAACGATGCAAAAAGAAAAACGATAAGGGGAATAATCGTGAAAAAGCGCGACGACCTCATGGCATCACTCCTTCCTCAGTTGTTTCACGACTTTCTTCTGCGCGTCAAACTTCTCCTGAAAATATTTGATTTGAGCCTCCATCATGTGGAGTTCTCTTTCCTCGTCCTGGATGTATTTCGATGTCGTTTGTTCGTCGTAAAGATTCTTCTCGACATCTGATTTCAGATCGGAGAGCTGTTTTCTTGAATATTTGGTATTCTCGAGCAGCACAACTCGTTGATCTTCAAACTGTTGCAGATATGCCTGCAAGAGGTCCATCTCCTGACGTATGTCTTTGTGTCTCGCCACTGTGGTGTCGAGAGCCTGATATTCGCCAACCAAGAAGCTAAAGTCTTGATTATAAAGCGTTTCCACCTGACGCTCGACCGCATCCACGCGTTTCTGCATGGCGTTGATCTGTCCCGACGGTGACTTGTCGGAGCAAGCCACCATCAGAGTCAAACCTATGATTGTCAATATTTTACTTAATAATTTCAAAGCCTGTATATGGTTGAAGTGCCTTAGGAATCAAAATACCGTCTTCTGTCTGGTTGTTTTCGAGCAGTGCCGCCACGATACGCGGAAGTGCGAGGGCGCTGCCGTTGAGGGTGTGAGCCAAGCGGATGTTACCGTCTTTGTCTTTGAATCTCAGCTTCATACGGTTAGCCTGGAAGGTCTCGAAGCACGACACCGAGCTCACCTCGAGCCACAGCTGCTGTGCTGCCGACCACACCTCGTAGTCGTAGGTCATTGCTGATGTCCAGCTCATGTCGCCTCCGCAGAGACGCAACACATGGAATGGCAGCTCGAGCTTACGGAGCAGTCCGGCCACGTGTTCCTTCATCGCCTCGAGGCGCTCGTAAGAGTTGGCCGGGTTGGCGATTTCGACGATCTCGACTTTGTCGAACTGGTGCAGACGGTTGAGTCCGCGCACGTTCTTGCCCCATGAGCCAGCCTCACGGCGGAAGCAGTTGGAGTAAGCCACGCGTTTGATCGGGAGCTCGTTCTCCTGCACTATCATGTCGCGGAAGATGTTGGTCACCGGCACCTCAGCGGTCGGGATCATATACATCTTATCGAGCGGCACTGCGTACATCTGGGCTTCCTTGTCAGGCAGCTGACCGGTGGCGTAGGCCGATGCCTCGTTGACCACGATAGGAGGCTGCACCTCGTAGTAGCCGTCTTTCACTGCCTCGTCGAGGAAGAAGTTGATGAGTGCGCGCTGCAGACGTGCGCCTTGACCGGTGTAGAACGGGAATCCCGCGCCTGTCACCTTGTTGCCGAGTTCGAAGTCGGCGAGTTTATATTTGTTGAGCAGTTCCCAGTGTGGAAGGGCGTTCTTCGGGAGGTTAGGCATCTTGCCTTCCTCGCTCACCACGAGGTTGTCGGCAGCTGTCTTGCCACGCGGCACCATCGGGTGCGGAGTGTTAGGGATCTCAACCAGCTTATTCTGAATCAACACTTTAAGCTCTTCGAGACGGTCACTTTTCACCTTGGTGAACTCTTTCAGCTCGGCCACGCGGGCTTTGAGCGGTGCTGCCTCGGCTGCTTTTCCCTGCTTGCAGAGGTCGCCCACCTGGCGTGCTATGCTGTTGGCTTCGGCCAGAGCCTCGTCGTTTTCCTGCTGTGTCTTACGGCGTTCGTCGTCGAGCGCTAAAATCTCATCGAGGAGTTCAAACCTTGTGAAGTTCTTGATACTCAGACGGTTAATACACTCCTCTTTATGTTCTCTAATATAAGGTATTGTTAACATATTAGTAAAAAATTAACCTGCAAAGATACAAATTTTTATTCAAAAACAAAAAAACGTATAAAAAAACGTAGGGGCGAAATATCTTTCGCCCCTACTATTTTCTGTTCGTTTCCAACGTACGGGCGAATAATGATTCGCCCCTACCACGTTACTCTGTCACTTCGCCCTGAACCGGGATGACGTTAACGTACGAACGATCTTCTCTCTTTCTTGTGAATTCCACGATGCCGTCTGTAAGTGCGAACAAAGTGTGATCTTTGCCCATGCCTACATTGTCACCAGGATAGTGCTGTGTGCCACGCTGACGAACGATGATGTTGCCTGCGATAACTGCCTGTCCACCGAAAACTTTCACTCCGAGTCGTTTGCTATGTGATTCACGACCGTTTTCGGAACTACCAACGCCTTTCTTGTGTGCCATAATTCTTTAATTTTTTCGGTTTATTATTCAGTGATGTTTTCAATGCGCACCTTGCTCAGATCCTGACGGTGGCCGTTGAGAGTCTGATATCCTTTTCTTCTTTTCTTCTTGAAAACAAGAACCTTGTCTGCTCTCAGATGCTTGATAATCTTAGCATCCACTTTAGCACCTTCGAGGACGGGGGTGCCAACCCTTGTGTTGCCGTCATTGTCGATCAACAACACCTTGTCGAAGCTGATTGAGCTGTCGATTTCGCCATTCAAGCGATTGCAGAAGATTTCGTCTCCCTTGGTCACTTTGAACTGCTGCCCTGCTATTTCTACGATTGCGTACATTAATTTGTATTTAAATTTTCTTCAAATTTTTCGGACTGCAAAATTACAACTTTTATTAATACGCCCGACATTTTTTTGAAATTAATTTATCTGATCACAATTTTCTGGTTTTTTTCATTTAATTTTAAGATATAAACACCTGTCGTTATGGACATTTCATGTAATGTTTCTACGCCGTCGATGCGTTTCTGCATCACCACGCGTCCCATCACGTCGAAGATTTGGAGCTCGCCTTCTCCGTTGACGATGATATCGGTGCCTGATTGGTAGGCAAAATTAGAGATCTCGGAGCTATCTGAGTTCTCTGAGCCCTCGAATATGATTTTAAATCTTGCCTGGCGATCAGCCGGCGATCCGATGAACGTGTATGTCTGGCTTTCGCTCAAATCGATTTCTTTTCCGTCTAATATATCTATCAATTTTATGTTTTTCAAATCCGTTCCATTAAAATTGATTGTATAAACACCCGTCTCCTTTGCCTTGAAATTGACGGGTATTTCGCCTTGGCGGTTCGAGCTGACTATTGCGTACTCTTCGAAATCCTGCGGGATGTATAATTTCGTATTACCATCGAAGATTTGTAGCTTGGGCAAGGTGCTCTTGCTGTCGAAACGCACGATTGCACGGTCGATGGCGCTGCCGCGGTTGCCTTTGCTGAGGTTGATGACAATCTGTTCAGGTTTTTCGCCACGGCCTTTGCTTGGCGCTTCGGTAGTGAATGTCAGCGTCTCGCCGTCTTCATCGGCATGCACGAAGATGCCTTCCATCGGCTTAATGTAGTTGCGATTCCCGTCTGCGGCAATGATTTCGGAGCCTTGCTCGTTCATGATGTAGAACGGACGGTCGATATAGGCGTTCACGCCGAATGGGTTGCCCACGAGGTTCCAGCCCGAAAGGGTGGCATTGTCATCCTTGTCCAAAGTGACTGTGCCATCGCCGCTGTAAGGAATGCCAATGAAGCTCAGCGTCACATCCTCGCTGTTGGCGTAGAGGTAGCCTCTCCCCGATTCAAGGTTGAAATGGTAGTGGTCACCGGTTTGTTTCCAGTTTTCCCATTCACTTTCAGCGGATTGGTTGAAACGATAGAGGTCGTGGATGTTGGCAAGAAAACCGTCTTCCACAGTAGGTGTAATCGGAGATGAAACAGGCGAAGCAATCAGATACCAGCCGCCAGGGTTATCGTCGTTACCATAGCCGGTGATGTTCTTGGTGAACTGGGCGGCATTCGGGGCGAGCTCCAGTGTCACGAGGACGGTAGCATCGGCTGCTGGCATTGTGAAAGAATACACTCCGCCAACTGATGCGATATTGTAGTTGTTGCCGCCGTAGGTTAGTGTAGCAGAGGTGATGGTATAGGCCGGTGCACTTGTTCCAAGCGTGACTTCTGTGCCTTCAATGTAGTATCGGACACCGTCGTAGGTGGCGTTAGGAACTGGTGTGGCAGTGATATGCGGGCTCAAAGTGAGGGTATAGGCCGGCAATGCTCCATTGTGCAATGTGATGTCACCAGAAGTCAGGAGGATACCGTTAAAGTCAAAGTCATAGCCAATACCACAGCCTATATTGTAAGCCACTCCATTTACGGTGCAGCTGTTATAATAGTTATTATTTAAATTAAAATTTTGTTGTGTTCCGATGATAGCACCGCCCGTACAATTATCGGTGTCACTATAAGTGATTGAAGTGTTAAGAACTAAGCAATTCTCGGTATTTTCACATTGGTTATTATTGCCGGCAATGCCACCGACCCAAGTTTGGCCTGTGATATTGCAGTTGATGACGCGACAGTTTTCGACAGTGCCTCTATTATCACCTGCAATGCCGCCGACAGCAGAGCTTCCTGTGATGACGGCATCGGCGAGGGTGACGTTTTTCACCGTGCCGTTAGGGCCTACACAACCAAAGAGCGCCTGAGGATTGTAAACGGGCTGGTTGATACGGATGCCGCTGATGATATGACCATCGCCGTCAAAGGTGCCATTGAAACAATAATTCGATTCTGAATTGTATAAAAAGCCGATAGCAGTATAATTCCCTCCATTTGTGAGTTCGTTAGGATTATAGTTGATATCGGCACCCAACTTGAAATATTTGTTTGTAAACGAGTATCCGATATTCACCATATCAGCCAATATATCGAGTTGCTCTTTACTGCTGATGACGAAGGGATTGTCTTCGGTGCCCATGCCAGGTATGGTGGGGAAGGCATTTGAGATGCTCACAGTGACATTGGCATCAGGCATCATGAAAGCGTTGCCGATAGTAGGATGGTCGGCACCGTCGTTATAAACCAGGGAATAGCCCTCCGGCATGGTACCGGTGTAGGTCAGCGTAACAGTCTGCATGGAGCCACTTAAAATAGTGGAGGTGCTGCCTACGGTATGGATGAGTACTGTGGTGCCGATGGCGGTAAGCCCGCTCACGTTGTACGTCGTCTGGTCGCCTGCGAGGGCGATGTTCTCACCCAAAGTGATGGTGTGTGCAGGTTGGGCACCGTTAATATCTGGGACCTCTCCACCAACTCCCACTCCACTAGTCTCTCCGTTCACGGTACAGTCATAATAGTAGTTGTTTGTAAACACGTGAGATTGTCCGTTTCTTCGGGAAATGGCGGTGGCATTACCATGTGCCGTGACACTTCCACCTGTGTATATGCAGTTATCGATAGTGGCGTTAGAATTAATTCCGGCGATACCTCCATAGGAATGTCCTACATTATTCGGGTCGGTAAGGGTTGCCATACTCAAGCAGCCTGTGAGCTCAGTTTCTGTCAAGAAGCCAACAATGCCACCGTGGTAATTACCACTTGTAGGTGTCCCTATGGTGACGTCGCCCATCACTTTGCAATTGCTAACGCTGCCCCTATAAGTACGGCCCACAATACCGCCGACATTGTTTTTGCCGGTGAAAGTAGTGTTGGCAAGGACAATATTCTCAACGCTGCCATAATAGACATAGCCAAAAACACCAATATAATCGTCTGAACCCGTCACATTTATACCGCTGATGGAAAAACCGCCACCATCATAATGTCCTCTGAAATTGCACGAGGCATTGCCAATCGGGGTATAGTTGTTAGTGGTTCCGTTATAGGTAAAATCTTCGGTTTGCAGGAAATATTTGTTTGCGAAGCCATTGTTATTGTCAATGTTGTTGTTGACAGCATAGGCCAGCAGGTCAAGAGCGGTGGTGCTACTGATAATATAGGGGTCGTCTTCTGTGCCGCTGCCTTGCCATGATTTTAATCTCCACTTGGCATAAAGGTTGACAGTGCCGTTGGGTTCAGTGGTGAGGTTGCTTACACTTTGTCCATCGGTGTATGAGGCACCGCTGCCATTAGCCTGTGTGTTCCATCCTAAAAAGCTATAGTCTTCACGGGTGAAGGTGTTAGGGGTGAGGTTCTGCGCCACATCATAGGTAAAGTTCATGTCGTCCATCGAGCCTTCGCCGTTGTTGGCATCAAAGTGGACGGTGTAAGTGTTGGGTGTCCAGTTGGCAGTGTAGCTGCGGTCGCCGGTCGAGCCTTGGGCGATGGTCACCGTTTGTGTTGGCTCAGCAAGGTCGGTGCCTGTCCAGCCGTCGAAAGTGTAGCCTGGTCTGACAGGGCTGTTCAATGTGAATGTTGGCGTTTCGACATTGTAAGTGGTGGGATTGTTGGCACTACCATCGTTTAGGTTATAGGCGATATGATAGTTTGTGGGCGTCAATTGAGCATAAAAGTTGATAATCTCGCCATCGTTGACACTGAGATTATTGACACTTTGCTGGTCGGTATATGCCACTGCTCCATTGGGCGTGGTGCTCCAGCCTTCGAAAGAGTAGCCTGTACGGCTGAAGGCGTTTGCGTTGAGGTTCTGCGCCGTGTGGTAGGTGAACTGTTGGTCGCTCATCGTGCCAGTGACATCGTTGTGGTTTTTATTAAAATGGACAGTGTATGTTGCCCAGCGGATGGGGAAAGTTCCTGTTACCGAACCAGCGTAGTCGCCACCTCCGGTAACGGTAACGGTGCCTGTACCTGCGCTGCCGTTATTGCTCCACGAGAGGGTATAGTCGGTGCCTTGCGTTAATGTTGTGTTGCCGTAGGTGACGGTAGGCATAGGCATTGGCTTGTGGTTGGCGTCGCTCACCCAATAGTCGCCAGCAGGCACGGTGACCGTAGTGTTGCTGTTG
>JAFZTV010000022.1 GCA_017618625.1 Bacteroidales bacterium | reverse complement strand
TCTTGATTATCATTTGCCACCTCAGGAGGCTCAGGCGAAGGACAAGCAACGGTCTGCAATTGCTTGTTCTGAATTATTTCATTGAAAATACTGAGATGCACTTCACCTATCTTCTGAGGCAATTGAACATAATTCAGCGGAGTGTTGCTAAAATATGAATTCACCGCGTTGCATTCAAGAGGTAACACGAGTCGCTTCAGTCGCACGCAGCCTTCAAACATTTTACCACCTACAACATCGTCTTCAGTGTAGGTCATAGCGCGTTCTGGCATTATCCGCGAAATATGGGACTCAGGAAACAAACCGCCGAACCAATATGCCCCACCGCCTGCAACGATGCGAGCCTCGCTCAAATCGAGTTCCTCGAGACAACCGCGGTCGGGCTCGTCAAGTTCCTTACCGTACTTTCCGCCAGCCAATTGGCGCAAAACCCTGATATCGTCACCGTTGATGTCGCCAACGACTTTAATCTTTCGCGCCTGATCAGCATTCTGGTAGTCAGCAAAGTACCACATCATTCCCGCCCTCTTCATCTCGGCGGTGAAGGTCTGGGCCGAAAGCGTTGCAAAACTGCCCAGCAACAGAATCAAACATACAACCTTTTTCATTGCTTTGAGGATTTTTAATCATTTATGCTGCAAATATAGCAAATTAACTCGGAACCACCAAACATTTCGCACCTTTTCCCCAACCCACTTGCTTGACCTAAATTATTTTTTTGACAAGCTAAGGAAAAATTCCCGATTTTTTTTTGTAATCTTCGCACTTATTCGTATCTTTGCAGTCCCTTATAAACAATGTACGCACAAAACAAATAAAACAATAACAAGAAAATGGCTGATACAAAGAAAATCAAGACCGCTCTGGTGTCGGTCTTCCACAAAGACGGCCTCGACGAACTGCTTGAAAAGCTCAATGCCGAGGGAGTGAAGTTCCTCTCCACCGGTGGCACGCAGCAGTTCATAGAGAGTCTGGGCTACGAGTGCCAGAAGGTTGAAAACGTGACGACTTATCCTTCCATCCTTGGCGGACGCGTGAAGACTCTGCACCCGAAAGTGTTCGGAGGCATCCTCGCCCGTCGCGACAACGAAGACGACCGCGAGCACATGCAACAGTACGACATTCCCGAAATCGACCTCGTCATCGTAGACCTTTACCCCTTCGAGCAGACGGTGGCCAGCGGTGCCTCAGAGGAGGACATCATCGAGAAGATCGACATTGGCGGCATCTCGCTCATCCGTGCCGGCGCCAAGAACTTCAATGACGTTGTCATCATTCCCAGCAAGGCCGAATACGACTATCTGCTCAACGTGCTCAACGAGCAGGGTGCCTGCACCACGCTTAGCCAGCGCCGCGAACTCGCTGCCCGCGCCTTCGGCGTTTCGAGTCACTACGACACAGCCATCAAGGAATGGTTTGAAGAGAACATGTAGAATCAAGAGCGTCTGGGAAATAAAGACTCTTTAGAACAACAAGAAAAAGAAACAAAAGAACAATAACACTTACAGCAAAACAGAATTATGGGATTTTTCAGTTTGAGACAGGAAATTGCAATGGACCTGGGCACCGCCAACACCATCATTATCAGTGATGATAAGATTGTGGTGGACGAGCCTTCAGTAGTAGCTCTCGATCGCCGTACCGACAAGATGATTGCCGTCGGCGAAGAGGCAAAGATGATGTATGAGAAAGAAAACCCCGGCATACGCACCATCCGCCCGCTGCGCGACGGTGTGATTGCCGACTTTACCGCCTGCGAGCAGATGATGCGTGGCCTCATCAAGATGGTACACTCTGGCTCGCGCCTTTTCTCGCCGTCGCTGCGTATGGTGATCGGCGTACCTTCAGGATCGACGGAAGTTGAGCTGCGCGCCGTGCGCGACTCTGCTGAGCATGCCGACGGCCGCGACGTCTACCTAATCTTCGAGCCGATGGCTGCAGCTATCGGTATCGGTCTTGACGTAGAGGCTCCCGAGGGCAATATGATTGTTGATATAGGTGGTGGAACCACAGAGATTGCTGTGATCTCGCTGGGCGGCATCGTGGCAAACAACAGCATCAAGGTGGCAGGCGACGACCTGACCAGCGACATACAGGAATACATGTTCCGTCAGCACAACGTGAAAGTCAGCGAGCGCATGGCTGAGCGCATCAAGATCAACGTGGGTTCGGCACTGACCGACCTGGGTGACGAGGGTCCTGAGGACTATGTAGTAATCGGCCCGAACCGCATTACCGCCCTGCCTATGGAGGTTCCCGTGTGCTATCAGGAGATTGCCCACTGCCTCGACAAGACCATTGCCCGCATCGAGACTGCTGTTCTCAACGCTTTGGAGAACACACCACCCGAGCTCTATGCCGACATCGTGCGCAACGGCATCTACCTGACTGGTGGCGGCGCTATGCTGCGCGGCCTTGCCAAGCGTCTGACCGACAAGATGAACATCCAGTTCGTCGTGGCCGAAGACCCGCTCCACTGCGTGGCCAAGGGTGCCGGTATTGCACTGAACAACGTCGATCGTTTCTCATTCCTGATGAGATAAACGAGGAAGTGCACAAATGAAGAACCTGATAGCCTTCATTGCAAAATACAACCACTGGTTCGTCTTCATCATACTGGAGGCGATCAGTGCTGTATTATTGTTTCAATACAACAGCTATCAGGGCAGCGTGTGGTTCTCGTCGGCCAACGTCGTTGCAGGAAAAGTCTATGAGTGGAACTCCGAGATTGAATCGTTCTTCTCGCTCACGAAGGTGAACGAAGAGCTCACACAGCGCAACATCTACCTGGAACATCAGGTTTCACAACTCTCCAGCCGCATCACCAAGCTCACCGACGACGCATCGTTTCTGCACAGCAACCAGCTGCAGATGCTCTCCAGCTATAAGCTCATACCGGCAAAGGTGGTGACCAACGAGACCAACAAGCGCGACAACCTGATCACCATCGACAAAGGTGAGGCCGACGGCGTCAAGAAGGACATGGGTGTGGTCTCGGGAACGGGTGTTGTGGGCATCGTGTATATGACGTCGCCCCACTACTCCATTGTCATTCCTGTGCTCAGTACACATTCGAACATCAGCTGCACCATTGAGAAACGCGGCTACTTCGGCTACCTGCATTGGAACGGAGGTCCCATCTCCCTTGCCTATGTCGATGACATTCCACGTCATGCTAAATTCCGCCGGGGCGACAACATCGTCACAAGCGGCTACTCCAGCATCTTCCCTGAAGGCATTATGGTAGGCAAGGTGGGACATGTGTTCAACTCGGCCGATGGTTTGTCGTATCGTGTGCAAGTACATCTTAGTACTGACTTCGGTCGTCTGCGCGACGTTTGCGTTATTGCCGACGAGAGCATGAAGG
>JAFZTV010000021.1 GCA_017618625.1 Bacteroidales bacterium | reverse complement strand
CGACCTGAACCAGGCTCTGTATGGCCGTAACGGTGAGGCTCCGCTCATTGTAGTGGCCGCTTCTAGCAGTGCGAACTGCTTCTACTGGGCCTATACCGCTGCCAAGCTGGCTTTGGAGCACATGACCCCCGTCATCCTGCTGACCGACGGTTATCTGGGCAACGGCTCGCAGCTGTTCCGCATCCCGAAGGTTGCCGACCTGCCGAGCATCACGCCTCGTCTGGCTAAGCCCAACGACCCGAATTACCGTCCGTTCCGTCGCGACCCCGAGACTTTCGCTCGCGAATGGGCACTGCCCGGAATGGAAGGCCTGCGTCACCGTGTGGGCGGCTTGGAGAAATGCCCCGACGGTCCGCTGAGCACCGACCCCGAGAACCACGCCTTGATGACCTACAACCGTCAGGAAAAGGTAAACCGCGTGGCGAACTACATCCCCGACCAGGAGGTGACGGGCAATCCCGACGCCGACCTGTTGGTTGTGGGCTGGGGCGGCACCTCTGGTGCCCTTACGCTTGCTGTCGAGGAGATGAACAACGAAGGCAAGAAGGTGGCTTACACCCACTTCAACTATATCTGCCCGCTTCCTAAGAACACGGGCGACATACTGCGCCGCTACAAGAAAATCGTGGTTTGCGAGCTGAACAACGGTCAGTTTGCCGGCTACCTGCGCACTCAGTTCCCCGAATGCACGATGACCCAGTACAACAAAATCATGGGTCTGCCGTTCGAGGTGTGCGAGCTGAAAGACCACTTCAATAGTTTGTTGGGTTAATTGTTGAAACGACCAAAGACAATTAAAACAATTAAACGATTAAACAATTAAACGATTAAACTTTAAAAATAATGGAAAGACATTTTGTTCCCAAAGCGGATCGCGAATATACAAAGGCTGACTTCGCCAGCGACCAGATGGTGAAATGGTGCCCGGGATGCGGCGACCATGCCATCCTTTCATCTCTCCTCAACACTTTCCCCAAGACGGGCCACAAGAAGGAGAACATCTGCATGGTGTCGGGTATCGGATGCTCGTCGCGCATACCGTACTATGTAGATACCTACGGATTCCACAGCATCCACGGACGCGCCTGCGCCATAGCCACGGGTGTGAAGCTCGCCAACCCCGCCCTCTCGGTGTGGGTCAACATGGGCGACGGCGACTCGATGGCTATCGGTGGTAACCACCTTATCCACGCTGTGCGCCGCAACCAGGATTTGAACATCACCATCTTCAACAACGAGATCTACGGCCTCACGAAAGGCCAGTACAGCCCCACCACGAAGTTCGGCCAGGTGACCAAGACCTCGCCCTTCGGCACCATCGACTACCCGTTCAACCCGGGTGAGTTGGTCATGGGTGCACAGGGCACCTTCTTCGCTCGCGCCCTCGACTGCGTGCCGGCATTGACCACCGACATTATGACCCGCGCGGCTCAGCACGACGGCACTTCGGTTGTCGAGGTTCTGCAGAACTGCATGATATTCAACGACAAGACTCACGCTGCCATCACCGACCGCGCAGTGCGTGACGACCGCACCATCGTGCTCGAGCACGGCAAACCCATGCTCTTCGGCAAGAACAAAGAGAAAGGCCTCCGCTTCAACGGACGCCAGCTCGAGGTGGTCACTGTCGGTGAGAACGGAGTGACCCTCGACGACATCATGATTCACGACGAGACCACCGAGGACACCGGCATCCACATGATGCTGGCCCACATGCACGGCGACCTGCCCGTGGCACTCGGTGTCATCCGCAACGTCAAGAAGACCTCCTACACCCAGCTGTACGAGAACCAGATGGACGAGCAGAAAGCCAACGGCAAATACAAATGCGTGGACGACCTGCTCAACAGCGGCGACACCTGGGAAGTGTAAAACCAGTATACATCGCAGGACAATCAAAGACATATTACCTGCGCCAGTATAGGTCTATAGACAAAACACCCCAAAGCACACCTTCGAAAGAGGTGTGCTTTGCTTTTTGCCCGATTATATAAAACATGATTATGTAAAAGTTGTCATTATGGAGTTTCCCGCGGCAACCATAACGCGCCATACAAACGTGAAACGTCGGCACACCTTATTGTAAATTTGAGAAATATTTGTATCTTTGCGTTTGTTATTTTGACAATTTTAACCAAAAACCATATCTATGAAACCCAGACAGATTACTTTTATGGCAGGGCTTTGTGTGGCTCTGCTCGGATTTATTGGATGCCGTCCCGAGGCGGTGCCGGTTGACAGCATCACGCTTCGCCCCACCGAAAAAGAGCTTATGGTGGGCACCACCTATCAGATTGTGGCTTCGGTGCTGCCAGCCGATGCTCCTCATGAGGTTGAGTGGAGCAGCAGTAATGCAACGGTGGCGACGGTGAGCGAAGCAGGAGTGGTGACCGCGGTGGCTGTGGGTGAATGCGACATCACGGCGACGGCCGGCGACAAAAGTGCCGTTTGCCATATCACCGTAGTGGACGGAACGCCCAGCGACCCCGACGTCCCAGTCACGGGACCGTTTGACAACAATGGAGCCTCGACAGCAGTGTTCTCGGTGGAGGAAGGCCGTACGGTGCACTTCTCGCGCGGCAACCTTCAGTATCAAGCTTCTACAGAAATGTGGCGTTTCGCAGAGCATCAGTATGACTACATGGGTTCCGCCAACCGCAATATCTCATCCGACAACACCGGATGGATAGACCTCTTCGGGTGGGGTACCAGCGGATGGAACAGCGGGGCAAACGCATACCAGCCGTGGGCGACAAGTTCAACCAACAGCGACTATTACCCGGGCGGAAGCCTTACCAACAACCTCGAGGGTGATTATGCCAACGGCGACTGGGGCGTGTATAACGCCATCAGCAACGGTGGAGGAAGGCCGGGGATGTGGCGAACTCTGACAAACAGCGAGTTGAACTACCTGCTTTACAGCCGTGCGGCTTCCAGCGTCGGCGGACATGACAATGTGAGATATGCCAAGGCTAAGGTAAACAACGTGCTGGGATTGATAATCTTTCCCGACGTCTATAGTCATCCTGATGGAGTGGCGGAACCGGACAACGCGAACACGGCGAGCGCGACATTCAACTCGTACGTTTTGACTGCCAGTGATTGGGAGCAGATGGAGACGGCGGGGTGTATATTCCTTCCGGCGGCAGGCTACCGCAACGGAACGAGTACGGATTATGTGGGTTCGTACGGCGGCTATTGGACATCGACATACTACAACGAGGACGGCGCCTGTAATCTGTTTTTCATGGCAGACGCTATGGAACTGAGTTTCAACATCCGCAGCTTCGGTCTCTCCGTCCGACTGGTCAAAGATTGAAAAAAATTCAATTCTTGATTAGCCGCATTGATACATTTTCAAATGGACGAAAGTGTTTTTGTTTCTTAAATAAGACATCATTTGCTGTAACGAACATGAAACGAGTAGTGTACTTCTTTTTTCTTGCGGTGTTTTTTGCCTCTTGTGGAGATAAAATAGAGTTGGATTCTCTAACCGTGGAGATGCAGGACGGAAGCCAGCCTTTGGCCACCGCCGAGCCTCGGTTCAGTTGGCGATATAAGACTGATTGTGAAAATGTTTGCCAAATCGAATACCGAATTATCGTAGCAAGCAGCGAGAAGAACGCCCAGGAGGGTATTGGCGATCTGTGGGATTCCAAGCAGGTGGTTTCCAGTCGGATGCTTTACATTCCGTATGAAGGCACTACACTGAAAAGTCGCGACCATTGCTACTGGAAAGTATTCGCAACGGTAAAGTACGGCAAGACGGGTAGCGTGAAAACTATAGAAAGCGGCGTGGGCGAGTTTGAAATAAGCCTGCTCTCGCCGGACGACTGGCGGGCAAAATGGATTGGACACGACTTTGAGGATGATTGTTTAGAGGGGCACACTGCCATCGCTGCACGGTATCTGCGCAAAGATTTCAACCTAAAGAAGAACATTAACAAAGCACGTTTATATATCAGTGGACTAGGAGTTTATTGCGCATACATGAACGGTAATGAATTGGCTCATGACGAACTGCTGAAGCCTGCATTGAGCGATTATACGCAGCGCATTTATTTCAATGCGTATGATGTCACCGAGATGGTGAAAGAGGGGCAAAACGCAGTTGGAGTGACTCTTGAGGGTGGGCGGTTCACGACCATTCGACACGACACCAACTATTTGGAGTGGTGCGGAATACTTCATGCCGCCCACTATGGCTTACCTCAACTAATTGTGCAACTGGAAGTTACGTATTCCGACGGCACAACGGACACTATTGTAAGCGGCAAGGGTTGGAAGATTACCAACCGAGGACCTATACGCAAAAGCAATGAGTTTGACGGAGAGACCTATGACGCGCGTATGGAGCTGGGCGACTGGACTTTGCCCGGATACGATGATAGCCAATGGTTGGATGCCGTTGTTGACTACGACCGCCAGAATATGAACACCGAAGACATGTTCAACCCCAAATGGAAACTTGTGGACAGTGGCATGTGGCCGGTAAACTATTCAAAAGCAGATAGAAAGAATGCCAAAGACCGTCGTCCTGAAACAACATACCACCTCTTAACACCGCAAGCCAACCCAAACATAAAGGTTCAGGACAGGCTTAAACCCGTGAGTATCTTTAAGAAGGGAGACAAATGGATTCTCGACATGGGGCAAAATATGGTAGGGGTACTGCAATGCAACAATATGGACAAGTGGAATTGTAAATGTGGTGACACTGTGGTTTTCCGTTTTGCCGAAACCATTAAGAATGATAGTACTATATATATTGACAATCTGCGCAGTGCAGAGGCCACAGACAGATATGTTTTCGGCGACAGGAGAACCAAGGCCTCACGACAATCGACGTGGAGCCCAAAATTCACTTACCATGGTTTCAGATATGTGGAAATCAGCGGATTGAAAACAATGCCAAAACTCAAGGACTTCGAGGGGCTGGTATTGTACGACGAGATGTCCGTCACAGGAAGTTTCGAATGTTCGAACGAGGTTATGAATGCAGTTTACCGCAACGCCTATTGGGGCATACGCGGCAACTACCGCTCGATGCCAACCGACTGTCCGCAGCGGGATGAACGGATGGGGTGGACAGGGGACCGCACTACGGGCTGTTACGGTGAGTCGTTTATTTTTGACAATCACCGACTTTACACAAAGTGGCTTCAAGATTTGGCTGACTGCCAGTGGGAGAACGGCTCGCTGTCGGATGTGGCACCTGCTTATTGGCGCAACTATACTGACAATATGACATGGCCAGGTGCTTTCATTACTGTGGCGGATATGCTGCACACTCGTTTTGGAGACATGCAACCCATTAAGCATCACTATGATGCAATGAGGCTCTGGATGTTGCACATGAAGAGATACTATATGAAAGAAGGCATCGTGATACGCGACACCTACGGCGACTGGTGCATGCCGCCGGAAAGTCCTGAGCTGATTCACTCGAAGGATACCAACCGCATGACATGGCCGGCTAATCTATCCACACCTTTTTATTGCTACCTTTCCGGAAAAATGGCGAAATTTGCCAAACTACTTGGTTATGATGATGATGTGAGGTATTTCAGCGATGAAATAGAAACGGTCACATCAGCATACAATTCAAAATATCTCAACTTGGAAACAGGACACTATTCAAATAATTCAGTGACTGCAAACCTGCTGCCACTATCTTTCGGAATGGTTCCTAAAGAGTTGGAAAAGAAAGTGTTCGATAATATAATTGATAAGACAGAAAACGAGTTTGGCGGGCATGTTTCCACGGGAGTAGTTGGAATACAGCAACTTACGAGAACGCTAACAGAGCAGGGCAGGGGAGACCTGGCCTTGAAAATAGCCTCAGCGGACGACTATCCAAGTTGGGGCTATATGTGGCGACACGGGGCAACCACAATCTGGGAACTCTGGAACGGTGACACCGCAGACCCGTCGATGAATTCAGGCAATCACGTCATGCTTCTGGGAGACCTTATAATATGGTATTACGAATATCTCGGCGGCATACGGGCATTGGAACCAGGATACAGTCGTATAGAACTGAAACCGTATCCATTAGATGGACTTGAATATGTGAATTGTAGCTACAATTCGGTATCAGGTTTGATCAAAAGCAACTGGACGCGCAAAGGAAACAGATTTGAATGGGATATAGAGATTCCAGCTAATACAACAGCCGAAATATGGCTGCCGACCAAGCACGGCTACCAAAAACAAACCTTAACCAGTGGCAAGCACCACATGAGCAGCAAACTTTAAGTTTGATTTTGCAGATTAAATTTTAGCGACGATATTGGGATTGAACTTAAATCCTCAAGCAATAACTCAGTCGGGTTTGGTCGAGTTATTGTTATAATATTTCAAATTGTAGTGAAAAAATATCGGGATGTTTTTATGCGTAGGTGTGAGCCAACCTCAAATATTTTCGAAATGCAATGACGTTGAGGGTAGGATTACATAAATGAAATAAATGTGGGGGAAAGGATAAAATATATTTGTTATTCCCATAATACCCTACTTAACATAACGGCAATATTCGTAATAAATAAGCCAGCGGCTTTTTAGGGTCGCTGGCTTGCTATTTGTGTGGCTATCTTATCGTTAACTCAAAATGGCTAGCATATTTGGCATCGGCTTGTAGTCTTGTTCAAATACGTCAAGGATTTTGAGTTTGCCGATTTTGAATTATGCATAAAGTTCTTCAAATATCTTACGGAGCTTGGGACTCTCACGGAGTTCCTGAAGCGTGAACTCGGCGTGGCCTTTGGTGTAGCCGTTACCCATAATCATGTTCACGTCGCTTCCGATACCTTCGGCACCGAGTGATGCTTTGGTGAAGCTGGTGGCCATTGAGAAGAAATAAACAACGCCGTCGTCTTTGGTGATGAGGATGGCGGTCATCTCCTGGTCGGGAACGTTGACGCAGTTGATGGTGACATCGGCCATCTTACCGCCGGTGAGACGCTCAACGAGTTCATAAACCTGGACGGGAGTCATGCCGGCAGCGCTCTCAACGATGTCGCAGAATCCGAGATCCTTGATACGCTGTGTGCTCTTGGGGCTGTTGGCAATACCGATAACCTTACCAGTGACGCCAACGCGTTTCTTGGCCTCATAGCAGCAGAGCATACCGCTCTTTCCACCAGCACCGAGGATGACGACAGTCTGGCCATAGTGGCACAGCTTGGCGGTCTGTGCGGGAGCACCGGCTACGTCTAATGCGCTGAGAGCGAGCTTTTCGGGCATATCATCGGGAATCTTGGCATATATGCCGCTCTCGAAGAGGATAGCCTTACCTTTGATGTCAACCTGGTCGATTTCGGGACGAATCTCGCCGAAAGAGTCGATACGCAGCGGGGTAAGCGACAGCGAAACGAGGGTAGCAATACGGTCACCTTCTTTGAGGTCGATTTTGCCTTTCAGGGCATCACCGATTTTCTCAACTTTACCGAGAAGCATACCGCCCGAACCGGTACGACGGTTGCGGTGTTTGCCCTGCAGCGACACGTTGAGAAGCATTTCTTTCTTCACCTCTTCGAGGACTTGCTCTTTGCTGGCTCCTTCACCAGCCTGCTCTTTGGCATAGTTCATGATGTCGGTGAAAGAAGCCGAGTCAACATTAAGGGTCTGGACGTCAATGAGAATCTCATTGTCATAAAGAATGTCCATATTGTTGTCAATCTTGTTTGCCGGCTGCGGGAGAACACCCTTCGGCTCGAGTACACGGTGAACACCGTATTTGTTACCTTTTGGTTGCATAAAATTAGTTATTTAATTGATTAAGAATTATTTTGATTATCGTATTTCGAATTGAAAACGTACAAAGATACTAAAAATATTTTAGAAATGGAGGCGTTTTTTTGAATGTGATTCAAGATTTGTTGATGGGATGGTGCTGGTATAGGTATGACGCAGGGCTGAGTTATGTCTGTATCAGGTCCGTATTAAGTCCGTGTTGAATCAGTAAACATTGATTTCTTTAACTATGGGTTCGGGGAGTTTTTCGTTTATTTTTTCCATAAGGCTGGAACGACGGTATAAGACTTCCTGGCGGAGCGTGGCAGTGTCGAACTTGAGTGTGAGAACTCCGTCTTTGAATGATACCGACTTTGTGAGCTTGGATATCATCTCGCCTGCTATCTCGGTGTATGCCTTGCGTACTGCGTTTTCATCGATTATGGGTCTAAGGTCGTAATAGTCATACACGACATTCAGGAGCTCGGCTATGCCGTACTCGTGGATACATTCGGGACGGACACCTTTGCGCCATGGAGAAGCGACTTGTCCGGCTCGGCGGCCTCGTGTTATGCGATGGTATTCTTTCAAGGGGATTCGTTTGGATGTTGATAGGTTATATGTTGATACGTTGATATGTTATATGTTGATATGTTGATATGTTGATAGGTTATGCTATGGATATTCCTTCGGGGGTTATGTTGAATATTTTATGTTCAACATTGGGCAGTTCGCTGAAAATCTGTTGTACACGTCCCGGCTGTGTGTCAGTTAGGAATACCTGCCCAAAGCGGTCGCCTCCGACGAGTTTTATAAGCTGCTTGATGCGAGTGAGGTCCAGTTTGTCGAAGATATCATCGAGCAACAGTATCGGTTTCAGACCTGTATGGTCGAAGATGTACTGGAACTGAGCGAGTTTGAGTGCCAGCGAGATGGTTTTCTGCTGTCCTTGCGAGGCGAATTTCTTGACGGACATACCGGAAAGCGAGATATCAAGGTCGTCCTTGTGCGGTCCGACTGTAGTATATTGGGCGTAGCGATCGGCAGACTGTGCCTCGACCAGTAGTTTTGCGAGGTCGGAGTCCTGAATGAGCTGCGACTGGTAATCAATCTCCACGCTTTCGCGCTGGTCGGAAATCCAGTTGTAGTAGTCGTTGAATATCGGTATGAACGTTTCGAGAAACTTCCGTCGTGTCTCAAAGATGGGCTGACCGAACCGGACAAGCTGCTCGTCCCAGATGTCGATGGCTGGTGCATCCCAGTAACGGTCGTCGTAGAACTGTTTGAGCAGACGGTTGCGCTGCGCCAGCGCCTTGCCGTATTGTATGAGGTTGTCGAGATAGAGCTTGTCGGTCTGCGAGATGACGCCATCTAGAAACTTGCGTCGCACGTCGCTGCCGCCGGTGATAAGTATTTGGTCTGTGGGCGAGACAATTACGAGCGGTATGCGCCCTATGTGTTCAGCAAAAGCCTTGTAGGCTTTCTGCTCGTAACGCATTTGCTTGGGTTGGTTGCGCCGCTGTATGCACGACACCTGAACGGGCTGGTTTTCAAGTCCCTCATAGCGTCCGTGAACGGCGAAGAACTCCTCCCCTTTCCGTATGTTCTGTGTGTCGATTGAGTTGAAGAAACTCTTGCAGAACGAGAGGTAATAGACAGCGTCGAGGAGGTTGGTCTTCCCCACCCCGTTGTTGCCGACGAGACAGTTGACGCCGGCACAGAAATCGACGTCGGCGTCGGTGTAGGACTTGAAATTGGTTATTTTAAGATTGGAGAGAAACAAGGCGAACTGTGAATATTAAAGAGTTAATACTGAATGGACATATGTGGTGCGGACCACTACACCTTTATATATATATTATATGTGGTTCAACTCTTCGGCCACTTTTTCCATCAGCCAACGTGGAGTGCTGGTGGCACCGGTGACGCCCACTGTCGAGATGCCGTCCAGCCATGCGGGTGCAATCTGAGTGATGTCGGATATGAAACGCGTGTTGGGCTGCACCTGTCGGCAGTATTCGAAAAGGTACTTGCCGTTAGAACTGTTGGCGCCGCTTACGAATATCAGCAACTCAACCGAGAGAGCAAAGTCGCGCAGTTCGGAGGTGCGGTTGGCAACTCGACGGCAGACGGTGTCGAAAACCTTGAAGTCATCAGATTTCATCTTCGCGGCTATCGTGTCGGCTAGAGTGCGGTACTGGTCACGATTCTGAGTGGTTTGTGAATAGAGTCTCACCGGACGCGAGAAGTCGATACCCGAGAGGTCTTCTATATCGCTGATAATGACAGCCGTGTTGTCCGTCTGTCCGTTAAGACCGATGACTTCGGCGTGACCATGTTTACCGAAAATAAGCACCTGCCCCCCTACCCTTTTCATCTCTTCATAGCCGCTGCGAACGTTTTTCTGCAAAGCCAGCACTATAGGGCAGGTGGCGTCAACCAATGTGATGTTACGCTGACGGGCTTGTTCGTAGGTCGAAGGCGGCTCACCATGGGCGCGTATAAGCACCTTGGTGTCGGCGAGGGTGCGGAAACGCTCGTGGTCGATGACTTCCAAGCCCATGTCGGTCAGGCGCGACACCTCGGCATTGTTGTGAACCAAGTCGCCGAGACAAAGCAGCGGACGCCGTTTTGCCAGCTCCTCCTCTGCTTTGCTGATGGCCTTGACCACTCCGAAGCAGAAGCCTGCGTTGCTGTCAACCACTACGTTCATGACAGACACTGGTTTTCCTGACTTGCGGCTTCGAGTATTTCCTCGAACTCGCCCGGAGTCAGGTCGTTGAAGAAATAATAAACCGGGTTTACGTGCTTGCCGTTGAGGATGACCTCGTAGTGAAGGTGCGGTCCCGATGCAAGGCCCGTGCTGCCCACCCAACCGATTACCTCGCCACGCTTGACCTTCTGACCCACGCGAGCCCTCACCTCGCTCAGGTGGGCATAAAGAGTCTGGTAGCCGAAGCCGTGGTTGATGACACATATCACGCCGTAACCGCCGCGGTTCTGGTTATTGCGGCCAGCCTCGGTCACAGTGCCGTCGGCGGTGGCGTAGATGGGCGTGCCGGTTTTTGCCGTCAGGTCAACACCGGTGTGAGGACGGCTGTAGCGCAGCACCGGGTGGTAACGCATACCGAAACCAGACACCAGCTGACATTGGCCTTTTGCAATGGGCATTATAGCAGGCATGGCAATGAGGCGCTCCTTCTGGGTGCGGGCCAGCTTATAAACTTTGTCGTATGAGAGAGACTGTTCGTAAAGGCGGCTCTCTAACGCGCTGATGCGTTCGTTTGTGAACTCCAGCTGGTTTTTGCTGCTGAAGTTGCGCACCGAGTCCCACGTGCGGCCATACTCTTGATGCTGAGTCGTGTGGATGGGGTTCACCTCGAAGATGGTGCGGTAGATGTTGTCGTCGCGGCTTTCGAGGTCTTTCAACACCTCCTCGGCGCGGTTCATCTTGGCGTTGAGCTGCCGCATGTCGCGCTTGTAGCTAGCCAGCTCGCGTTTCATCATCTTCTCCTTGGGCGAGTCGATGAAGTGGAACGCCAGGAAAGTGAACAACACACCAATAACCAATCCGAAGGCGACCGTGAACGAGATTTTCTTCAATCGCTCACGCACGGTCACCACCACACGCTCGTAAGAGAGCGTGTGCGGATTGAATCGGTATGAATGTTTCTTGGCCAAAGGGCTATTGTTGAGATGTTAGATGTTGATACGTTGGATGTTGGGTGTTGATATGTTGATATGTTGATATGTTTACTGCAAGCTGACAGCTAACTGCTAAACTATCCGTGTATTGCTTTGCCGTAGGCGGCTTCGATGGCTTCCATCACGGCTTCGCTCATTGTCGGGTGCGGATGCACGGCGTGGGCAATCTGTTTGGCAGTGAGGCCGTTCTCTCGGGCAGCCACGATTTCGGCAATCATCTCCGTCACGTTGTCGCCGCACATGTGGCAGCCCACCAGCTTGTCGGTGGCTTTGTCAATGACCACTTTGATGAATCCGTCGGTGTTGCCTGCAGCAGTGGCTTTGCCGCTGGCTTTGAAAAAGAACTTGCCAACGAGGATGTCCATTCCGGCCTCGCGGGCTTTCTTCTCCGACAGACCTACGCTCGCAACCTCGGGCGTCGTGTAGGTGCAGCCGGGGATATTGTCGTACGACACCTTGTGCGGGTCGCCGCCGCAGAGTTTCTCAACGCAGCATATAGCCTCGGCGCTCGCCACGTGGGCCAGAGCCGGTCCGTGAACCACGTCGCCTATGGCGTAGTAGCCCTCGACGTTGGTCTTGTAGTAGTCGTCAACTATAATCTTGCCGCGCTCCACGGCGATGCCGGTCTCTTCGAGGCCGATGCCTTCGAGGTTGGTCACCACGCCCACGGCCGAAAGCACCACGTCGCAGTCGATGACCGTCTCGGTGCCTTTCTTCTGGTCTTTCACCGTCACATGGCACACGTCGCCGTCGATATCGACCTTGTCCACGCTCGACGACACCATCACCTTCATGCCCATCTTGCGGAACGAGCGGCTTATCTGCGCTGCCGTGTCCTCGTCCTCGTTAGGCAGAATCTGCGGCATGAACTCGACCAGCGTCACCTGCACTCCTATCGACTGATAGAAGAAAGCGAACTCACTTCCGATGGCGCCGCTTCCGCACACGAGCATCGACTTGGGTTTCTGCGGGAGCGTCATGGCCTCGCGGTAGCCGATGATGTGCTTGCCGTCCTGGGGCATGGCGGGCATCACCTTGCTGCGAGCGCCGGTGGCTATGATGATGTGGTTGGCCTCGTAGATGGTCTCCAAGCCGTCGGCAGCCTTGACGGCCACTTTCTTGCCGGGCATCACGCGAGCGGTGCCGTTGATGACCTCCACGCCGTTTTTGTTGAGCAGGAACTGTACGCCCTTAGCGCGGACAAGGCCGTGTTCCAGAAGCAATACGACGCCATTGTCAACTCCACGCAATACAAGGGCTGGACGAATACATACGAATACAAGGAACTGGTGAAACGCCTCCCGCTCCAGAAGAAAATCTT
>JAFZTV010000020.1 GCA_017618625.1 Bacteroidales bacterium | reverse complement strand
CCTTAAACCCCTCAACCCCCACCAACCCCCTCCCAACTCCAATCATAACCTCTACTGTCTCAGCGTCTTCCCCCGGATGTCGAAAAAAACTTCCAATAAAATTCGTAAACCGCAATACCCTCTCCGTACCTTTGCACCCGAAAACCCGCTTACCGCTAACAGCAAATTCTAACTTTTTTAGTACCTTTGCAATCGCTTATTATATATTGTTATGACAAAGATCGATAGAGCCGCGTTGCGGCAGAAGATACAACAGTTGGAAGGGCTGACCGATGATGAGCGGGCGGCGCTGATGGAGTTGGCTGCCACCAAGCGTTACGGGCTTGTGTGGGAGGAACGCGAGGAGGCTGTCGAAGAGCGGCTGCGCGAGGAGTTGCCCGTGCTCGTCGAGGACAAAGACTTGGCATTGCTTAATGGCGGCGATAATCCCAACCACATACTTATTGAGGGTGACAATCTGGAGGCGTTGACAGCACTGAGCTATACGCATGAGGGCAAGGTGGATGTGATTTATATCGACCCGCCCTATAACACGGGCAACAAGGATTTCGTCTATAACGACAGCTTTGTGGACAGCGAGGACAGCTACCGCCACAGCAAATGGCTCTCGTTTATGAGCAAACGTCTCCGCATCGCCAAACGGTTGCTCTCCGACCGCGGTGTTATCTTTATCAGCATTGACGACAACGAACAAGCCAACCTGAAACTCCTCTGCGATGAGGTGTTCGGGGAAGATAAATTTATTTCAAATATTATCTGGCAAAAAAATTACGCATCAAAGAATAACTCACAAGGTATACCTGCCGCCACTGAATACCTGATTACTTATAGCAAACTGCCCAATTGGACTCCAAATAGACTTGCAAGAACAGAAGAGATGGATTCCAAGTATAAGAATCCTGACAATGATATAGCGCCATGGAGAAGTGATAATCCGTGCGCGCCTGGTGCAATAAGTCACCAAGGTATGGTTTATGCGATACAACATCCTTTTACAGGGGAGTTGCTATATCCATATAATGGCGCATGTTGGAGATATCAACAAGATGATTTGTTGGAAATAATGAACGGATGGTGCAAATATGAGCTCAAGGACTTAAATGATGATGAAATCCGTGCAAAAATATGCGGAATTACTGCCAATAAAGTGAGAAAAGGAGTAAAAGGAATTATTCTCTCCGACAGTCTTGAGGATTCAAGATTACATGCAGAGATAATTTTGCACAGAGGACAATGGCCGAAGTACTATTTCACCAAAAATGGAAAGGGTGGCATTGCTCGTAAAACATACCTAACAAATGTTGAAGGTCGTATGGTAACATCCTTTTGGCCATATACGGAAGTAAATCATACGGATGGGGCGAAAAAAGAATTAAAAGATATTTTCAATAGCGAAATCCCTTTTGACACGCCGAAGCCTGTTGACTTGGTAAAAAGAATAGGTGAAATTGCAAGCAATCCGTATTCCACCATCCTCGACTTCTTTGCCGGTAGTGGCACCACGCTTCATGCGGTGATGCAGTTGAACATGGAGGACGGGGGAAAGCGGCAATGCATACTGGTGACGAACAACGAGAACAATATCTGCCGCGAGGTGACCTACGAGCGCAACAAGCGTGTGATTGAGGGCTACACTACCCCCAAGGGTGTCGCCGTGGAGGGCTTGAAGGAGAACAACCTGCACTACTACCGCACCCAGCTACTGCCCCGCGAGCGCACCAACCGCAATATGCGGGCATTGGTGAACGCCAGCACCGATTTGCTCTGCATCAAAGAGAATATCTACAACGAATTGAAAATAGAAGGCATCGCCCCCCGCTATGCAAGGATGTTCGGCGAAGGCGAAAAGCGCATGCTGGTCATCTACGACGAGAGGGTTATTCCCCATGTTGTCGATTGGATTGAAACTGCTAATACATCTACCGATGTATTAGCTGCACGCGCGAAAATCAAGGTATATGTATTCTCGCCCGGAGCCTACGCCTGGGACGACGACTTCGCCCCCGTTATTGACCGAGTGGAACTCTGCGCATTGCCCGAAGCCATCTACCAAGCCTACAAGAACGTGCTGCCGAAGAAGAGGGCACAAAGACGGGATGAAGAACCCACGGAGAAAGGAGGTGAGGAATGAATAAGGTACAGAACAATTCAATAGAAACGCTGGTGGGCGAAGTGCGCAACCTGTTGACACAGGCACGACAGGCGACAGCACGAACCATAAACACCGCTATGGTCACTACCTACTGGATGATTGGCCAACGCATAGTAGTGGAAGAGCAGAACGGGGCTGACCGAGCCGACTATGGAGCATATATCCTGAAACGATTGTCGAAAGAGCTCACCCCGGAGTTCGGCAACGGCTTCTCGTATGCCAACCTGAAGAATATGCGTCAGTTCTACAAGACATACGCCAATGACGAAAAAGGCTACACACTGTGTAGCCAATTGGGCTGGAGTCACAACAGGCTGATAATGCGCGTAGAGAACGAAGAGGCCAGGCATTACTATTTGAAAGAGGCGATAGAAGAGCAATGGTCGGTAAGGGCATTGGAACGCAACATACAGTCGCAGTACTACCAAAGAATGCTTGCCGCTCCGACAGAGAATCATCCGCAGGCGACGGACAACGCGCACACGCGACCCATTGACGTGAAATCGTTTGTAAAAGACCCATACGTGCTGGAGTTTGTGGGCCTGCCGCCTTATCCCAACCACAAAGAAAACCAAGTTGAAGAGGCATTGGCCGACAATATGCAGCAGTTCCTGCTCGAACTGGGCAAAGGATTCTCTTTCGTTGGTCGCCAATACCGAATCAGCACAGAAACGAGCCATTTCTATATTGACCTGGTGTTCTATAACTATATCCTCAAATGCTTCGTTCTCATTGACCTCAAGGCGAAGAAACTCTCCCACCGCGACATTGGGCAGATGGATATGTATGTGCGGATGTTCGACGACCTGAAGCGTGGTGAGGGCGACAACCCGACAATAGGCATCCTGCTATGTGCAGAGAAGGAGGAAACGGTGGTAAAATACTCCGTGCTGAATGGTTCGCAGCAACTGTTTGCAGCCAAATACCTGCCCTATATGCCGACGGAAGAGGAGTTGAGGAACATGATAGAGAACAATGTAAGGTTGCTTGAGAGTGGAAAGGAGGATGACCAATGATAGAACTAAAGAACTACCAACGGACGGCGGTACACGAGCTGAAGGAGCGCGTGGTGCGGCTGCTGAACTTCGGGGGACGGAGAAACAAGATTGTATTCAAAGCTCCTACAGGCAGTGGCAAGACGGTGATGGTGAGTGCGATGATGGACGAGTTGCAGCGTGAGCTGAAGCAGAGTGGCGAATGCCAGTATACCCGTGTGGCGTGGGTATGGATAGCACCCAACAAGCTGCACCAGCAGAGCTACCGCTCGATGCGTAACTTCTTCAGTGAGACGCGAAGCCTGCGACCCGTAATGTTCGACGAATGTGAGCATCTGGAAGGACTTCGCGATGGCGAGGTGCTGTTCCTCAACTGGGAGAGCATCAACAAGGACAACGCCGTGCTGATACGCGACAACGAGCAGAACCGCACCCTCTACGAGCTGCTGCGTCGCACCAGGATAGAGAACAAGGTGCCCGTGGTGGTGATTATCGACGAGGAGCACATGTTCGGAGGCCGCAACGCCGTGAAGAGCGAGAAGGTGCTTGCCAATATCAACCCCGACATAGAGCTGCGAGTGAGCGCCACCCCCATCACCGGAGGATGTGACACCGTCGTGGTGCAACGCCAGGAGGTGGTGGATGAGGAGATGATCAAGAAAGGCGTGCAGCTGAATCCTGATGTGAAAAGCGACCGCGAGCAGAGCAACCTGACGGTGAACCAAAGGTTGCTGAAACGCGCACTTGCAAAACGCGAAGAGCTGGCGAAGGCTTTGAAAGAATACGGCATCAACCCCCTGCTGCTGGTGCAGCTGCCCAATGACAGCAGCGAGAGCATGAGCCGCGAGGAGACCACCATAGCCGAAGAGGTGAAGCAATTCCTCTCCTCTCCCGGCATCGACATCAGCGAAGATAACGGTGGATTGGCGGTGTGGCTGAGCAAGGAGAAGAGCCCCAACTTGGGCGACATCGTCCACAACGATGACCCTACCAGGGTGCTGCTCTTTAAGCAAGCTATCGCCCTGGGGTGGGATTGCCCGAGGGCGGCGGTGCTGCTTATCTTCCGCGAGTTGAAAAGCATGACCTTCACCACACAGACAGTGGGGCGCATACTGCGCATGCCGCAACAGCACTTCTACAACGACGAGCGGCTGAACTACGGCTATGTCTATACCAACCTTTCGGCCGACATCATCAGCGTGGTGGGCGACGATATGAACTACATCAGCTCCGTCTATGCCAACAGGCGCGAAGGGTTGCACAACATAGAACTGCGCAGCGTCTATATGGACAGGCGCGAGCAGCGCAACCGACTGGGAAGCGGCTTCAAACGCGAGCTCTGCTCGGTGCTGGAGGAAAAACTGAAACTGCACCAGACGCAGCTGTTCGACCCGATGGTACTGGACGGCGAACTGGAGGAGCAGCAGCAATCGAGCCTCCTCGACGGTGAGCGGGCGCAGAACCGCGAGAAAGCCCGCAAGGGAGGGCTGCATTTCGATGTGACGCGTATCTTCATCGAGATACCACAAGATACCCAGCTGACTGGAGCGGACGGCGAAGTGGTGGTGGTGAAGAAAGCCAAAATAGCGAGGAACTCCTCGGAGCTGGATTCGCTGTTCACGCTTTTCTGCCGTAACCATGTGGGAAGCTACGCCCGATACGACAGCACTCCAGTGCTGCGTGGAGCGTTGCTTGACATGATGGAAACCTATTTCGACTACTTTGAGACGGAAGCCATCAAGGTGTTGCTCTACAGCGGAAACCGTGCCTTTGTGGAAGAATTAATCAATAGCGCTCTTTCGCGCTATGGCAACACCTTGAAGGCGAAACCCAACGTTGTGCGCGACTATAGTGTGGAGCGCTATGAGATACCCGCCACCAGGATTTATAACTCTGGAGTGGTCGTACCGATAGACGACATTTTTAACCACGCATTGCGGCCCTACTTCGAGCAGCACGACGCATCGAAACCTGAACGCGACTTTGCTCGTTGGATTGACCGGCAGACGGAGCTGGTCGACTGGTGGTACAAAAACGGCGACGAAGGCAAGCAGCATTTTGCTATCCCTTATACCGATAGCGGTGCGAGACGCCGCTGCTTCTATGTCGATTTCATCATACGGCTGAAGAACGGCTCCATCTGCCTGTTCGACACCAAGACACCTGGAAGTGACGAAGACACTCCTGAAAAGAACAATGCCCTGTGGGATTATGTGCAAAAGCACAACGAAGCGTACAAAGAGAAGAACATACGCTTTGTGGGCGGTGTGCTGGTGCAGAAAGGCGAGAACTGGTACTACCCCGGTGGAATTATTGAGAATGACGACAGCATTGACGGGTGGACGCGACTGGAACTTGACCAGATATGAAAAACAAAGGAAAACGTGCGCTGGAGAACCTTGCGTTCTACAGCTACAGTAATAGATTAGAAATGAAAAAAGGACTTGACCGCACATTCCTGCATTACGGCATCAGGCAGGAGGATATGGACATCATCGAAGATGCCGCTCGTGGCGCTGACATAGATCCCGACTGGATGAAGGAGTTTATTCTCAAACCGTACAATGAGGCACGAAATGAAGAGGCCGTCGATGAGAAAAAACTGCGCAAGATATTGAACAAAGCATTGAAGGAGGTACAGGCATGAGGATTACACATATCTACGCAGAGAACTACAAGACCTATCGTCGGTTAGATCTCGACCTTTCGGCCGATGAGGAGCGTCCTATAATCCTCATCGGAGGTGGCAACGGTTGTGGAAAAACCACCCTTTTTGATGCTATTTACCACGCGTTGTACGGATTGAACATCAAGAGCTCTCGCCAGTTTGAGGAACTGTTAAATGCTGGGGTGAAGCTGGAACAGGGAATGGACAACAAGAGCATTGTGCTCGAAATATCGTTCAGCGGATTGGTGCTTGGTCACGAAACTCCATACAAGCTGAAGCGTACTTATCAGCTGATAGAAGGTAAAGTGAGGTGGAATGTGGAGCTGAACATGAACGGAAACCGCTACAGCTATGGTATTGCCACACCGACTGCCCAGCGGACACAGAACGAGGAGGTGGTGAACAAAATCATCGCCGCCAACCTGCCGTCGGAACTGAGCAACTATTTCCTGTTTGACGCGATGAAGACCAGCGAGCTGGTGAAAGAGGAGCAAATTAGCAAGCTCATCATGAAGAACATCAACTCGGTGATGGGTTTCAACAAATACTATCAGTTGCACGAAGCTGCCGATGCCTTGTTGGCCGAGAAGAAGGCCGCCAAACTGGAGAATGAGAAACAGAGGCAGGAATACGAGCAGTTGGGACATAAAAAGCAGGGACGCGAGGCTGAATTGAAACAGCTGCGCGAAGACTACGAGAAGGCTCTGGAATATTCGAACGATAACAGAGAACGCTATGAGCAGTTGAAGCAGGGACGCAATGCGGACGATATGACACGTGACCGTATCAACAAACAGAAAGAGAGTATTCGTCAGGTAGAGAAAAGGGCGGCAGAATACCACGACAGCGTGGATAAGGTGGCAAAAGATTTGGAGTTGAACGTGCTTTTCCCCGCATTGGCCCATCGCATACGGCCCGAAGTGGAGATTATTGTAAGCGAACGCCGCCGATTGGCAGAAGAACGAGGCGAGGAAATCAGCGACGAGCAGTTGACTCGACTGGCTCACGACATTGTCGAATATCTTGCCCAAAGCTACAGCGAGCTGAAGTCGGTAAAGGTGGACGATGTGGTGCGATATATGCAGAAAGGTCGCAAACACGGAGATGTTCTTACCGACAAGCACCCGTTCCTAAGCGACGCCAATGTGGAGGTGCTGGACAAGTTGATTACAGATGCCTACGTCAACCAGTTCCTGCAGCTTGACAATGAACGCGAAGTGCTGGATATGGACGTCAGCGAGTTGCCTCGTAAACTCGAGCAACTGGAGAACTATGAGCGTGATCTCAGCGGATTGGATTTCAACCTGATTGCCCTATATGAGGATAATGAAAAACGTATGATTGAACTAAAGGGCAAGATCGCAGAAGCCGAGCGCGACATACAGAAGCTGGCTGACGATATAGCAACCTTCGACTACGACATACCGCAAATACCCGACCCGCAATACGACATGCTCTGCAAACTGCCAAAGTTCTTTAACGACATCTCGGCTAAACTGTTGGCATCGAAGCGCAAGAACATTGAACAGATGATGAAAGAACAGCTGAATCTGAATTTGGTGGTGTATGCTGGAGTGATTGGAAGGGTGGATCTTTCGAGCGATGGGAACGACGATGTGAGCTTCAAAATCTATCACCAGAATGGCAACGAGATATACCTCAGCCAGCTGAATGCTGGTGCCAAACAGACGGTTATGCAAGTACTGTTGAAGGTGCTTTACGAGTTGGGTGACTATAACCCGCCAGTGATGATTGACACGGTGATGGGCGTGCTGGACAAAGAGAGCCGCGAGGTGATACTCGAGCATTACTTCCCCGATTTGGCGCACCAAACCATTCTGCTCAGTACCGACACAGAAATTACGACCGATCGTGATTTTAAGAAGATTGAGGCTTATGTGGCGAAAACCTATACTCTGCATCGCGATAAAGAGGCGCAATGCACCACTATCACTAACGACTATTTCGGTATCACAATTAATGATTGAGTGTTATGACGGTAGATAATTTGGTAATAGACAATGCTATTACGTCGATAAAGGATATGAACGAGATGACAGCTGATTTGAAGCTGGCATTGGAGCAGCGCATCAATCTACATTCCTATCCAAAAGACGAGAGACCTGTTGTGCTTTCGCAAAGCGTGGTTATGAGGATGTGTCTGTTGGCAGGGTTGGCCGACAAAACAACCCGTTCGACCAAGGAAGTGGAACATCTTCAACTACAGTCGTCAGGAACACCTTATCCTACTACGTTCTTCACTAAGCAGAAAATTGGACAGGTGATTGAGGCATTGATAAAAATGCGGTATCATGATGTTGATGCCGATTGGAGTTCGGCGAGATTTGTAAGTCAGGTTATAGGCTGCGAGATACTTCGCGGACGTGATTTGCTGATGAAAGAAGGTGGTATGGATGATTGGTTGCGCTACTCGCCGTTGAGGGGAGGTGCAAGCACCAGCGACATACCGGTGCTGAACCTTTGCATCGGCAGCTACGGTGACGATATGCCGGCCACGCTCGATATCAACAGCCGTGCCATCGCCAACACTCAGATTCTGGTGGCGGGTACCACGGGTAGCGGCAAGAGCAACCTGCTGGCTGTGCTGCTGCAACAGATGCGTTCCGCATCGAGCGACACCCACTATCCGGTCAACTTTCTGCTGTTCGACTACAAAGGCGAGTTCTCCGACCCAGCCAATGCCTCGTGGCTGTCGCATTTCGACACCGACAGCTCGGCCATCCTCAACCCGATGGAGCATCCGCTGCCGTTCACGCCGTTCAAGGACTTTTCGGGCAAGCCGGTCAACGAACTGAATCTCTATTCCACCACGATGGCGACAGCGTTGCTGGCCATTGCGTCGGGTGCGAAAATCAGCGCCAATATGGACAACCGACTCAGCGAAGCCATAGTGAACGCCTACAAGGCTAACCAGATGAAGCCGGTAAACTTCAAGATGATATTCGACCATTACAACCGTCTGCTGCCAGAAAAGAAGCAAGGTGATATGGATAGCGTGAAATCTGTGCTTAACCAGCTTGTGAACAACAACATCTTCTCCGACGAGGACAAGATTGACTTGCTGCGTACCTGTAACATCATCAATCTCGGACGCTTCGAGAAGAACGGCATCATCGCAAAAGCCATTGTCTATTTCGTCATTTCTAAACTGAATAACATCTATGAGCAGCTGCCAAAACAGGCGATGAACGACGAACGGGTGGAGATACGTCATTTCACCATTATCGACGAGGCTCACTATATGCTTGGGTTTGAGAATAAACCATTGCAGAACCTGATTGCGGTTGGACGCAATAAAGGTATGAGTATCATTTTGGCCACACAGAATATGGAGGACTTTAAGAGCAAGAGCATAGATTTCTACGCCAATGCACAGTATCCGCTGATTATGAAGCAACAACAGCAGAACGATGCAGTACTGAAAGACCTTTTCGGTGTGAGCGGCGGTCAGCTTCAGGAGCTGAAACAGGCTATTACAAACCTGAAGAAAGGAGAGCTTATTACACGCGACACTTCGCTGGCTGAGTTGGGGTTGGGCAACAGTTGGAAAAAAATCAAGGTTACACACCTCATTTAACTGACGATGGATGAGGTGCTCGATAAATACCTGTCATTGCTGTCAAATATGAAGCGAGCAAATGTGGGGGGCTATAAGGCTCCCCACAAAGTGTTGTTGTTGATGACTGTATGCAATATGGTGGAGTCGGGTATGATTGTGGACAATCGCATTGTACTGAGTCGGGAGTTGGAGAAAGAGTTTGCGGGTTTGTGGAAGGAAGTGGTTGACAACGAAGAGAGTATGCCGATGGATTGTGTTGCAGAGGTACTGTTTATGGGTCAGCGGAAAGTATATCCGTTCAACTGCAATATCGCCAACCCCTATTACCATCTGAGTGGGGAGCCTTTTTGGAGGTTGGTGAAAAGCCTGCAATGGGAAAACAGATCTTCTTGGAGCGTTCCGCAATTGCGGAAATGCTTTGAGTATGCGACAATGGATGAAGGGTTATTTCAATTGATCTTGTATCCGGAAACTCGACAGAAGATATATTTGCACCTGGACGAGTTGCTAAAGGGATGATAAGGTTTTATATTGCCATCTCCTTCATCGCATCCATCCCGTGAGGCTTAGAGCCCTTGGTATTCAATAATGATCTTTCGCGTTTCCCGCCGCATGCGAGAAATACGAACACATAAACCATACGCTTCAAAACTAAAACAAGCCCGAATTAACTCGGACTTAACTCGGACCTGATTCGGACTTAACGATGAGTTAACTACGACTTAACCACAACTTAACTACGACTTAACGATGACTTAACGGTTCCTTTACGACACCCCAAGCCACCGTCAACACCAGCCTTCCCCGCCTTCTCCGAGAGAAATAACGATTTGGTTCTACTTATTTCACCACTATCTCGATAGGGTAGTGGTCGGATATATAGGGTACGCCATAGTCGCCGTCGAGGGTGCGGAAGCTCTTGACCTTGACTCCTCGCACGAAGAAATGGTCAATCACCACGCCTTTGTCTTTCCCGTAGGCGTTGTAGGTGATGCGGTTGTCGCTATGCTTCTTTGGAGCTAACTCGCGTGCGGCCTCCAGCCCTTCGGCATAGAAGCTTTGGAATATCTCGTCGTCAATGGTCGAATTCATGTCGCCGCCCAGTATTATGGGTGTGCCCTCTTCGATCTCTTTCGCCAGCGAGGCGATAAGCTTGGCCGACTCGGCTCGCGCTGTTTTGCCCACATGGTCGAGGTGGGTGTTGAGGTAGATGAACTCTTTGCCGCTTTCCTTGATTTTGAAGCGGGCTTTGGTGACCGTGCGGAAACAGGCCGCATCCCATCCTTTGCTCGGCGTCTCGGGCGTCGCGCTGAGCCATCGTGTCTCGCCCGAAAGCAGCTCTACGGCATCCGTATTGTAGTATATGGCCATAAACTCGCCCGCCTCTTTGCCGTCGTCGCGTCCCAAGCCTATACGGCGGTAGGAGGGGAGTGCGCTGTCGAGATACTGCAGCTGGTCGATTAAGGCTTCCTGAAGTCCGATGGCTAAGGGCTTCTCCTGTTCTATCATCTTCGCCACCGACGCCTTGCGGTATGGCCACCCGTTCTCGCCGTCGATGTTGTTCCATGAGTTGTAGCGTATGTTGAACGAGATGATTTTAAGGTCCTGCGCCGAAAGCATGCTGCTGCATGCGATAAGTGTGGCAAGAAGTAATGTCTTAATCAGCTGTTTCATGGTTGTGTTTTTGTGTTATCCAACGCTCTCAATACTCCCACATGTCGATGCTCATGTCGAGCAGTTTGTTCTCGATGTCTTCGGCTTCCATGATGGCGTCTATGCCCGTGAGGTAGCTGCCGATGGTCCGGTTGAAGCGGTTCGACTCGCGTGTGATGAACGAGTTGAACTTGCGTTGTTTGAATATCTGAAGCCACGACGGAAGGTTGGCTATATTGTCTTCGACGTAGGCTTCGTGTCGTGCCAGCACGTTACGTACGCTGCGTGAGAGCATGGGTATCCAGAACAACTCGACGGTGCCGATATACTCCTTCTCTCCGTCGCGCTCCTTGAAAAGGTCTTTAACCATCGTCATACCCAGTATGCGCACTTCCTGCTCGGTTATCTGCTTGCTGATAAACCAGGCTTCCTTCAGTCGGTATTGGTATATCTCCTCCGAGTTGAACTCCTTGGGCACAAGTATCGTCTCATATTCATACTCTTCGTTTTCGTCGATAATCTCAAGCACAATGGTGTCGGCTCGTGTGTAGCGTTCAACAAAGACGTCGTTTTCTATTGGCACCTTGAACTCGTCATCCTCATATATCGTTATCTCGTTGTTCTTGACGGCGTCCCACAGCACGTAGGCAAGGTTTTTTCGCCCCATGGAACCCTCGGGCTCGACGGGGAAATAGAAGAGCTGGTTGAACTTCTCGCGCAGGTCTATGGTGCGCCATATTCGGTACTCCCATACGACATCGCTCTCGCGCACAAACTGCAGCTCCTCAGCCTGCTGCCCCTCGATAAGCGTCTTGCGGGTGTAGTAGTTGCCATAGACATCCTGCCCTTCCTGCGCCAACAAACCACTTGCCGCCATAAGCATGGCGGTAAGCAGTATGGTCGTTTTGCAAAGATGTCTCATGTCCCGCTAAAAAACAAAGAGTTAAGAATCGCTGAGCAATCCTTAACTCTTATCGTGTAGTCACGACCTTGTCGGAGGTTTAGTACTCCCACATATCCGACTCGATGTCGCCCAGCTTGGTCTCTATCTCCTGTGACTCGATGATGGCATCGGTGCCGGTCAGATAGGATTCAATCTTACGGTTGAAACGGTTAGATTCGCGGGTTACATAGCTGTCGAAGTAACGGTCGATGAAGATGTCGTCGTATGAACGCTCGGCGGCGATGTTGTGCTCGTCGTAGGCGTTGACCTTCACGAGGGCGTTGCGTACGCGCATGTCGTTCATCGGCACCCAGAACATATCGATGGAGTTGCACTCACGGCCGTCTTCACGCTCTTTGCACTGCTGATAGACCAAAGCCAGAGCCACAATGCGCACCTTCTGACGGGTGTCCTGTTTCTCGATGTACCAGAACTCTTTCAGCTTGAAAGCGAAGATGTCGGCGGCGTCGAGTTTGGTCTCGAATTTCTGCCAGGTACCTTCGGTTTCGTCGCCCCATTCGTCGAGCTCACCGGGCACATACACCGAGTCCATACGGTTGAGAAGGGCCGATACGGCTTCCCAATCTCTCGGGACCTTCAGCTCGTCGTCCTCGTAGACTTCAAACTGTCCGGCCTCAAGTGCCTTGATGATGGTGTTGGCCAGATTCTGGCGACCCTGCACATCCTTCTCGGGATCAGTGGGGAAGTAGAAGAACTGGTTGAATTTCTCGCGCATGTCAACAGTACGCCAGATGCAGGTCTCCCACACCACATCGCTCTCGCGCAGGTGCTGATAGGGTATGGCTTCTTTGCCTTTGCTCAGGGTTTTCGCATAAAAGTTGTCATTGTGCGACTCCTCTGCATCGATAATGTTTTGAGCATTAGTCTGCATCGTGCCAATCGCAAACATTGCGACGCTCAGGCAAAACAATAACTTTTTCATATCAGTAGTGTTTATTGATTATTTCAATCTATAGGTTGCCTTCAGCTTATGTGTCTGACCGTCGGGGGTCTTCACCACCACGTTGTCGATATAAACTTTCTGGCCTTTCTTAGCGTTTTTCAGACGGCTGATCATCTCAGGATTGAAGGTGTTGCCCTGTCCCGTCAACTCGAACGAGTTGGAACCGGACACCTGGAATTCAAACGAACTCACCTTCAGAGGAGGCAGCTGGAAGTCGAAGTCATCCATGATGGCGTTGATTTTACCCACGGCTGCAAGTGCGTTCTTGTCAACCACGTCGCCATCTTTGAAGGTACCGACCTTCAGCACAGGTGCGGGAATCTTCTTGGCGCGCAGCATCTGCTCACCCATGGTCTTGGTTCCGCCACCTTCCATCTTGGCATCGACACGGATTTTAATCTTACCCATCTTCGAAGCTTTGATGATATAGTCTCCTGCTTTTCCTGCGGGGTCTTTGGTTATCGTTGCGGCTCCTTCTGCCACCACGGGTATCACGTTACGTGAGTCAACACCGGGCACAGAGATGGATACCGGGTTGTCGATACCGGCATAAACCACGTTCATCTTCGTCAGTGCGACCACAGCCACAGGAGGTGCTACGAAGTAACTGTCGTCGAATTCGTATTCCTCGGCAGGACCGTTGTCCTTCTTCACGTAGATGGTTCCGTGTACCTTCTTTTCACCAGGTGTGGTGCATGCTGCGGTATATACCACCGATCCCGTTTCATCGCTCGTGAGCGTTGACCCGTTCACGTTGGCGGTAAATGTTGCGCGTGAGTCGTAGGCACCGATGTTCACACGGGTCTCATATTTGCCACCCTGAATGATATAAGAAGCGGTAGGACGGGAAATCACAGTGACCTTGTCGAACTTGAAGTCGTTGGCGCTGATTTTGTCGTAGAGTTTTTTCAACACGTCGTTCTCAAGGGTCAATAGTTCACCTTTCATACGAGCCATAATAACCATATCGGCAATGGCAAGTGTGCCGTTGAAAGTGAAGTTCTCCCAATCAAGCGAGTCTTTTTCGGCGTTGACAAATTTGCCTTCCACTGCAAGACCCATGTTTTTCTGCGGAATAGAATCTTCTCCCAGAATCTTGTTCACAGTGGCTTTATAATCAAGAATCTTTTTCTTGAGTTTTGCTGCACGACAGTTTTCAGCCCCTTTATCCACATCGCTGAAACCGCTTCCGTCCTCAGGAGCGAGGAAATAAGTAGCTCCACCGTGTGTGTCATCGGCCTTGGTCATACAATCAAACTTGCCTTCGATCAACGCCTTTCGGACAGTGTCGAATAGCGGCTGCTTGTTCTCGTCGTTCAGCTGAAGCTTTATGGTCTTACCTTCGGCATTCGTATAACTGACAGACTGTTGAATGTATGCAAAGAATCCATGACGCAGGGTATCAATATAGTGCAATAAATCCTGTGTTTCCTTATGGATTTGCTTTGCCTTGTCCCAGCTTTCCTGTGTCTTTTCGGGGTTATTCTTGTATGCTTCTTCAAAGCCGTTATAGAAGTCCGTCACCTTCTCGCTGATAGCGATATTGGAGACGTTGATGGCGTCACCGACCGTTTTAAAACCGGCAAGCACCTCCGCTGACACGTTCAGCGCCAACATAGCGGTGTACACGATGTACATCATCTGTATCATTTTTTGCCTCGGGGTTTCCGGGCAGTTTGTTGCACCCATAGTCTATCTTTCTTTTTTAGTGGTTGTTTTAATGATTTTATTTCGTTCTCACCTTCAACGCTCCTTCATGCAGCGTTGAACACTAAAAAATTAGATACGTGTCTGCATGGCGGCAAGCATGTTGCCATAGACATTGTTGAGTTCGGCCACTTTTTTGGTAAGTGCATCGACCTGCTGTTTGTATTTCAGCACGCCTTCTGCAGAGTCGGCGAAGTTGTTCATCATGCTCTGCATCTTGTCCTGAACTTCTTTGGTTGCTTCGAGCTGTGCAGTCGAATTCTGCAGCTGCATCTCGTACATGGCGTTGATAGAGGAGAGGCTGCTGGCCATCTTCTTCATCTCGTCAACATACGACACATCACCTGCGCTAAGCGACTGTGCGGTCTCTTTGTATATGTTCGAAAGGGTGGCAACTGCTTCGGGAGCGTCCTTCATGCTCTGATAGAGCAAGCCGGCCTGCTCGGCAGCGGTGTCCATGTTTGATACAAATTTGTCGGTGGCAGCTGTGGCGGTGGCCATGTTGTTCATCGAAGCTGCCGAGTCGGCGAGGTTGCTCATTCCGACACCCAGGCGCTCGATAAGATCGGGGCTGATGTTGGCGTCTTCAAGCATCTTGTTAAGCTGCTGAGTCAACGGGTCGCTGGCTACGATTTCTTCCTCCTCCTCCTGTCCTTCAAGCAGGTTTTCCATGGCTTCTTCTCCCTCTACGGGTTTGCCCTCTTCGCCAGGAAGTATTCCGGCCAGCTGAGGATAAACCAATGTCCAGTCGAACTCTTTGTGTGGAGGCTCGAACGCAGACATGAAGAAGATTATAACCTCAGTACCCATACCGATGATAAGCATGATGGTACCGCCCGGCCAGTGGTTAATTTTGAACAGGGCTCCGAAGATAACGATACCGGCACCCCATCCATATAGATAACCCATGAATGTTTTGTAGGACTTACTGCGTACGAGTTTGTCAATAAAGCTCATAGTTTTTTGTTTTTAGTGTTACTTATTATTTTGATGTATGTTTTCCTTTATTATAATATGTGTCAGCTTATACTATTAATATACGTTCGAAGCTGATTTCAGGTTGTCGCCCTTCACGCGGCCCAGATAAGGCTGAACGCAACGGAATCCGATATACGACTTGCTGGTGTCCTGGAACTCGTAGGTACGCGTCTGAACCTGGATGAAGAATTTCTGGTCTTTCCATGAACCGCCGCGGATAACTTTACGTTTCATAGCGAGAGGAGCGTCGTCCTGCGCGTCATAGTTGTAGTAAGGAGACAGTGCGTTGGTTACGATGTAGGTTGCCTCGTTGTAGGCATCCAGGCACCACTCAGCCACGTTGCCGGCCATATCATACAGACCGTAGTCGTTCGGTGCATAGTGTCCGACCATAAGGGTCTTCACGCCACCGTCATCGTCGTATGCGCCCTTCAGAGGCTCATAGTTGGCCAGGAAGCATCCGTTCGGGTTGCGCACGTATGGTCCGCCCCAAGGATAGGTCTGCTGCGACATACCGCCGCGTGCTGCATACTCCCACTCGGCCTCGGTCGGCAGACGGAAGTCGTTCATCTCCGTATAATCGATGCTTCCAAGATAGTTGTTCAGGAAGTTAGAACGCCAGATGCAGAAGGCTTTTGCCTGAACCCAGCTGATACCAACAACAGGATAGTTGTCGTATGCGGGCGATTTGAAATACTGGCGGGTGAAGTCCTCGTTCATACTATATGTATAGTCGTGCACCCAGCACAGTGTGTCGGGATAAATGTTGACAAGCTCTTTCTTGATGAAGGTCGAACGGCTGTTGAGGCCTTTCGGACGGCTGGTGAACATAGATCCGCGATATTCTTCCTTAATATTTGTGGTTTCCTCCTTCAATGCAGCGCCGTCACCGTGCTTGGCGTTGTTGCGTCCGTCGTAGTTGATCCAGTAGTACTCATAGTTGAGTTTCGATGGGTCGATGTCGCGACGACCGTAGAAACGGTCCTTCTCTGCATAGTAGAGCTCTTCTAATGCTTCGCGGGTCTCCTGGTCGTCCCAGCGTATTTTGGTCTTCTTGTTCAACAGTGCAGGCTCTATAGGCTCGCCATACTGGTCTTCCTCAATCAGGAATCCCTCCATACCGGCCTCTCCGAGCATACGACGGGCTATCGAGTCTGTCACGAAGTTGACAAACTGGCGATACTCGTTGTTCGTAATCTCGGTCTCATCCATGAAGAACGAGGTTACCTGCATTGTTCTGGGTTGCGACGGAACTCCGTACGTGGTGTTCTGTGCGCCGGCACCCATACTGAAATTGCCCTGTGCGATGAAAACCATGCCGCGGAGGTCTATGTCCTCAAAGTACGGACGGTTCTGTACTCCTACCAGTTCTCCTTTTTCGGTGGAGTTGCATCCCCAAAGTAGTACGATGCTTGCGAACGCGAGAAGGATCTTTTTCATATTGTCTTTCTTTATATTTTTCAATGATTGTTTTTGTTCGTGGCTTTTTCCACGCCTTTTCTTGGTTTTTAACGTCAGTTTGTTAAAAATGTTACTGACAGCCGTTTCTTTTAGTAACCTTTAACAGTTTCTTTAATTTTTTGTTAATAACAGTTTGCACGTTTTTTTTCATCCTGATAAGTCGTTCTGAAGTGGTGCTAGAGTAGGTAGCGGGTGTTGCGATACACCGACGGTTTCTTCTGCGGTATTATCACCTTGAAGCAGTACTTCAGATATATTTCAATCGAGCCTGCGCTGCGTCCCGATTTGAATGTTCCAAGTCTTGTGGTTGTAAGGTCGTAGGCCAAACCCACTTGCAGTTTCTTCCATTGCACGCCGGCAAGAATCGAAACGGCGTCGAATATACGATAGCTGAGACCGCCCCACACCGTTCCTTGGTAGTCGAGCAGGCACGAAATGTCAGCTTGGAACACCGAGAAGTTCGCAGTTTTTACCAATGCCGACGGTTTCAGTTTGAACGACGGGTTCGAAGGGAATACAAACTCATACCCGCCGTGCAGGTAGAACACCCTTGAGTTTCTGTAGTTCAAAGTTTCGCTCTTCGATGCCAGCAGGTTCTTTGCCGACAAACCAACATAGAACGTTCCAGGTATTTGGTAGTACAAACCTGTGGATATGTCGAACAGAAAATCCGACTGCTTGTCGCTCTGTGCCAGCAGGGGGTCTCCTGCGGCTTGTACGGGTTCATAGTAGTTGCCCGTGAAATCGTCCGAACCTACCAGCTGCGAATAGTCGAGTGTGCTGTTGAACAGGTTCGCTTCAACTGCTGACGAAAGGTTTCCGGGTCCCCAGTACATCCTGAACGCATAGTCGATGCTGGCCGATATGGCGCGGTTGTAGCCTATTGTCTCGGCATATACTGTCAAACCAATGCCGCCGTGCAGGAACTTAACCGGCATGTCGAACGAGAAAAGGTAGTCCGAAGGTGTCGATCCGGCGTGGTATTGCTCGCTTGCAACGGGTTTGTCCAATTTCAATCCCAACCACTGGTTACGATAGAGCAGCATGGCGCATATCGATCCAGAACTACCCGCATAGGCAGGGTTGTACGATAGTCTGTTGAACATGTACTGCGTAAACTGTGCCTCCTGCTGGGCCGACGCTGAATATGACACGCCAATGAGGATTATGGCTATCGTTATGATTTTTGTTAGGCTGCTCTTCACGTCGTTTCTGTTATTTGTGCGTTCCAGTTAGTATGCGTATCTACACGCAAGTGCTCTCCACACAGGAGAGGCTACACTTTTTTGAATGTGCAAAAATAACAATAAATATTTGTAAAACAATGATTTTTTGCTAAAAAAACAATTAATCTTTGTTAAAACACTGAATATTATTTATTTATAAAAGCTCTGAGATTGCTTTTTTTTACCCTGTATTGCCGTTGTGCCGCGTTTTTGTCACTCGCTTGTTATCAGTTGGCAATTCGGGAAACTCCGCTTTAGCGTTTGTTGGGTTGCTTTTGCTTTTCTCTCGGAGGCTCCTAACGAGAGTATCATTTTCAGCTTTCCGCTCGCTTGGTCTGGCTTCAGCTGAACGCTTTCTCTCAGGTGCATAGGCAGTTTGTTTGTCTGCCGTTCGGCTTGCGCTCGTGGTATTCCTGTCGCAAGCAGGAGGTCGTACTTTTTCGGCCCCTCTTTTTTCACCTGTGTCTCGGGCTTATTTGGGGGTGTTTGTGCTTTTTCCTGAGATGCCTTCTCTATCGGCGTGGTCGTGGCTTTCTCTTGTTGGCTGCCATCTTCTGCGGGTCTGCTTTCCATGGTCGCTTCCGCGTTAGTTGTCAGTACCAGCCGTCCGCTCTCAAGCTCTCTTAACTCGTCCTGGTGTTCCCATGCATATTGATACGTTTTGGGCAATATCCTTATCGTCACTTTGCCCGACCCTTTTATCCCTATGGCACCAATCCCTTTTCGGGTAAGGTCTATCACGGTTCGTCTCGGACACCGGTCGTTAACCTTCACTATCACCTGTTTCCCGTTTTTCGGGTTGGTCACAAGCACCAGCGTGCCGAACTTTATCGTGTGATGTGCCGCAGTGTATTTGTCTTGTGTGAATATCTCACCGCTCGAAGTCTTGCGTCCTACGAATTTGTCGGCATAGTAGGTCGCCGTCACGTTGTATTCTGTCACCGTGTCTTCGCTCGAGAAGTTCTGTGCCGCCGAATCCCACGTCGCAGCAATCAGCACCAACACCACCAGCCATCTACATACGGCTGTGAACCTGGGTTTGAATATGATATTCCTTTTCTCCAATTTTATGTTTTCGATTTGTTACCAGTTCACCGCGTCTGGATGGAACCAGTTGCCGTGAAGTCTGAGTGTCTGTTCTATCACGTCCCTCACGCATCCATGCCCTCCGGCGTACAGCGAAATGTAGTCCGCCACCTCCTTTATCTCCGTCGCCGCGTCGGATGGGCAGCAGCTTACTCCCGCCTCTTTCATCACCTCATAGTCAGGTATGTCGTCACCCATATACAGCACCTCTTCTTTCCGCAGCCCATGCTCAGCCATAAACTGTCTATACACCTCAAGTTTATTCGCTGCTCCGGTATATATCTTCGGCGCTCCCAGCGACTCCATCCTGTTGTCTATGCTCAGAGATGTCGCACCTGATATCACCGTCACGATATACCCTTTTTTTATGGCATATTGTATTGCGTATCCGTCTTTTATATTCCCCGCTCTCACCGTCTCTTTGTCGGCGTACATCCACACAGCTCCGTCTGTCATGACGCCGTCGAAGTCAAAGACGAAAGCCTTTATCTCGTGCAATTTGGTCTTGTAGTTCATTCGGATTTAAATTACTAAAAACTTGAAACTAAAAACTCATACCATACTCAATCATATCCTCATACACCTCGCGCCATCCGGCCCAGCCGTACAGGTCGCACAGGTTCTGGTTGTGCCAAATGCAGTTAAACACGCTTCCCACCGCCTTCGCCTCGTCTATTTGTTTCCTGATGACCTTCTTGGCTTCGGCTGGTTTCAGCGCCATGTATTTCTGCAGCGTAGTGTCCATCAGTATAAAAGGATGCACAGTCAGTTGTGTCTCTTCGTCTCGGCTCAGGTCGTAGAACGGATATGGTGTCGCCGTTCCTGCTCTGTATCCAGGCGTGTCCGCATACCCCATCGTGTAGTCGTGTTTTATGCCGGCCTTTATCAGCGACCTGTACGAGAGTGGGAACTGCAGTCTCAGGAAGTGGAATCGGCTGCGCACTATTCGCCGGTGCACTATGTCCGACAACCGTTCCATCTCTATGTCTATCAGGTGCGGCTTGCTCATCGAGTTGTACGACGGGTGTATCCCTATTTTCGCATAGTCGCATAGGTGTTTTAGTAAGTCCTGAAATTCGTTGTTGAGGAACGATATAGGCTTGTCATACACGCCATAGTCCCCCAGTAACACAAAGAATATCAGGTGCATGTCGCGGTGGCGTTTCTTGAACGAGAGTATGTAGTCGAAAGTGTCGAATGGGTCTGCCTCCTTTCCGCGTAGCACTTGCAGCCGTTCCCTCAGCTCGGCGTGGTATTCTTTCTTCACCAAGTCACGACCTATGCCCATAAGCGTGCGCACTAACCCTTTGTTTTTGTAGCAGTAGGCGGCGTCTATGTCCACCGTCTCCACAAACTCGTATTTACGTTCTGCAAACGCATAGTCGGGGTAATATTTCAATATGGCGTCTCTCACCTCCAAGGCCCAGCGGTCCACCACGGCCTGCTGCAGAAATCCCTCCTTGTAGGCTATGCTCTCCTGCGCCATAAAGCGTCCGTGCTCGTCGTTCCTGTGCGGCATGTATTCCTCATAGCGCGTCAGCATATAGAACGCTGCCGCAAACGGGTCGAAATTTATGTCCGAGCTTTTGTCGTATGTTGGAAACAGTTTTGCTAGGCCGTCTTCCTTGTATGGACGCAGTTCTTGCTCGGCCATGTTTGTCTCGAACAGCAGGCCCTTCGCTCTCACGAATGGCGCACCCTCTGCCAGTCGGTTCGGCCCATACGCCAGTTTCGCTCCCTCGTGTTTCTCAAATGTGGCTGCGTTTGTGGTAATTGTAAACTCAGTGCTCAGCATGTACCTAAACATCACGTTCAGCGTATAGCCGAGCCTGTTGGTTATTCTGGGCGTGTAAATGAGCAGCATCTATTGGTGTGTTTGACGCTGCAAAGATACGAAAATCGACGGAAAGCAAACTTTTCCTATCTCATTACTCTTTCCATCGTCACCTCGCCGCAGTTCAGCTTCCCCTTCTGTCGCGTCGCCAGGCAGTGGTACAACTTGGTGTCCGCATAGTATCTTATCGCCACCGTGTACCCGCTGTGGCTCATCTTCTTGCACCACGCTATCGCGTCCGATTCTATCCTTGTGTTGTAAACGATTGTCTCCAACACTGAGCCGGGGTCCGGGCGGTCTCGTTTGTTCGAAAGCGTGATGGCGTGTCCTTCACGCGCAAGCGCCGTCATCTGCGTCATGAAGTGATACCACTCTGTGTCGCTGCTGTACGTCATGTTCCGCATCACGCCGTCCACCGTGTAATACACCGTTGTTTGGCACCTCCCGGCCTTGCTTGCCGTTGTCTCCGTCGCCGTGGGCTCTGGTTCAATCATTTCTTCTTTCTGACAGCCTGTTGACAAAATGATTAACGCTGCCGTTAATGCGAATTTGGTAATGGTGTTCCTCATATTGGTTGTGTTTTTGGTGAAATCGTTTTGAAGAGATGCGCTAGCACCACCGTCAGCTCTGACTCGTTCTTTGTGTGGAATACAACCACATTCCGTCTATACACCGACACAGCTACGCACCAGTCGTCCGTTCTTGCTGTGCCATACTCTATTCTCGTGTACGGGTTGTCTTTCGGTGTGCGCCACGACATTATTGTGTTCTCGTCAGCCTTCTCGTCAAACTCGTCAAACTCCGGCGGCAGGTCGATTATCCCAAAATCATCCTTCAGCCCTGTCCATGCCGAGTCCGTCTTCGCCTCCAGCAGAGTGACATCTACGCTTATCGTGTCGTTCACCCTGAACCCCTGCACAAACGACGCATCCACTCCCGTCACTGTGTGGTAGCGTTGATACAAGGCGCTGCATTGCTCTAGCGGCAGCGTCCGCGGTATCAGACGCATCGCCAATATCCCGCCTACCGCGAGGATTGCGGCTACATAGTAAGCTATTGTCAGTCCTTTTTTCAAATCGTTCTATTATATGTGATGTTCAATACTAATTTATATGGACGCGTTCACCCAGACCATCGTCGGCTATCCTCCTATCTCATCCCACCCTTCGCTGGCCACCGCTCTCGTCAGCACCATGTCTATGCTCTTTATAATCTCCGCTCTCTCGCCTATCCTCATTGCCGACATCGTCGGCCCGTTGTACAACGGCACTATGCTTATGGCCAGTATCGCCACCGTCGCCGCCGCAATCGTCACCTTCCTGCTCAATATCGCCACCGGCTGGTTGCGTTTCTCCTCGTTCTTTATTGTGTACTTCAGCATCTCCTCGGGCTGTGTCGTTGCGGGGTGGTGTCGTTTCAGCTCCACAAGCCTCCTCACCACCGTCACAGCGTGTATCGCTATCAAAACTCCCGTGGTCAGCAGTGCCAGCAGGTCTCCTCCGTTCGAAACATGTGTGCACAGCAGCCACACCAGCACTCCCGTCAGCGCCGTGTCTGCCGCCAGCGTCAGCCTGTAGCCCCACAGCTTACGGCTGAATTGGCTGCTTCTGCGCCTCCGTTGCTCTGCGGGTTCAGGTCCCTTCTGCTGCCCGATTTGCTCCGCTTGTCGCCTGTAGGCCGCAAACATCTCGTCTATTTTATCTCTCTCCGTTGTCATGGTCGTTTAGTTCTTTCAGTTTCTTTTTAATTCTTCTTATCCGTCCGTTCACCGTGTCCTCGCTCAATCCCAGCACTTCGCCTATCTCTTTCTGCGTCAGTCGCTCCAGATACATCGTAATTATTGTCTTCTCATCCGTTTCCAGTTGGTCTATCAGTTTATACAGTTGTTCCGTCAGTTCGTTGTCTTTCTTGTCTGCTATCGTGTTCAGGTTCTCCGTTGGTTGGTGTTCCGTCCTCAGCCGGTATCGTTGACGCCTGTAGTGCAGGTATATCGTGTTCAACGCTACTTTGTATACCCATGTCGTCAGCGAGCTCTTGCCCTCAAACGATTCGTAGCTCAGCCACAGGTTGGCCCTTATGTCTTGTTGTATGTCGTCATAATCTACGTCCAGGTTGTTTTGGTGCACCACACATAGGCTGGATATCAATCCTCGGCACTTGTCGAGCATCGCCATGTATTCCCGTTCTTTTTGTCCTCCTTGTTTCAACCCTGTGTTTTCTATCTGTTGTGGTGCTCCAAGTGTACTTTATGTTTAAACGGCGTTTTTTTACCCTTCTCTATATAGTTTGTTGCATAAAAACTCCAAAACCGTCACGCACCCCTAACTTTTTTTATTGTTTTGTTGTAATATATTGATTTTAAGTATTGTTGAATAGCAAATTTTTTCTAACTGGAATACGATTTCAACACCACTGCAAATATACGAATATTTTTCATACATGTTATCGGTTTCTAGGCCCCAAGTGCTCTTTACCTGCTCTCTAGGTGCTCTCTACCTCCTACAAAAGTGCATAACAACTAAGACAAAAGTAAGACTATGCTAAGACAAATGTAGGAGACAACTAGGAGAAATGTAGGATACAAGTAAGAGAAATCTACTACACAACTAGGAGCCGCTTTCCGCCCGTTAGGGACGAACCTAAGACAAATTGGGGACGAACGAATGTGGGCGGAGACAAATCGTTCGTTTTTTAACAATTTCTCAGCCTGTAGTGCAAAATATTTTACAATTTCCGAAACACTTCGTAACTTTGTACAAAAATTCGCACAATGAAAAACTCTTCCGATTCCAACCTTCTCAAACTCGTCGACTATCATAACCGCATCACCCCCGACCGTATCTCCTCTCTCGAAAAGGGGCATATATTCGTCTTCGGCAGTAATGCCGCCGGTATGCATGGTGGCGGAGCTGCCTACACCGCCATGCAGCGTTTCGGAGCCATCCTCGGTCAAGGCGACGGCCTGCAGGGGCAGAGCTACGCCATCTCCACCATGGAGGGTATCGACGCCATGCGCGACAATATCAATAGATTCATCGACTTCGCCCGCCAGCATCCCGAGCTCACCTTCCTAGTCACTCGAATCGGATGCGGCATCGCCGGCTACAAAGTCTCCGATGTCGCACCTCTTTTCGTTGATGCTGTAGATGTCAAGAATATCTGCCTTCCGCTCGATTTTTGGGAAGTCATCCGTCGCTAGTCGGTCCGTCTTGCTTGTCTGAGGTTTGCAGTCGGCGTTTAGAAATCAACCGATTCCATCGTTCCGCTGCATTTCAGCAGTTCCACCCACGCCGTCATACATTCGTGCATCGCCTCGGCGTAGCTTTTCCTCACTTCGTTATATGTACGCTGCGCGTTGATTACCTCCATCAGCGAGGTCTCTCCGCGTTCGTATGCGTATATCCGTCCCTGCACTATCGTCTCGGCGTCTCCTATGAGCTCTGCCGTGTACGTCTGTGCGTTCTTCTGCGCCAGCAGGTATCGGTTGTAGGCCTGCAGTATCTCGCTCTCCACCTGTTTCTCTGTCGCCTCCTCTTGCAGTTTCGCCTGCTGTGTCGTCAGCTGTGCCGCGCGTATGCTCCCTTTGTTCGCGTTCGAGAAGGGTAGGGGTAGCGACAATCCCGCCGTGTAGCCTATAAACTCCGGTGCTGGTGCCTCTTCGTTTCTCACCCTCGAATTCAGCGACACCCCCAGCGACAGCTCTGCTTCTGGCAGCCGTTCTCTTCTCGTCAGTTTTCCTTGGCTTTCGGCCAGCGTCACCGCCTGACGTGCGCTTTGCAGGTCGGGGCGTCTCTCCAGCGCCTGTCGGGTCAGCTCTCCAATGTTGTATTCTCCTCCGGGGTTACGAAGTTCTCCTGTCACTGCCGTCGTGCCTCTCCTTGGGTTGCCGGCCATCTGGTCTAGGGTCACCAGCGCGTTGCTGTATTCCGCCTGGCTCGCCATATAGTCTTGATGTGCCATGCGCGCCTCTATTCTCGTCTGCAGCATGTCCAGCTCCGATATGTCTCCTTTCGCAAACCGTAGGCTGTCGCCTTCCGCCAGTTGCTGCATCTGTTCGTATGTCTGTCGTGCCGTCGTCGCCAGGTCGCGTGCCAGCAGTGCGTCAAGAAATCCTTTCGTAGCCTCCTCCTTCAGCTCCAGTAGATAGCCTTCTAAGTTGCTGGTGGCCATCGCCACTTCGTTGCGTGCTACCTGTTTCCGTGCCTTCACCACTCCGAAGGTTATCGGCTGCGACACCCCTATGTCCAGCGACTGGCCCATCTGTATTCCCCAGTCGCTGTTGTTGCCATACTCCACGCTCAGCGACGGGTTCCCTATCGACCGCGACGCCTTCAGCTGCGCCTCGCTCATAGGCACGTTCAGCTGCTCTGCTCGGTACGCCTGGTTGTTTGCCAGCACCGAGTCGATATATGTCCGATACGTCAGCGTCTGGCTAATCGATATTTGAAAACTGAAAAACGAAAGCAGGATTATAAAAAATCTTTTCATGGCTCTTATAAGTCTTTTCGCTCACGGTTCAAAAGAACCTGTGCTCTTTAAATAACTCAAATTTTTGTTTTTTCTTTTCTCTTCTCGGTCAAATAATATATTGTCGGTAGTATGAACAGCGTTATCACCGTCGCAAACAGCAGGCCATATACTATCACCGTAGCCAGCGGTCTCTGCACGTCGCTGCCTATGCCCGTCGATATCGAAGCGGGGAACAGTCCCAGCACCGCCACCGAGGCCGTCAGCAGCACCGGCCTCATCCTGTGTGCCGCTCCGCTCACCACCGCCTTTCTTAGCTCTTTGCCTTCGTTGCGCAGGTTGTTGATATGCGTTATCATGATGACACCGTTTTGTATTGCCACGCCTATCAAGGCTATGAATCCCACCGCCGACGACACGTTCAATGTCATCCCTCGTATGTTCAGCGCCAGCATGCCGCCAAATAGCGCCAGCGGCACCACCGACATCAGCAGCGCTGCCTGTCTTACCTTCCCGAACGCCAGTATCAGCAGTATGAACATCACTATCAGCGTGAGCGGTATGACCAGCGCTAGGCGGCTGAACGCGCGGTTGCGGTTGTCAAATTGTCCGGCCCATTGCAGGTGTACGTTCTCGTGGTCATACTCTATATTCTGCTCTATTAGCCTGTTGGCTTCGTTTACGAAGGTCGTCAGGTCCGAGCCTCTAAGGTTCAGTCTCACGAGCGTGTATCTGCGTCCCATCTCTCGCATTATGGTGCTCGCTCCAAGGGCTGTCTTTACCTCCGCCACCGCTGACAGCGGAACCTTCACTCCGTCTTGCGTCGTCAGCGTCAGTGCGGCTATCTTCTCTGGCGTGTCGCGGTATTTCTCGGCATATCTGCATGTGATGTCATACACCTTGCTGCCCGAATATATTTGCGACACTGCCTTACCGCCTATCGCTATCTCTATCAGGTCGGTCACGTCCGACACGTTCAGCCCGTACTGCGCTATCCGCTGTCGGTCAACCGAAATCTGCAGCTGCGGTGTCGGGGGCTCCTGGTCTATGGCCACGTCTCCTGCTCCGGGTATCTTCTCCAGCAGGCTCACGATCTTCTCCGCCGTGCTGCGGGTGGCGTCCAGGTCGTCCGAATATATTTTCAGTGCCAGGTCGCTGTGCGTGCCTGCCACCTGGTCCATCACCATATCTATAATAGGTTGCGAGAATCCCGCCGTGTAGCCCGGCATCGAGTTTATGGTGTCCGACATCGCCGCCACCAGCTCAGCCTTGCTGCGGTGCGACTTCCAGGTGTTGTATGGCTTCAGCCCTACACCCACCTCCACGTGCGACAGTGAGAAACACTCGGCTCCCTCGTCGTCTCTGCCCAGCTGGGTCGTGACATACGAGGTCTCGTCAAACTCTTTCAATCGGTTGCGCAGCTCGTCCGACATCTGTTTTGACTGCTCTATCGAAAGTCCCGGCGGCAGCTGCACCTGCACCCACACCGACCCCTCGTCAAGTGTCGGCAGAAAGTCCTTGCCCACCGTAATCGACAGCACCGCCGCGCCAATCAGTGTCACTACCAGCACCGTCACCACCATGCGCGTCTTGTCAAGCAGCTTTTCCGTCACTCCTGTGTACCACGTCGTCAGCCGCTCAAGCCATTTGTTGCGATACACCTTCCTCGGCTTGTGGTAGGCCATATACGACAGCGTCGGCGTCAGCAGCAGTGCCGTCAGCAGGGCCCCTACCAACGCATATCCAACCGTGTATGCCATCGGTGTGAAGAGGCGACGCTCTATATGCTCGAAGGCAAACAGCGGCATGTATGCGGTTATGATGATTATTGTCGAGAAGAAAATGGAGCGGGCTACGTCCTTGGCGCGTTTGTTCACTTGGTCAACGGTCAGCTCGTCTTCTGGGTTCCGCTCGCGTTTCTTTAGTATCGTCTCCATCATCACTATCGAGCCATCGACCAAGATTCCGAAGTCTATCGCTCCCAGCGACAGTAGGTTGGCCGGTATGCCAGTTATCTTCATCAATATGAAGGCTATCAGCAGCGAGATGGGTATCGTTATCGCCACTATCACCGCTCCTCGCAGGTTGCCTAGATAGATGAACAGTATCACTATCACCAGAAACATGCCTATCAGCAGGGTGTGGCTCACCGTGTTGAGGGTCTGGTTGACCAGGTGTGTGCGGTCCAGGAACGGGTGTATCTCCACTCCCTGCGGCAGTATCCCGTTGTTCAGTTCGTCCACCGCTTTGTGTACCTTGTCCAGCACATCCGACGGGTTCTCGCCTCTGAGCATCTGAACTATCCCCTCCACTGCGTCGTCATACGAGTTCTCGTCATCCACATATCCCAGTACTCCCTTCCTCTCCAGATTGCCGTATTTCAAATCTCCCAGGTCTTTTAGATACACCGGTATTCCGTCGTTGCTTTTCACCACTATGTTCCCCAGTGTCTCAAGGTCGCTTACCAGTCCTATTCCACGAACCACATAGCTCAGACTTCCTTCCGACAGCAGGCTTCCGCCGGCGTTGATGTTGTTCTGCTCTATCTTTTCCACTACGTCCGAGAGCGATATGCCGTACTCCGTCATCTTGTCGGGCGAAAGTTCCAGCTGATACTGCGTCGTGATGCCGCCATAGTTGCTCACGTCGGCTATGCCCTGTATCTGCCTCAGATACGGTATCACTGTCCATTTGTGTATGTCCGTAAGGCTCCTCAGGTCGTGGCTTCCGTCCTTACATTCCAGCACATAGCGGTATATCTCGCCTGTCGGAGCCGTCAGCGGGTTCAGCTCCGGCACCGCGTCGTATGGCAGTTCTATGCCCGTCAGCCGTTCGGTTACTCGTTGTCGCGCCCAGTAGTCGTCAACTCGGTCGTCAAACACCAGCACCACCGTCGATATTCCGAACGAGTTCTTGCTGCGCATCGTGACTAGGTCGGGTATGCCCGCCACAGCTCTCTCTACGGGTATGGTAATCTGCTGCTCTATCTCCTCGGTGGCTAGTCCCGGCACTTGCGTCACTATCTGCACCGTCGTGTCCGATATGTCTGGATAGGCGTCTATCGAAAGTGCTCGCCATGCAATTATTCCTATGCCGCACAAGGCTCCGAAAATGACCGCCATGAGCACTCTGTGCCCCAGCGCCCAGCTTACTATCTTGTCTATCATGGCCGACCCTCCTTATTGGTTGTCTATAAGGTAGAATGCACCCTTGGTCACTATCTCGTCACCGGCTTTCAGCCCGTCAAGCACCAGCAGTCCGCCTTCGCCTGCCGTCTGCACCGTCACGTATGTCTTGCAATACCGTCGTTCGCCCACCTTCCGCAACACATATCGTCCTTCGCCGCTCTGCAGCACCGCCTCTTTCGGTATCACTATGCTCTCTCTCTCGGCTATATACAGCGTTAGGTCGGCATACATGTTCGGCATCAGTTTTCCCTTGCTGTTGTCGCACTCTATTATGGTCTGCAAGGTGCGGGTCTCGGGATCCAGCATCCCGCCCACATACACTATGGTTCCATGCAGCACACTGTCGCCGTTGGCCACCGTGCGTATATCCACACTGTTCACATCTCCCACCAGCGGCGCCTCTTTCTCGCTGATGTTTGCCTTGAGCCACACCTTGTCCAAATTCGCCACTATCACCTTTGCTTCGGCGTCTTCTTTCAGATACTCGCCTATCACTATTTCGTTTTTCAGCACCTTTCCGTCCACTGGCGACCGCACTGTCATCGGCTGCCCCACGGTCAGGCTCTCTGTGTTGATTTGATATTCTCTAGCCACGGCCACCGAGTGGTTAAACTCCTCTTTGGCTATGTTGAATGCCGTCTGAGCCTCCTCCAGCTCCTTGCTCGATGCCACGTGGTTGTTATACAGGTCTTTCACGCGGTTCAGAGCTCTCTCTGCCTGCTGCATCTCGCTGCGGCTCTGTGCGTAGCTTTTAGCAATCTCCGAATACTCAGACGATGCTATGTCAAACAGCGGGCTGCCTTTCCTCACCGTCTGCCCTATGCGTATATGGCTCTTTACCGTGCGTCCGGGCAGCGGTGCCGCTATCTCCGCATACTGCGTCGGTATTGGAGTTATTACGCCCGTGGTCTTTATGCTCGCCGCATACGTGCTCAGCGTCACCGTTGCGGTCTCCAGTTTCCCTATCAGATTCGATTCCTCCGATAGCTCTATTGTGTCGTTGGCAACGAATTTGTAGTTCGCGTTTTCTGTTGTCTCGCCTCCTTTGTTACGGCAGGCACCCGTGAAAAACAATATGATTGAAGCTGCAACTACACAGCTGTAGTTTATTTTCATGTAATTGAAATAAAAATGAAATAACTTAAAAATATCCTTTAGGAGTGGCTGCGATTCTTTTGCCCACTCCATTCAAAATATTTTCAGCATGTCGGCGGTGCCCGCAGCGACATAATTCCGACATCCGGCCGTTGTCCGTCGGCCACGATCCACGCACCGCCTATGGTGCGTATTATGTCGGCTACAAAGTCGGGTGCGTTAACCTGCTGTGTTGTCACGCAGGTGGCCTCCGAGAGAAGGTCCAAGCAATCTATCTGATTGTCGGTATGGTTATGGGGTTTGTCCGGGAACGGGTGCGAGTGGACGATTATCCGTGTGGGCAGTTTGTGCGAGTGTATGAAGAAATTGCTTGCAGCAAAATACTGCAAAAACACAATCCCCAACAGTATCGCAAAAAGCTGTCGCTTGTTCACCGTCTAGCTAATTTTTCTCAAACCGCACTAACATTCCGTTGAGTTCCGCCACAAGGTTCCCCGCGTCGTCAAGCGAGGCGGTTTGCTCGCCCATCAATATGTCGCCCTTGTCGTCGGTGTGCCAATTTGCGGTCTCCTCAAAGTCTCCCATCTTCAGCTTCACTGTCTGATTCTTGTCTATCGTCAACGTCATCTCTTCGTCGGGCAGTATGGCGCTGTCCCATTTCTTTCCGTCAGTCGAGATATTCGTCACTTTCCATTCTCCCACATATTGCGTTTTCTGCGTCTTGTTGCACGCGCTCGTTACCGCCACCAGGACTATTAGACAAATGATGCTTAGATGTTTCATCAGTCGGTTTATTGATTGTTACGGGGTGCAAAAGTACTAAAAAAGTTTTAACTTGCACTCTTCGTTGTCATTTTGACATCGTCTGCGACAACGTGAATGTGCCGTCGCTGTAACTTTGCATGGTGAGTTTCACTCCGAGTATCAGCACTTTGTTTTCGGTTCCGATGTGCCCGAAGGGCGCGTTGAAACAAATGGGATAGTCATATCCTTTCACCGCATCCATCACTATCTCTTCCGCCGTCTTCCCAAACGGAATGGTGTTGTCGTGCATGTCTGTCATGCCGCCTACGATAAGTCCCTTCAGCCTTTTCAGTTTTCCGGTCCTTTTCAGGTTCTGCATCATGCGGTCAATGTGATAAAGGTATTCGTCAAGGTCCTCTATGAATAGTATCTTGCCTTCTGTATCGATGTCGCTTGCCGACCCGCACAGGCTGTACAGTATCGAAAGGTTGCCTCCCACCACGACCGCTTCTGCCTCGCCTTTTCGGTTCAGCGGGTGTGCCGCCGTCAAACATTCCGCCTTTACCTCAAACAGCGCTCTTTTCAGCGCCTCTATTGACGGATAACTTCTAGCCACCGCGTCATCTGGTATGTTCAGCGGCATAGTGGCATGCAGTGTCGCGATGCCCAGGTTGGTCTGTATGTGCGAGTGTATCACCGTCACGTCACTATATCCCACCACCCATTTGGGACTCTTGGCAAACTGCGTGAAATCTATTTGGTCTATGATACGCACCGTTCCGTACCCGCCTCGTGCGCAAACCACTGCTTTCACCTCCTCGTTGTCTAATGCCCACTGTAGGTCTGCGGCTCTCTGTTCGTCGTTCCCGGCAAACTGATTGTCTTCGGCGTATATGTTTTTAGGTAGAACGACTCTAAGCCCCCACGACTCGAAAAGTCTTTTCGCTGGATCCAGCTCTGCCTCCGAAATCTTCCGTGCTGTGGCCACTATCGCCACTTTGTCGCCGGCTTTTATCGGTTGGGGCGATTGTACCTTATTCTGCGTCTTTGCATCCAACATGGCAACATTTATCAACTATTATTTATCACTAAAAACTAAAAACTAAAAACTTTATTGTATCTTTGCATTTCATAATATCTAATAATGAGACTATGAAATACCGTGGACGTTCTGTTTCTAACCTTTTGATATTCATGTTGTGCCTTGTGGCTATGACGGCTTGCACATCCCCCTACGATATGATAGCGGGCTGGGTTAAGGAGGCGCGTGCCGCCAACATGCACGAGGAAAGTGAGGCTCGTAAGAAATATGTGCCCACCGAGCAGGTTAACCTCGACGAGTGGACCTACTACAAACCCATAACTGTTTATTATCAAACTAACAATGGACGTTCTTGGGACACTTACAAAAACTATCGTGTCTATCAGAAAAAGATGACCAAAGGTTATCGTTACGTTGTCGCTGATGTCAACAACGGGCAGGTTTACCAGTTCTCCGAATGTGGCACAGGCAAATACAAGTACTCTTTCAACAACGGCAAGGAAAGCTGCTGGTTCAACTGCAAGCTCGACGATGTCAGCCGCGTGGTTCAGACAACCCACCAATAGTAAATTACCCTATTGCGTAATCGCAAAATTTCCACCGCGTTAATAACATAACGCATTAACGCAATAACATATAACGCGTTAACGAAATCACCCATTGACGCAATAACACGTTAACGCAATAACACATTAACGCATTCCCATGGATTCCTCTGCTTCACGGTTACAGAACCTTATCGAGCTTATCGACCGTGAGTTCGAATATGAGCGTCATCAGTATGAGGAGTTTCTGAACTCTACCCTGTCTTTAAATCCGTCGGCTTCTCAGCCGTTCCCCGGCTGCCGCTATCCCGTTGAGCCTGTCGAGTGGCATCGCAATGCCTTCGACCACATCATTCTCACCGTCAACTGCACCGCTGCCGACGACATCGGCAACGACGAGTTCGAGCCGGGCAAGATCGTCCGCTTCTTCTATAAGAAAGACGGTGGCTCCATACATGAGTTTCCTCATCAGTGCTATATCGACAGCGTCGCACCGGGCTCTTTGGGGCTTCGTGTTGTCGGGCAGAACGCCGTCCAGTCAATCCTCGACAGCGCCCGTGCCCATTTCCTCGGCCTTCGCCTTGGCATCGACACCACCTCCTACCAGGTCATGAAATCCGCCTTGCAGGAGGCCGTCCGTCGTGACGACGAGCCTTTCGTCCGTCTGCGTGAGGTGCTTGCGGGTGCCGTTAAACCCGAGTTTCGTACTCTTCCGCACATCTGTTGCCCTTGGCTCAATCCCAGCCAGGCCGACGCCGTTCAGCATGTCCTTGAAGCCCGCGATGTCGCCATCGTCCACGGCCCTCCGGGTACAGGCAAGACCACCACGCTCGTTGAAGCCATAATTGAAACTCTCCAGCGTGAGAATCAGGTGCTTGTCACCGCACCGAGCAATGTTGCCGTCGACTGGATAAGCGAGCAGCTTATGCGGCGCGGTGTAAACGTGCTACGTGTCGGCAACCCCGTGCGTATCAGCGACGAGATGCTCGACTGTAGCTATGAGCGTCGCTATGCCGCCCATCCCGACTATGCCGAGCTTTGGGGCATACGCAAACGTCTGCGCGAGATGCATGGTGGCGAGGCAAGGAATGAGGCCAAGGCCGCCTACCTACGCAAACTCCGCTACCGTCAGACCGAACTTGAAATCAAGATACATTCAGAGGTTTTCGACGAGGCGCGTGTCGTCGCCTGCACCCTCATTGGCGCTGCCAACCAAGTGATGGGCAACCGCAGGTTCGCCACTCTCTTCATCGACGAGGCGGCACAGGCGCTCGAGCCTGCCTGCTGGAATGCCATATTGCGTTGTTCCAAGGTGGTGTTCAGTGGCGACCATCAGCAGCTGCCTCCCACCGTCAAATGCCCCGAGGCGGTCCGCGACGGCTTGGCCGACACTCTCATGCAGAAGGTCTCCAAAGCCAAACCCGAAACGGTCAGCATGCTCACCGTACAGTACCGCATGAACCGTCTCATCATGGGTTTCCCTTCGCGCTGGTTCTACCATGGACGGCTCACTGCCGCTCCCGAGGTGGCCGACCGCACCCTTTCGCCCATCGACAGCCCGATCTCTTGGATCGACACAAGCGGTTCGGGGTTCACCGAAGTTGCCGCTGGACTTTCCTCCAGCAAGAGCAACCCCAACGAGGCTCGGCTGCTCATACATACCCTCAAGGACTATATTGATATGGTGGGCGAGAGCCGCATCGACGACAGTCAAACCGACTTCGGCATCATCACTCCCTACAAGGCTCAGGCACGCCTCATTCGCCGTCTGCTCAAGATGAACTATTTCCTTAAGCGCTATCGCCGCCGTATCGCAGTCAACACCGTCGATGGGTTCCAAGGGCAGGAGCGCGACGTTATAGTTATAAGCATGGTGCGCGACAATGACGACGGTACCATTGGCTTCCTCCGCGACCTGTGCCGTATGAATGTCGCCATGACTCGTGCCAGGATGAAACTTATCATCATCGGCAGCATCGAAACTCTCTCCCGCCACCGCTTCTACCGAGAGCTTATAGATTATGTTCGCGATAAAGGTGAGGTAATTGAGGTTTCTGAATTTTAGAAATGAAAAAAGGCGACCACATTTATTGGGTCGCCTTGATAATGTTAATACTAAGGTCAATACGCCATCGCGGGGGTGAAGGTTATCTCATCTTCGTCGTCGTGGTGTGTTGCTGCCTGTTGCTGCTGGTCGTCGTCATCTTTGATGTACTCCGAGCCGCGCACCGGACGGTTGCAGTCGCTCATATTGTCCTGTATGTCGGCTATCTCCTGCTGGCTCATCGATGGCCCGTCGCCGCTTATGAAGCGCTGCCGCCAGTAGGGGAAGGCGTCGGACAGCTCGCCGCTGTAGTAGAAGTCGAACCCGATGGCGCCGAAGGTGTAGGTCTGCCCGTTGACGCTGATGTGCGAGCCGCCGCATTGCGGTTCTGGATTCGGGTGCGACTGAGAGAAACCTACGTTGAACAGCGTGAACAATATATCAGGTCGGTCGCTGATGTCATAACCTGCCCGCTTCCACTGAAGCATCGTCTGGTGCAGTATGCAGCCTGTGTAGATATACGAATATAGGTGGTTGCGGTAATCGACCAGCCGTTTGTAGCGTTCGTCGATGTGGTTCTCCGTCTCGAAGTCGAGCAGGTGCTCATAGCGGCGTCCCATATAGAACTCTGACGACGGGTCTTTCAGGTGGTTCTCAACCGCCTCGGCGGTGTGGTTCTTGATGCCGTTCACTCCGTAGGAGAACTGCGACTGCACCGAAAGAACCTTCACAGGTCCTAGATATTTCTTGAACGTCTCGCGGTTTGAGTTGAACAGGCGTATCTGCTCGCCTATCAGACAGGCAGTTATCAGTCGTGGCTCGACTCCCGTGAGCCGTCCGGCTTCGTTGAGCAGTGTGCTGTCTTTCACTATGGCCTGCTTCAGCGCTTCCCACTCTACGGTGTTCATCCACGGTATGATGTGTGGATTCTGTGCCACAGGTTGCGAGTTTATCAGCGACTCGAGTTTCTGCGAGAATGCGGTATAGTCAGGGTTGTCGCCCACATACATCATCGAGGCGCGAATCATCTTATCGACCATCGTCGGGTCGTCGCAACGCATCGCGGCGTGCAGTATCAGTCGGGCGTTCACAGGGTAGAAACGCGCGTAAGCCGCAAGGCGGGCGTACTGTGTCAGGCGCAACTCGTCCATTTGCTCTTGCGTCAGCGTCGAGTCTTTCAGGCTTTCCATCTCTGACACCGACATCATGTAGCGGTAGTTCTTGTCGATGGTTCCCTTGTTCTTGGTGAAGCCGAGCTGGTAGAATGCCCAAGCACCTATAATAGCGAATCCCGCCATTGCGAAAAGCAACAGCAGGATATCGCATGTCTTACGCCACCAGGGGCGCTCTTTGAATTCTTTCCAGATTTGTTTCATTATGCCAGATCACGCAGCCATGCGATATGTTCGAACAGCGTCACATCCATGGCGATGAAGACCAACGCACCGGCGATATAGCCTGCCAATGCGAGCAGTGAGATTTTCTTGAGATACCAAATGAAGTCTATCTTCTCCATACCCATAACGGCAACACCGGCTGCCGAGCCGATGATAAGGAGGCTTCCGCCTGTGCCGGCGCAGTAGGCCAGGAACTCCCAGAACGGATGGTTGACGGCAAAGTCGACTTCGGCTCCTGTGATAGGATACATGCCCATGGCGGCTGCCACCAGCGGCACGTTGTCCACCACCGACGAGAGCACGCCGATGATGAGGTCGATGAAGAAGAATCCGGGTGCTTCGGTGCCGAAGGCGTTGTTCAATCCGCCAGCGAGGCTTGCCAGGATGCCAGCCACTTTCAGGCAACTCACGGCCATCAGGATGCCGAGGAAGAAGAGGATGGTGGGAGTGTCGATATGTTCGAGGGTGCTCACTGCGGTGGGCAGCTTGTGGCCCTCTTTCTCATACTTGCGGCTCAGCACCTCGGTGGTGACCCAGAGGATACCTAAAGCGAATAGCATGCCGAGATAGGGAGGCAGGTGGGTGATGGTCTTGAATATGGGGACGAAGATGAGTCCGCCGATACCCATGAAGAGAACCAGCTTGCGCAGGTTGGAAGGCACCTCGACGCCAGAGTTGCTTGCTTCGGGACGCTCGATGTCACCCTTGAGCGTGGCACCCACGATGAGTACGGGAACGACCATGCACACGAGCGATGCGATGAGGGTCTTGACTATGATGTTGACGGTGGTCACCTGACCGCCAATCCAGAGCATGATGGTGGTCACGTCTCCGATGGGGCTCCATGCGCCGCCTGCGTTGGCTGCGAGGATAACCATACCGGCATAGAGCCAGCGTTCACGTTTGTCGGCTATAAGCTTGCGCAGCAGCGCCACCATCACTATGGCGGTGGTCATGTTATCGAGCAGAGCCGACAGGAAGAAGGTCAGTATCGAGAGGATCCACAACAGTTTTTTCTTGTTTGTCGTGGTGATTTTGTCTGTGATGACGCGGAAACCCTGATAGTCTTCGATGAGGGTGACGATGGTCATGGCTCCAAGCAGGAAGAAGACTATCTCAGCCGTCTCGCCGAGGTTCTCAATCAGGTGTTCCGAGATGAAGGCGTGCCACGCTTCGCTGTCCATCGTGGGTTGCGCGATGGCGTTGCAGAATACGAACACCGTCCAGAGAAGTGTGCCCAGCATCAACGCCGTTGCGGTCTTGTTGATTTTGAACGGATGCTCCATAGCAATGCAGAAGTATCCGATTACGAATATAGTAACAAGTCCTATTACCATAATGTTTTGTTTTATTGGTTAAACTATTGATTATTTCCGTTGTTTAGCTTGCTGGCGTTGCGCCTCCTCCGCCATCTTCTGCATCTGCTCCAAACGCTGCTGGAACTTGCTTTTCTTCTGCGGTTTGCCTTTGTGCTTCTGGTCGTACTCCACAATGCGCTGGCGCACCTTCTTCTCGCTCGTGAACTGGCGAATCAGTATCATCTGTATCATCGTGAGGCTCAGCGACACGAAGTAGTAGAGGTTCAAAGCCGCCGACTGGCTGTTGAAGAGGAACAGCATCATGAACGGCATGAAATACATCATCAGCTTCATGCCCGGCATGCTCATCTGTGCGCTCTGCCCCTTCATCGTGTACCAGGTGTAGAAGAACTGCACGGCGAACATCAGCAGGCAGAACAGCGAGATGTGGTCGCCGTAGAGCGGAATGTTGAACCCGAAGTCGAGTATGGAGTCGTATGTCGAAAGGTCGTCGCACCACAGGAACGACTTCTGCCTCAGCTCGATGGAAGCAGGGTAGAAACGGAACATCGCCCAGATGATAGGCAGCTGTATCAACGCCGGCAGGCAGCCCATCATCGGATTGTATCCCGCCTTCTTCTGCAGCTGGCTCATCGCCTGCTGTTTCTTCATGGCGTCCTCCGGGTTGGGGAATTTCTTGTTAAGCTCCTGCATCTCGGGTTGCAATATGCGCATTATGGCGCTGCCCTGATACGATTTGAACGTCAGCGGGAACAACACCAGACGCAGCAGGAACGTCAGCACTATCACTATGATTCCGTAGTTCCAGTTGAATTTCTCAAGCAGGTTGAATACCGGGATGATGGCGTAACGGCTTATCCATTGAGTGAAGAAGAATCCCCATCCCAGCGGAATCATACGCTCGAACTTGCGGTGCATCGCACGCAGGTCGTGGTATTTCGACGGACCGAAATAGAAGTCCATGTTGGTCCCGAAGTTCTTCTCGCCGTGGTATTCCAGGAAGATGTTGCTGCCCATGTCGCACAGGTAGTTCGCCGCCGTGTCGTTGCGGTCGGTCGATACCTGCATGTTCGCCGAGGCAAATGCCGAGTCGGTCATCAGTATGGCGCAGAAGAACTGCTGCTTGTATGCAATCCAGTTCACCGTGTATTTCACCGACTTCTCGCTGTCTTTGCCGAATTTCAGGTTGTCCACCTTGCCCTTCAACGACTTGTAGTATATGCTCGTGTTGAAACGCTCGGCGTCTTTGTTGCGGTTCGAGCTGCCCTTGCCGCTCTTGTCCACCTTCTCCTGACGGTTCATGCGGTTGTTCCACTGCATGTTCAGGTATCCGTTGTCCTGCACCAAGCTCTCCATGTTGTGCAGCTCCATGTCGAATCCCACCTGGTGGCTACCGCCCTTGACGGTATATACGAACTCGATGTAGCGCTCCTCTCCCTGTGCCGATGAGTCGGCCTCGGCGTATGCGCGGAAAACCATGGTCAGCGAGTCTCCTTCGCCTACCTCCAGTTCGCCACCCTCTAGGGGTTTGCCCTCCACTGTTGCTGCAAACACCAGGTCTCGTGTGTTCACCGCGTTGGCGTGTATGTCGTTGAGCGGCAGCTCAAGGTTGAAGTTCGAATCCGACGGCGACACCAGCACCAGCGGTAGGCTGTCGTAGGTGCGGTAGTCGTTCACCACCACCTTGTCCACACGTGCTCCCTTGGTATTGAACTCTATGTCTAGTTTCCCGTTCTTCACCGTTATGGTCTGGCCTTCGCCCAGGTTCGCCCCAAACGCTCCCATGTCGGCGCGCATCTGCGCCAGGGTGGCGCTGTCGCCTGCCTCTTGTGCTGCTTTCAACGCTGCCTGATGGGCGCGCAGCGAGTCGGCCAAAGCCTGTTCCGTCTGTTCGGCCAGCGCTATCGAGTCGAGCTTGTGTTGGTATTCGGCCATCTGTTTCGCGCGTTCTTCCTTGCTGGGTGTCACCCAGAACATATATCCCACGAAGATGGCGAAAATCAGAACGAGTCCTATGATAGATTGTTTGTTCATAATGTAGTCTTAACTGGTTAATCTTGCGACGCTTCCCAAAGCTGGGCGGCGTCAAATGAGGTGCAAAAATACGCTTTTTTTTCAAATAATTAATAAAAAGTGCTGAACCGCCTTAAAATCAAAACAAATACACTATGCTGGCACCCACCTCGAAACTATTTTGTATCTTTGCAATTCTAAAACACGATGATCATTTTACACTTGTGGCCGTTTGTTGGCCGGAAAAACGGCTCCGAAAATCATTGGCGACGACGAGTTAAATTTTAATCTGGGGACAAAACGTTTTAAGTAAATGAAATAGACAAATAATACTTATGCTTCTGGGATTCTTAATGATATCCTGTGGCGATGCAAATATGCAATATGTCAAAAAGGCCGTCCGTATCATGGATAAAAACGGCATCTATGCGCAAGGTTCCGAGTGGAAAAAGGCTAAAAACGAAGCTTTGGCAGCTCATCCACAAAGCATTGAAGATGCCCAAGAGATAGTCCTCCGTGCGGGCAAGGTCGCAGGAGGAAAGCACACCACCCTTATGACAAGCAGCGAAGTGACGCAAAATGATACCTCCGCTTGGCAGATGCCCGTAGTAGAACTGCTCGAAGGCAACATCGCATACATCAAGCTGCCTCCCTTCTCTGGCAATGCGGCGGAGGGTATCAGATATGCAAATACGGTGCTGGGAGCCTTGCCCGACAGTCTGAATGGCGTTGTCATCGACCTGCGTGACAACCGAGGTGGCAACATGTACCCGATGATTGCCGCCGTGCATCGTTTCCTTCCCGATGACATTATCTTGAAGTTCCGGCTGCGTCGCAACACGATGAGTATCAATATCGATTATGTGGTGAAAACTGCTGGTATCGAACGTCAAGATCCCATTGAATGTCCTATTGCATTGCTTACCAACGAGTGGACAGGTAGCTCGGGCGAAGCCGTGCTTCTCTGCTTCCGCGGACTTGAGAAAGCCCGCACCTTCGGAAGCCCCACGGCCGGCTACGCCTCGTCCAACTCCATATACACGCTCCCGGGGGGCTCACAGCTCGTCCTAACAATTGGCGAAGACATCGCCCGAACAGGAGAGGTGTTCTGCGATGACCCCATAGAACCCGAAACGCTCACAGAAGCGCCTCTCGAGAAGGCTTTGGAATACCTGCGACAGCAATAGTGAATGGTGATTCTGATTAGATGTGGGTAAATATTCTAGTTGTCACGTTATATTGATGTTACATATCGAAAATATATACAAATCATGAAGCGTATCATTTTGATCGTTGCCGTTTGCTGCCTCGCGCTGACGGCTTGCGCACAGAAAGCGGACAATAACGCAATAACACAATCAAACAATAACGCAATGAAGAAGACATTAGTGGTTTATTTCTCGGCTACGGGTAACACCAAGGCCGCCGCCCAGCGGCTCGCCAAGGAGCATGATGCCGACCTCTACGAAATCGCACCCGAGGTGCCTTACACCGACGCCGACCTCGACTGGCGCGACAAATCCTCCCGCTCCACGCTGGAGATGAAAGACAAATCCTCCCGTCCCGCCATCAAAGGGCGTTGCGAGAACATCGCCGACTACGACACCGTCTGGATCGGCTTCCCGATTTGGTGGTACACCGCTCCCACCATCGTCAACACTTTCATCGAGGCTCACGACCTCAGCGGCAAGACACTCAACGTCTTCGCCACCAGCGGCGGAAGCGACGTGAAAGACTCCTACAAAGACCTCAAGAAAGCCTATCCGCAATACACATGGGGCGAAAGTCGCCTGATGAACAATAGGTAACACCCCAATTTGATAAAATGAGAAATACGATTCTCGTCATAGCGGCTTTTACGAGTTTTATCTTAAATGCTTGCTCGGATAACAAGCCTGAAAAACAAGTAACTGAGATGGGGAATGATGAATGTCTGATATGCGGCGCACCGTTGGAATATCTCGAGCACGACACGCTGATGGAATGTGTCCTTTGCCACAGGCAGGAACCTAGCAAGACTCGTTGTGTCAAAGGTCACTATGTCTGCTCCGAATGCCACACCGCCGGCATGGATTCCATCATCGCCTTGTGTATGGCCGAGACCTCCAAAGACCCCATTGCCATATTGGAAAAGATGATGTCGCAGTCGTTCTGTCACATGCACGGCCCCGAGCACCACGTTCTCGTTGGCGCGGCCTTGTTGACAGCATATAATAACGCTGCGCCCGACACCATGAAAATTGACCTGCAGTCGAGCCTACTCGAAGTGATGTCCTGCGGACGGCAGGTGCCTGGGGGCGCCTGTGGTTACCTGGGGGCTTGCGGAGCCGCTGTCAGCACGGGCATCTTCATGTCGGTTGTCACAGGCAACACGCCGCTTTCCACCGACACCTGGCGGCTCTGCAATCTTATGACGGCAAAAGCTCTCGAACAAGTGGCGTTGAACGGCGGGCCGCGTTGCTGCAAGCGCGACTCCTACCTCTCTATCCTTACGGCCGTCGATTTCGTGAAGGAACACCTCGGTGTGGAGATGGAAAAAACCGAAGTGACATGCTCACGCAGCCGCATCAACAATCAATGCATCGGCAAGAAATGCCCCTTTTGCCTTGCAAAAGATTAATGAGTAATAGAGATAGTAGGCAATAAAACGACGATGGCAAGAATCAAGGTGTTTTATTTCAGCCCTACGGGATGTACGTTGCAAGCGGCGCGGCATCTTGCTGAGAAGGTGGGATGTTTGCTTTGCGCCCAGGTGGAATACCATTCCTATACGCTGCCGCATGAACGTGAGTCGCTACCTGCTTTCAATGCCGATGACATCGTCATCTGGGCGACTCCCGTTTACGCCGGCCGTATTCCCAATAAGACTCTCGACTATGTCCGCAACGCCCTCACCCGCTTAAACAATCACGCGTTAGCGCAATCACGCAATCTATCGGTGGTCTTGGTCACTTTCGGCAACCGTGCTTACGACAATGCGCTGGCCGAGCTGGTGGGTTTGATGCAAGAGGGATGCATGCAACCTGTGGGAGCTGCCGCTGTGGTCACCCGCCATGCATTTAGCGACACCCTTGGTGCCGGCCGTCCAAACGTAGAAGACCTCGTCGCCCTCGACCGTTTCGCCGTCCAGCTGGCTGAGAAGATTTCAAAATCTGTAATCCGAAATTCACGATTGTCGGTACCCGGCGAAGCCCACCCTGAGAAATACTACACCCCGCTCAAAACCAACAACGTCCCTGCCGGCTTCCTAAAGGCCAAGCCCTCCTGCGATTCCGACCGTTGCACCCGTTGCGGAAAGTGTATGGATGTATGTCCGATGGGAAGCATCGTTTCCAAAGAGGGAATGCCTTCGTTCGAAGGCATCTGCATCAAGTGTCAGGCCTGCCGTCGCATCTGCCCGATGGGAGCCATCGCCTTCACCGACCCCGAATACCTCTCGCACGTAGCCATGATCGAACGCACCTTCGCCTCCCCGAAACAATCGGAGTTCTTTCTGTAACCGTCTATAACCCCGACTGCTCCATTTGGAGTAGGCGGGTTTTCTTATCGATGCCTGCGGCGTAGCCGGTTAGGGTGCCGTCGGCGCCCACAACTCTGTGGCAGGGGATGATGAGCGAGATGCTGTTGTGCCCTACTGCGCCTCCGATGGCTTGCGCCGATACCGACTTATGTCCTCGCTTGCGGGCTATGATGCGTGCGATGTCGCCGTAAGCCATAGTGCGGCCAAAGGGTATGGAGAGCAGTATCTCCCACACTTGGCGGCGGAACTCGGTGGTGCGCATCACGAGCGGCGGTGTGAAGTCGGGCGCCTTGCCCGAGAAATAGATGTCGAGCCAACGGCGTGTCTGCTCGAAGATAGGGAGACTTTCCTGTGTCTGATGTTTGGCGTCGAGCGTCTCGGCGAAATGTTTCTGCCCGTCGAACCAAAGTCCTGTGAGCGCTTCTCCGTCGGATGCCATTGTGATGTCTCCGAGAGGCGAGTGGTAATGCGCAGTATAATCCATCGCGGTTGTGACGGGATTGTTCAGCCGCCGAAGTTGTCGTACATGATGTTCTCTTCGGCCACTCCGAGGCTGTCGAGCATCGCGGTGACGGCTTTGCTCATGGGGCCGGGGCCGCACATGTAGTACTCTATCTCCTCAGGCTCGGGGTGCTCTTTCAGGTAGGTGTCGTACATCACTTGGTGTATGAATCCCACGGTGTATTTCACTCCTGCGGCATCGGCCGACGTGTCTTCGCGGTCGAGCGCAAGGTGGAAATGGAAGTTGGGGAATTCTTTCTCCAGCTGCAGGAAGTCGTCGAGGTAGAACACCTCGTTCAGCGCCCGTGCGCCGTAGAAGTAGTGCATCTCGCGGTCGCGTGTGTCGAGCGTGCGGGTCAGGTGCATAATCTGTGCCCGCAGAGGCGCCATTCCCGCTCCTCCGCCAATCCAAACCATCTCGGGCAATTTCCTTCCTGCAATCTGTTCGCCCTGTCCAGGCACGGACTCATGCTCCCTCACGTGGAAGTCGCCGTAGGGCCCCGACATCGTCACCTTGTCGCCGGGTTTGAGCGAGAAGATATACGACGATGCGATACCGGGGTTGACCTTCTGGAACCCTTTGCGGTCTGGTGTCAGAGGAGGTGTGGCAATGCGTACCGTCAGCATAAACACATCGCCTTCGGCGGGGTAGTTGGCCATCGAGTAGGCGCGCACCGTCGGCTCGCTGTTCACGCAGCGCAGGTCGAACATATTCATCCGCTCCCAAGCCGGCAGATATTCGTCGCCGATAAGGCTGCGGTCGTAGTCGTTGTAGCTTATGTTGAAGGTGGGTATCTTGATTTGAGCGTACGAGCCGGGCTTGAAGTCCATGTGTTCACCGGCGGGCAGCTGCACACGGAACTCTTTGATGAAGGTCGCCACGTTGCGGTTCGACAGCACGGTGCACTCGTATTCTTTCACGTCAAGCACCGACTGCGACACTATCAGGCTCATGTCCTCCTTGACCTTCGTCTGACATCCCAAACGCCATCCTTCGGCAATCTCTTTGCGCGAGAAGAAACCTACCTCGGTGGGCAGTATGCTTCCGCCGCCTTTCACCACACGGCAGCGGCACTGCCCGCAGCTGCCTTTTCCGCCGCAAGCCGACGGCAGGTGGATGCCCTGCTCGCCGAGGGTGGCGCTGAGGCTTGCGCCCGAATCGGCTGACAGTTTGAGGTCGTCGTTGATGGTGATGGTCACCTTGCCCTGCTTCACCAGCTTGTTGCGCAACACCAGCAGCAACGTCACCAGCAGCAGTATGACCACCGCAAAAACAATGAGTGCTATGAGCAGAGTTTGTATCAAATTGACAGTTTTAAGGTGCGTGCCCTCATAGGGCTATATTTTATTGTTTTAAGTTTCAACCACTAACCACTGACTGCTAAATTTTTATCCCCATAAACGACATGAAGGCCAATCCCATAAGGCCCGTGATGATGAAAGTTATGCCCACGCCTTGCAGCGCTGGCGGTATGTGGGAGTAGCGTAGTTTTTCACGAATGGCGGCTATGGCCACGATGGCCAGGAACCAGCCGATGCCCGAGCCGAGTGCGAAAGCCAGCACCTCGCCGATGGACGAGTAGCCGCGCTCCTGCATAAAGAGCGAGCCGCCCATCACGGCGCAGTTCACCGCTATCAGCGGCAGGAAGATGCCCAGGGCGTAGTAGAGCGTAGGACTGAAACGCTCGATGGTCATCTCGACTATCTGCACTATGGCGGCTATGACAGCGATGAACATGATGAGCGACAGGAACGAGAGGTCAACGCTTGCCAGCGACGGGCTTATCCAAGCCAGCGCGCCGGGAGCAAGCACATATTTGTTGAGCAGCCAGTTGATAGGCACTGTGACCAGCAATACGAATGTCACCGCGATGCCCAATCCCGCCGAGGTCTTCACCGTCTTCGACACCGCCAAATAGGAACACATGCCCAGAAAGAAGGCGAATATCATGTTGTCGATAAATATCGACTTGACGAATATGTTGACTATCTCTTGCATTTCTATTTACTAACTACTATCTGCTGACTGCTAACTGCTCCTCCTGCTCCGTTGTATCCAGATGATGATGCCCACGAGTATCAGCGCCATCGGAGGCATTATCATCAATCCGTTGTTCTCGTATCCGATGTTATAGGCTCCTATTTTTTCCATTACGGGATAGCCCAGCAGTGTGCCGCTTCCGAAAAGTTCGCGCACCGTACCAAGCGCCAACAGTATGATGCCGTAGCCGAGCCCGTTGCCGATGCCGTCGCACAGCGAGGGTAGGGGAGGGTTGGTCATGGCGAAAGCCTCCAGGCGTCCCATCACGATACAGTTGGTGATGATAAGTCCCACGAACACCGAAAGCTGCTTGCTCACGTCATAGACGAACGCTTTCAGGAACAAATCGACCAGCACCACGAGTGTCGAGACGACCACCAGCTGTACTATGATGCGTATGCGTGGCGGTATGCTCTTGCGTAGAAGCGAGATGATGAGGTTCGCCAACGCCACCACCACCGTCACCGACACCGCCATCACCAGCGCGGGCTTCAACTGGGCGGTGACCGCCAGACAGGAGCAGATGCCCAACACCTGAACGGTTATCGGGTTCTCCTTGTCGAAAGGCATCGTTATCAGCTTCCAGTTTCTCATTTTGTGGCGTCCTCTCTTATCTTTATGTAGTCGTTATATCCTCCTTCCAGCATCTGCGGGACTCCGTTGCTGGTCATGGTGCCGCCGCTGATGGCATCCACCTGATGGGGGTCCTTTTTGTCGGCGTTCTTGATTAGGTATATGGGATGCTCGTCCATACGTTTGCCAACGAAACGCTGGGCAAACTTGTCGGTCGCAATCTCACCGCCCAATCCTGGTGTCTCGCCTTTGTGGTCGAAGACGGCGCCCACCACGTTGCCGCTGCAGTCGAGTGCCAGATATCCCCAGATGGGTCCCCAGAGGCCTGTGCCGTGAAGGGGAAGGATGATGCCCTGCCTCTCGTCGCAGTCGTAGCGGTAATAGGTTTTGCCGTCATGTTCGGCTTCGGCGATGTGGCGTTCGTATGCCTGAGCCGTTTCATTTTTGGCGCAGTCGAGCCCTATGGTTTTGAGTATCATCTGCTGTTGCTCAATCTGTCGGTTGCGCTCCTCGCGCGGTTTCAGCGTCACGGCGGTCACCGAGAGCACCACCGCCGACACTGCCACCAGCGCCAGCGAATAGAGCAACATATATCGGTTGGAGAACTGTTTCATTTCTGCGCCTCCTTCCATCTTTTCTTGCGTCGGCCGATATTCACGGCCACCACACAGTGGTCAATCAGTGGCGCAAAGCAGTTCATAAGCAGTATGCTGAGCATCATCCCCTCCGGGTATGCGGGGTTGACCACTCGCAGCAGTACGGCAAACATTCCCACCAGCAAGCCGTAAATCCACTTGCCGGCGTTCGTCTGCGCCGAGGTCACGGGGTCGGTGGCCATAAACACCGCGCCAAACATGAATCCGCCCATAACATAGTGGTAGTAGAACGGTAGCTGCATATAGCTGTTGGCTCCGATGAGGTTGAACACGATGCCCATCGCGCCGCCGCCGATGAATATGCTCAGCATCGTGCGCCATGAGGCGATGCCGCTTCCCAGCAGTATCAACGCTCCCAGCAGTATGGCTATTGCCGATGTCTCGCAGGTCGAACCCGCTGTGGTGCCGACAAACAGGTCGAGCAGCGATGCAGTAGGTCTTATGCCTCCGCCCATCATCTCGCCCAGCGGCGTCGCGCCCGCTATCGCGTCGGTGCCCCACCATTTGGCTGCCGTCCATACAGAGTCGCCCGACATGTGCGTCGGGTAGGCGAAGAATAGGAATGCGCGCGCAACCAAAGCCGGATTAAGGAAGTTCATGCCTGTGCCGCCAAACACCTCTTTGCCTATCACCACGGCGAAAGCCACCGCCAGAGCCAGCTGCCACAGCGGTGTCGTTACAGGCACGATCATCGGTATTATCAATCCCGTTACCAAAAATCCCTCGTTCACCTCATGGTGACGTATCTGTGCGAAGGCGAACTCTATCGCAAGTCCCACGATATACGAAACCGCAATCAGCGGCAGCATACGCACCAAGCCGAAGGCGAAGCAGAGCCAGAACGAAGCCGACTGCCCGCTGCCCGCCGCCCACTGGTGGCCGATGTTCCACATGCCGAACAGCATGGCCGGCATCAGTGCTATCACCACCGTTATCATCGACCGCTTCATATCCACCGCGTCGCGTATGTGGCTTCCGCGCCTGGTTACCGTGTTGGGCGTGAACAAGAAAGTCTCGAACGCTTCGAAGGTGCTTTGCAGCCACGCAAGCTTGCCCCCCTCGCTGAAAGTGGGCTTTATCTTGTCTATGTATCTTCGAAGTCCGTTCATGATTAAAAACTTAATGCTAACTACTAACTCTCCTTTCTCAATTTCTCCAGCGCTTCGCGTATGATACTTTGGATGTCGGTTTTCGACGGGTCGATATATTCACATAGGGCGAAGTCCTCGGGCTCCACCTCGTAGATGCCCAGCTGCTCCATAAGGTCGATGTCCCCGACGATGGCGGCTTTTATCAGCTGGGTCGGGTATATGTCAAACGGGAACACCCGCTCGAAGTCTCCGCTGAACACCAGCGGCCGCTCGCCGCCGTGCAGGTTGGTGTTGAAATGCCAGTTCTGAACTGCGAATTTTGAATTTTGAATTTTGAATGGAAGCACCCCCGAAAGGAACGTCCGCGAGAAGCTGTGTTTTCTCAATCCCGGCATCAGCCATCCCATGAAGTCGTAGCAGTCGCCCTCCTCGATCAGCGTCACCTGGCTGTCGTAGGCGCCGACGAATCCGTCAACACCCACAGCGCGACCGCTCAGCACGTTGCCCGATATGACGCGTGTCCCGCTGCCCGCTGCCTGCTGCCTGCTAACTGCTAACCTCGGATATTCCTCGCTGCTCAGTTGTCCTTTCAGCAGTTCGTCGAGCGAGGCTCCTGCCGTGATATGGTAGTATTGCGGATGCGCTGCTGCAGGACCGGTGACGGCCACCCAGCGCTCCGGCCGGTATTCTCCGGTGCTTGCCAGACGTCCCAGTATTGCCACATCCTGTCGATTCATAGTCCAAACCCTCTCGCCTTTGTTTATCGGCGCGATGGCGGCAATCTGAGTGCCTATGTTTCCCGCGGGATGAGGTCCCGAAACCTCATGGAAAATAATGTTGTCCGCCAACTGACCACCGACCACTGACCACTGACCACTAACACACACATGCACCTTCCCCTCAGTCATCATCGCCAGCGCGTTCAAACCCGCAGCCAACCATTGATTATTGTTCGCTCTCTCCAGGCACGAAACATTAATCGCCCTCTCCGGGCACGGAGCCAATGGTGTCGTGTCGAAGAGGCTGATGAAGATATCCCTCGGTTTGTCGTCAGGGTTGGCGATTGTGCCGAAAGGTCTCTGGCGCATCATCGCCCAAAGGCCACAGTCGGTCATGGCCTCGATAAGCCATTCACGGGTTTTGAGGCTCTCGGTGTCGCACTTCCATGGTTGCTGCACCTCCTCTTTCTCCACTACCACCGCTATGATGGCTCTGCGCTCGCCGCGCCTCACCTCTTTCACGGTGCCGCACACCGGCGACGTGAGCCGTATGCGGGGGTTGTTTTTGTCGCTCATCAGCGGCTGTCCGCACATTACATGGTCGCCCTCGTGAACCTCCAACCTCGGGGTAAATCCCACGAAGTCATCGGGCATGATTCCATACAGCGCGATATCGCGCCTGTCGGTCACCCGAAGCTCCGCCGCTCCACCGAGCGGTATGTCCAACCCTTTGTGTATCTTTATCTTTTCGACCATTATAAGCAAACGACGAATTGCAAAGATACGAAAAAAAAGTGAAACGTCAGTTGACAACCGACAGTCGGCAGTCAGAAGTTAAAATTAACGGTAAGTGCAGATCGTACGCTACCGTTAATAAATAGTCTGAGATAACAAATTTCTTGGATCAGACGTTGCAGAGATGAACCTAAATAGGATTAGCTTTTTCTCATTTTCCACCACTCAGTTGGATATTTTTTTCTTCCTATATCCATCCAGTCGTCAGGCCCTGGGCGTGATGTGCCCCAACAAAACACAGATGATCCAGACGGAGATGCTGATGGCATTTCAGCGTCTTTCAGCAGGGTGAATAAATCATCGACATCCTTTGTATCAAGACAAAGAAATGAAAGTAACAGTGACAAAGAAAATGAAAGATGATTTCGTGCAAATCAAGATAAAAAAGTGCAATCCGTATGCCGCGTTTTAGCATTCGAAAAATCAAAAATGACAAATGACAGAAAATGACACCTAATTTTTTTCAGGGGTAAGACACAGGGTAAACTTCTCATTGCGCAGTTAACTCCCAGTCAACTCCCAGCTAACTCCCAGTTAGTTCCCACCAAACTCCCAGTCAATTCCCAGTCAACTCCCAGTCAACTCCGAATTAACTTCGAATTAACTACCACCTAACGCCCTACCAACGCCCACCTAATTACCACTAAGGCTGTATGCTTGCGCGACAATGGGCGATTGTGGGTTTGTGGATTGTAAACTTTTTGGGAATCAGTGTTTTCGGTGGGAGGTGGTAAAAAAATGGCTTGGAAATTCGTAAACCGCAATGTGGCGGGCGTATCTTTGCAGCGTGATTTGAGGGTTAGGGTATCGGTGTCAAGTAACCTGAAAAACAAGCGAAAACTGGGGAAAACGGGAAGGAAATATAATTGTGGAATAGATCTAACTGGTGATTCCCATATTTTTGTGTACCTTTGCATTGCGGAAACGGACCGTCTATTAAGACATCTCAATCATTTAGTCAGGTTTCCGGTCATAAGATTGCAAACGAACTAGAAAACAATTTGTTGAACACTATAAAGACAGATAAGATGAGAAAAACATTACTATTGCTTGCCATTGCGTTGATTACCTTCGCGTCGTGCAAAAAAGAGGAAAACACTCCCGAACCCACGCCCAGCGGTGACGTGACTCTGAACTGTGTGAAACCTGCCTATCTGCACGCCGGCGACACCGTGGCCCTTATCTCCCCGTCCTACTACACCCCGATGGAGAATGTCGAGGCAACCGCCGACCTGCTGCGGTCGTGGGACCTCGTGCCCGTCATCGGCCCCAATGTGGGCAATATTGTCGATGGTAAATATGCCGGCACCGTCGCCGAGCGGGTCAGCGACATACTCTGGGCCTTCAGAGACCCGAGCATAAAGGCTATCATCTGCAACCGCGGCGGATACGGCACCATACAACTCATCAACGATATTCCGCTTTCCAAGCTGACCGCTTCGCCCAAATGGCTCGTCGGATTCAGCGACATCACCACGCTGCACGGCCTTCTGAGCCGCGCCGGAGTGATGAGCGTACACGGCACTATGAGCTCGTTCCTGGCAAGTAATGGAGACTCGGAAACCAGCACTATGATGCGCGACCTGCTGTTAGGTCAGGTCCCTTGCTACCATCTGCCGCCTCACGCCCAGAACATTACGGGTGTGGCAAGCGGCGTCCTTGTGGGCGGTAACCTTTGCACCTTCGCCCCGAACCTGGGCACTCAAGCCGACGCCACCAAGAGCCAGAACCTCATCCTCTTTGTCGAGGAGGTCGGCGAGTCGATGCACAATATCGACCGACAGATGCGCATCTTGCAGTTGAACGGCGTGCTTGACCGCTGCAAGGGTGTCGTTCTGGGCGAGTTCAGCGACTGCGGCTCGGAGTTCACATACGAGAATGTCGAGGCCATGATTCGCCAGATGGTGGAACCCTATGGCATACCGATGCTCTGCGGCCTCCCCGCCGGCCACGGCGACGTGAACCTGCCGCTCGTCATGGGCGCTCCTGTAACCATCGATGTGCGCACCGATGGAGCCACTCTCTCGTTCAATATCGACGGCAATCAGCGTGACGTCAACACCGCCAACGTGTTAGCCGCTCCGACACCCAAAGCCGACCGCATGCGTAAGGCCGGAAAGATATTGTAAGAACCTACCCGCAGGCGAACCATTGGAACACTCGCCGAACAGGATAAATCAAAGACATTGAAAACAACTCCCTGACCGTTTGCGGTCGGGGAGGGAGTGGGTGACAATAAGAAAAAGTCTTTACTTCTTCAGCACCGTCAGTACTACGGCGGCAAGTATGAGCACTATGCCGACGGCCAGACGAAGGGAGAAGGGCTCGCTGAAAACACAGATGCCTATGGCCACCGCCGTGAGCGGTTCCAGGGCGCCGATGATGGCGGTAGCGGTGCTGCCGATATATTTGGCGGAATAAACCATGAGGCTCAGCGCCATGATGGCGGGCACGATGGCCAGCCATCCGACATAGAACCACGCGCGTCCGCTGGGCGGGAGCACAAGCGACTGGCCGGACAAGAGTGTGTAAATCACCATTCCGAGGGCACAGTAGAACAGCACGTAGAAATTAATCTTGAAACTAGACATATGGATGTCGCTGCGGTCAACCACAATGATATACAACGCGTAGGTGAGCGCCGAGATGAGCACCAGCACCACACCCCAGAGCGGCAAAGTGCCTGCGGCGCCGCCCGTCCAGTAGAGCAATGCGACGCCTGCTACCGAGAGGACAAGTGCCACGATGGTCTGCCAGGCGGCACGCTCTTTGAAGAAAAGTGCCATGATGACTGCGGTCATGACGGGATAGGTGAACAGGATGGTCGAAGCCACGCCCGCCGCCATGCGGTTGAAGCTCTCGTAGAGGGTGAGCGACGAGAAGGTGAAGAGGATGCCCAATACCGTCACCACCGCAAACTCCTTGCGGCTGACTTTGACACTCTCTCTCCTTATGGCCATCACGGCGGCAATGATGAGCCACGCAAGGCCGAAACGGTAGAAAAGCACCGAATTGGTGGCCATACCCTCTTGGTAGAGGTTGAGCGCACCCAGCGGGTTGGTGCCGTAGCATACTGCAGCGAGTATGCCGCAGACGCTGCCGATAAACTTCTTGCTGCCGGTCATCGAATCAGTGGGGAGGGGAAGCCTGAGAGACAGAATGCACTTGGGGTTCCCCTCGGGTGTTTGTTATTCTTCGACTTCGTCCAGCTCTTCGATGGAGTCGAGATAATCGCCAAAGTCGAAATCGGCATCGATGAGGTCGCCGATTTCCTCGTCTTCACCGGGCATGACCGGCTGCCAGCCTTTCTTGGTTTTTGTAAAGTAGGTCACGTCCTCGTCAACGTCGCCTGTGCCGTAGGTGATTTTCACCGTCACGGTTGCCGAATTCCCGTCGTCAGAAATCTCCTCAGATACAATCTCGTAGTCTTTTATGCCACCCGAGAGTTCGTCGAACATTTTCATCATCTCCGCAATGCCATCTTTCTCCTCGTCGGAGAGGTCCTTGGACTCGGGCATCATGTCGATGACTGTTTTGTAATTCTGGTGTTTGATTGCATTGTAGTATTTGTCAGCATAGGCTCGGGGAGAGTCTTTTTTGCAACCAACAAAAGCGAAGGCGCAGACCATCAGGGTCGCGAACAGGAAAGTGAAAGTTTTATTCATTTCGGTGTTTATTGATGATTTATTAACGATTTGAAAACTAAGGTCGTTTGACGAGTCTGTCACGTTGAGTTTCAATGCAAAAATAATACAAACAGCTGTTATGTGCAAATCTTTATTGGCAAAGTAGCTAAATTTAATGTATTTTTGCCGACAATAAAAAATGAGTGTGTCGCCATATAATTGCGACGGATAGACAATTAGACAAACAAAAATATCTCAATAAATGAAAACAACAGCAGAACTTCAGCAGATTGCGACGCAGGTGCGCCGCGACATCCTACGTATGACCACCAACGCCAAGAGCGGACACCCGGGCGGCTCGCTCGGCACCGCCGACTGGTTTGTGGCTATGAACTTCAATATCATGGATTTCGACCCCGCTAAGTTCACCATGAGTGGCGAGGGCGAGGATATGCTCTTTGTTTCGCAGGGACATATAACTCCTGTGATTTACAGCACTATGGCACGCCGTGGGTATTTCCCGGTGAGCGAGCTGGCTACCTTCCGTAAGTTCGGCACACGCCTTCAGGGTCACCCCTCGACGGCTCACAACCTGCCGGGCATACGCATGGCTTCAGGATCGCTGGGTCAGGGGCTCAGCGTGGGCGTGGGCGCCGCTCTCGGAAAGAAGATGACGGGCGACAAACACATCGTCTATACCATGCACGGCGACGGAGAGCTGGAAGAAGGCCAGATTGGGAGGCCGCCATGTTTGCTGGCGCCAAGAAGGTCGATAACCTCATCGCCACCATCGACTACAACAACCAGCAGATTGACGCTACCGTTGACGAGGTGATGACTCTCGGCGACCTCAAAGCCAAGTTCGAGAGCTTCCTCTGGAAGGTGGTCGTCATCGAGAACGGCAACGACATGCAGCAGGTGCTCGACGGAATGGCGAAGGCCAAGGCTCTCGCCGGTCATGGCAGCCCCGTTTGCGTCATCCTCACCACCAAGATGGGATACGGTGTCGATTTCATGCAGGACACTAACAAATATCACGGCTCGGTGCTCAGCGCTGACGACCTGCCCAAGGCTCTCGCTCAGCTGCCCGAAACGCTCGGCGACTTCTAAACAGCATTGAAAAGGTTCCTGCTCATAGCATCGCTGGTTATTGCCATTCAGCCCCTTTTCGCCGGAGTTCAATTTCAAAATTCGAAATTCGAAATTCAGAATTCCGAAAGGGTGCGCATACTGTTGCTGGTTGACTGCTCGCGCAGCATGTGGGACAAGTGGCAGAGCGACTCGAAGATAAAGGTGACGCAGAAGGTGTTGCTGCATTTCCTCGACAGCTTGCCTGAGAAAGGCGGCGCCGAATTAGCGATGCGCGTGTTCGGGCATCTGAACCAGAACTCCTACGGCACTCGGCTGGAGTGTCCGTTCGAGCCCAACAACCGCTATCAGTTGCAGAGCAAGATAAAGACTCTCGTGCCCAACGGCGGCTGCACAGCTGCTACGGCGCTGGACGGCGCGGTGGGCGACTTCCCCGCAGGCGACTCCTCGCGCAACGTGATCTTCGTCATAACCGATGGCAAGAGCGGCGGCGGGAATATATGCGAGGTGGCGAAGAAGATACAGATGAGCGGCAGAGTGGTGAAGACCTTCGTCTTCGACATTGCCGCCAACGCTACACAAGCTGGCAAGCTCGACTGTGTGGGTGAGGTGATTCCGATAGAGAATGAGGAGCGCTTCGCCGCCGAGCTGAGGTCGCTTGTGCAGACGGTAAGTGCGGAGTCGCGAGTGACGGTCACCCTCACCAACGAGGCGGGAGAGGCTTTCAGCGGCGACGTGCCCGTTGTCTTCTACGACCGTCAGAACAGCAAGCCGGTATATACGAAAGTCTATTATGGCGGACCCAAGTCGAAACCCGACACCGTGACGGTAGATCCGTTGATTTCCTATGATGTCGAGGTTTTCACAAGACCTTCCATCGTCTTTAAGAATCGCACCTTCAAGCCCGACAGGGTTTATACTTTGGCTTCGGCGGTAGAGGAGGGAAGGCTGTGCGTCAGACGCGAGGACAAGCGTGTGGTGTGGAGCGTGCCCGACTACCAGGTGGTGGTGCGTCAGAGCGGCAAAGCCGACCTGACGGGTGTGCAGGGATTGGGCGACAGTGTGAAATACCTCGAGGGTACATACGATATCGAAATCCTCTCGAAGCCCCCGATAGCGATAAACAATGTGGAGATACGCCGCGATGCGGTAACCGAGTTGGCGATACCGGCCCCCGGGATGCTGATGATAGAGCGTATGAAGGCAAGGCGGCAGGTCAGCGTCTTCGAGATGCGCGACGGCAGGATGCAGCTGGTACGCGAGTTCACACCCAACCCTGCAGGCGAAAACCTGATACTGATGCCTGGCGACTACATTCTGCTAGTGCGCCCCTCGGCGAAAGACAAAAACCGCGAGACAAGAAGTCTATCAGCCACCATAGCCTCAGGCAAACAGACAGCAATAAAGATTGAATGAGAGAAAGTCTGGACAACCATGGGAACATAAAAGTGAATTATAATGGATGGCATCAAACAAATATTATCTTATATCTTTGTAATAGCTGCATTGATAGGTATAGCGGTAGGGTGTCATTATTCTAGTTTGTTTAGGTGGATAATTATTGGAATATTTATTTTGATAAGCATTGTGGTTTGCTTCTTTGTGTGGATACTATCATGCGGAGACGATGATTCTTACATGGAAAAGAAATGGGGTAGAGAATGGAAACAACTTATTGCTGAAGGAAAACTTGGAGAAATGACTCCGTACAAGTGTACGCCTAACAGTATGTACGCGAATCGAGCTGAAATTGAATCAAAATTACAATTTAAATTGCCAAATTTTAAAATCACTTATTGTGAAGAATCATTAGGCCATTTTACAGGAGATTATGTTGGTAAAATGATAATTGAATTTGAGGAAGATATTAAATCAAGGACAATGAAGATTCATGGTAATGATATTGATTTGTATGAAAATGGACAGTCAATTTTTTATGATTTGTCAGAAGATTCTAGAAGATATTGGCATTTGACTATGGTTGTTGGGTCAAAAAAAGGAATAATCGAATATGGATATCGTTGAATAGCCTAATTGGCAGAATGGGTCTAATGGGCAATAATAGTCATACCGCCCATTAACCCCATCAGCCCCATTAACCCCATAAAACAGAAAACGATAACAAAAACAAAAAACAATAATATCATGACTCACTACGAAAACAAATCAAGCAAAGAGTTGCGTGCCGGCATGGGCGAAGGCCTTGTGGAAGCTGGCAAGCGCAACAGCAATGTGGTGGCGCTCAGCGCCGACGTGAAAGGCAGCGTCAAGATGGACGGCTTCGCCAAAGAGTTCCCCGAGCGCTTCATCCAGTGCGGCATCGCCGAGGCCAACATGGTTGGCATCGCCGCTGGTCTGAGTCTCTGCGGCAAGGTGCCTTTCATCGGGGGCTTCGCCGAGTTCGTCACCGGTCGCGTATATGACCAGATACGCCAGGTGATGGCTTACAGCAACAAGAACGTGAAGATTTGCGGCTCGCACGCAGGCATCTCCCTCGGCGAGGACGGAGCCACTCACCAGACGATGGAGGACATCGCCCTCATGAAGGTGCTGCCCAACATGACCGTTCTGGTGCCCGCCGACTTCAACCAGGCAAAGGCCGCCACGCTGGCCGCCGCCGAGCATGTAGGTCCTGTATATCTGCGTCTCGGCCGCTCGAAGATGCCCTGCTTCCTGCCCGAAGGAGAGAAATTCGAAATAGGCAAAGCTCAGCTGTTGAGTGAAGGCAAGGACGTGACTCTCTTCGCCTGCGGACATCTTGTGTGGGAAGCCCTTCAAGCCTCCGAAGCGTTGGAGAAAGAAGGCGTCAGCGCCGAAGTGATAAACATCCACACCATCAAGCCGCTCGACGTGAAGGCTATCGTTGCTAGCGCCAAGAAGACTGGCGCCGTCGTGACTTGCGAGGAGCATCTGATTAACGGCGGTCTCGGCGACAGCGTGGCACAGACGCTCGCGATGCATTGCCCCACCCCGATGAAATATGTAGCTGTGGACGACAAGTTCGGCGAGAGCGGTACCCCCGACGAGATGCTCACCAACTACCACCTCCGCGCCGCCGACATCATCGAGAAAGTCCACGCCGTGCTGAAACGCAAGTAACTATTGACTATGGAGAACCCTTTCCCAGAATATACACGTTTCTGCCAGAGCTGCGGCATGCCGTTGACCGACGAGGTCACGAGCGACAACCCCGACTACTGCAAGTACTGCTACGCCGAAGGCCACTTCCTGCAAGACTTCACTATGGATCAGATGGTGGACCACTGCGTGCAGTACCTCGATGAGTTCAACAAAAACACCGGCCAGCACCTCACAGCCGACGAGTACCGGAAGGAGCTCCTGCAATACTTCCCCCGGCTCAAGCGCTGGAAGAAGTAACCCCTTTGCCGCCGCATGACAACAAAACGTGTAATAATAAATACGAACAGACAATGAAGAAGATTTTCCTCCTATTCGCCGCAACCCTTGCCATCGTCACCATGACGGCTTGCAAGAAAGATTATGAAGAACTCATTGTCGGTAAATGGCAGATAGTGTCCGAGGACGGTTTCACCAAAGAGACGGTCTTTAACCACTACATACCGGAACCGATAGAGCACATGGACAACTGGGGTTTCGTCTTTCACAACAACGGAAGCGGATACTCGTACGAGCTTGTCGGTGGAGCGGAGCTTGAGCGCTCACAGGTGACATACACCATCGACGGAAGCGACATATATATTATGTATGCTAATGGCGTCCGTATCAGGTGGACGATGGAAGACATAGGCAAAAAAAGCCTCAAGTTGTCGGAACGCTACGAGCTCAACGCATCCAACGGCGACCGCCGTTACGGCTTCGGCCTCTGGGAGTTTGCACGGAAAGAGTATGTGGCGCCCGTGTTGCCGACGAACGGCGATGCCCCTGCGGATACGGAGTAGGGACAGAATAAAAATGTTAAATAAATACTGATTATGAAAAAAACATTGTTTTTGGTGGCTGTATTGTTGGCGTTTGTTTCAGTAAGTGCGCAGACGCGTACTTTCCAGTGGGAGAATATGCAGCGCCAGTTTCTGCTGTATGAACCCGCCGACCGCACCGCCCCGGTGCCGGTGATGTATTTCCTGCATGGTTTGGGCGACAATATCACCAACTGCGCCGCGTCGATGAACTTCTCCCAGCTGGCCAACCAATGGGGATGGTGCATCGTGGTGCCGCAGGCACTCAGCGTGCAAGGCAATACGATGTGGAATGTGGGATTCGGCGGCAGCGCGGACGATGCGGGATTTTTCCTCGCACTCCTCGACTCGCTCCAGGGTGTCGGCATGGTGAACCCCGACAGCGTCTTCTTCACGGGTTTCTCCCTCGGCGGCTTCATGACCCACAAGATGGCCATAGAGCACGGCGACCTCATCAACGCCTGCGCCCCCGTGAGCGGCTTGATAACCTACGACCTGGCCGACGAGGTGCCGCCTGCGCCCGTGCGCCTGCTCCACATCCACGGCACATCGGACAATGTGGTGGGTTGGAACGGTTCCTCGTCGTATTTCGGCAATATCGGCATCAGCGTCGATTCTATCATAAGCTACTGGACGGGATGGAACGATTGCTCGTCCGAACCCGAAATCGACAGCTTCCCCGACACCCGCAACGACGGCTTGCGCTTTGTGCGCTACACCTATACCGGCGGTGATGCAGAGTTCCAGCTGATAAAGGTCATTGGCGGTTCTCACAACTGGTATTCCGGTTCAAACCGCGATATCGACTATTTCGAAGTGATTCACCAGTTCTTTGTCGGTGGCAACTCAACGATGGGTTGCAACGCCCCGCAGGACGCCTTGCCTCGCTTCGAGGTGTGGCCCAACCCGACTGATGGCATGTTGAACATCTATTCCGCAGAACCCGCCGATTTGGCTTTGGTTGACCGCCGCGGCACCGTTGTTGGCAATTATGCCGTTAGTCCTGGATGTTCCGAGATAGACCTGTGCGCTTTTTCGCGCGGAATCTATTTCTTGTCCGACAAACACGGCAAGACCGTCAAAGTGGCGCTGCGGTAACAGGCTGAGTTTTTTTTATTAAGACAAAGGATAAGACAATAGAATGAATATAGCCGTCTTTTGCGGTGCGTCGATTCCGTGTAATCGACGATTTGTCTCGGCTGCTGTCGAGCTTGGGCGAAGTATTGCTCTTGCGGGGCATACGCTTGTCTATGGCGGCAGCAACCTGGGACTTATGGGTGTGGTCAGCGATGCGGCTCTCGAGGAGGGTGGTCGTGTCGTCGCAGTCATCCCGACGTTATTCCCCGAAGAGATAATCCAGTCGCAGCAGGTGAGCGAGATAATCCGCGTGAAGTCCATGGCCGAGCGCAAGGAACGCATCATCGCAATGTGCGACGCCTTCGTGGCCCTGCCCGGCGGCATCGGAACGCTCGACGAGGTGTTCGAGGTGGCGGTGGACAACCAGCTTCGCCGCTTCTCCGACCTCGCCTCGCAACCTCCCAAGCCCGTTGTGCTGTTGAATATCGACGGCTTTTACGACACGATGCTCGCGCAGCTGCGCATCATGTCCGACGAGGGATTGCTGCGCGGCGACATAGGCCTTTCGGCAGCCGCCTCGGTCGAGGATTTTTTGAATGCTCTGAAATGAAATAGCCCCATGCGCCACCTTCTCAGTAAGTCGAAATATATCCGAGGACTGCAATGCGACCGCGCTTTGTGGCTCGATGTCTATCATCCCGATTTGGCGCAATACAGCCGCGAGACAATGCGTAAGTTCGACCGTGGGCGCGAGTTTGAGCGTGCGTTCAAAGACTTGTTTCCCGGTGCGGTGGATGTCAGTGCCGCTCTCGGACGCAAGTTCGACCAATACGCCGACTTCACCGCCAACGAGCTGTCGCGCGAGGGCGAGGTCAACCTTTTCGAGGCGGGATTCTTTTTCGACGATGTGCTCGTTCTTGCCGACGTGGTGCATAAACGTGCCGACGGCTTGCTCGACATCTACGAGGTCAAGAGCGGTACAACACTCTCCGACACCTATAAGAGGGACGCCGCCCTTCAGCATTATGTCATATCGCATTGTCGGGAGATAAACAGTTTCTCGATAGTGTATAATGGAAAACTGGATAAGTCAGACAGTTCAGACTCGTCCGACATGTCTGACAATTTCAAGATAGTCAACCTGACTGCTGAGTTCGCCGGCGAGCACGAAACCATTGCCCGTAACATTGCGGTGATGAAAGAAACAATAAGCCTGACTTCAGAACCCGATACCCCTACGGGAGCGCATTGCCAGACACCTTACGAGTGCCCCTACCAGCAACATTGCCTCTCAGGCTTGCGAGATTTGTCGCTGTTTTGAGCTATTAATAACCATTGGGTAGTTCCATCCAACGGTACCAATGTCGTTGCTGCATGGTGTATATCCATGTTGGCGGGTCTTGCCGGAACCATGGTGGAAGTGTTATTTGCTTGAATAGTCGTTCCTTGCTGGTGCCGCGTAAATATGGGGAGTTGGTATCGACAGGAAAGCATAGGAAGAATATGCGACCACGATACTCAACAAATCCATACGCATCAACAAAGGTTTGTGGTTCAGGGGTGGTGGTTATTTGCACGACGACTGACATGCTGTCGAAAGAAAACTTCGGAGCATTTCTTTTCAAAGGGCGTGGTAGAGTGGAGTCTTCACGGTGGAGCCAGTAAATGCCTTCTTCCAGATTAGTGGTGTCTATTACGTAATGAGGTAATAGGTAGAGGTTAAAGGTTGTCCCGCGTGGACGTGGGTTTTCTTTGACCGGAGTCATTGCCCAAAAGTAGGTATGCTCCTTTCCCTCGATGACACGTTCAAGCAGTCGTTTCAGCTCACGGTTTACGATTTTGTATTTTTGCAGTGGATGGGGTAAGGAATCGATAGAAGCTGTAATGTGTTCCTTCATTGCCGAATTGGATGCTGTTAACTCAGCATCCAATGCAGTGAATCCAGATGGTTTTATTTTGATGTCCTTTCTTAGGAATTGACTGTATCCGAAACAATCTATTGCAACATCGTAGGTGTCTGCGGTGAGGGATTGGATGGCGTATATACCGTCGAGATCTGTTGTGGCGGTGCCGACTTGTTTGCCATCTTTGAGGACTATGACATTGGCGAAAGGTACGGGGTCTTTTGTCTTTGTGTCTGTAACGCATCCACTCAACACGCCCTGTGCCAGTCCTTCAATGGCAGAGCATAGACATAAGCAGAGGATAATCAGGTGTTTCATGAAATGTATAAACCGATTCACCATTCTGTCTGGTTTGGAAGATGGGTGCTTCTATTCGTGTAGTAGGTCTTGATGGTATTGTAATATTCTGAAAGAAATCTGCTCCGTTTTCGCTGTTCTGAAAAAGAACAAGCATCTCGATATAAGCGAGATGCTTGTCCAAACGTCTTGTGCGTTATCGTCAATCTGTTGGTATTTATTTTACGTTGTATGTGAGTCGCATGTTGATGCTTGCACGTTTTTTCTTGGAAGATGTGTTGAAGGTACCACCCCATGAGTATTCTTCGTCTGCCGAATTTGGAGCCGTAATTTGGAATACTCCCATGTTAGCGTTTTTAAGACTGCCAAGTTTTGCTCCAGCGCTTTTGGCTATGGTTTCTGCACGATTGCGTGCATTCTCTGTAGATTCAGCTAGCATTTCTATTTTAAGGTCTCCAAGTTTGGTATAGTAGTATGAGACACCATTGTCGTCAATATCAATACCTCGGTCGATAAGCTCAGAAATCTGGCGTTGGATTTTTTCAATATTTTCCACATTGGTCGACTCAATGCGGACACGCTGTGTTAAACGGTAGCCTTTGAATGTATAAACACTACTTTGTGTTTTGTGGTTATAATGGTATTCGGTTTCCTTGTTATTGGTGATAGCTTTGAAATCCATCTCATTTTCGGAGACGCCTTGTTTCTCCAGATAGTCTTTTACGATTTTTGTTACATCTTTCAGTTCGGCGTAACCATCTTTAATATTCATATTAAGCACATCATAGCTGATATTCCATACAATGAGGTCTGAATCAAAATCGCGATCGGCCATACCGACGACACTGATAGTCTTCATTTGTCCTTTTGCTTTGTTAAGGTAGTGACCTGCAATCCATACGGAGGCAATGATGGCTACACTAAAAATAATTGAGGTAATGAGTTTGATGTTTCTCATAAATTATTTGTTGTGTTTTGTTGCTGATTCTCAATACACCGGGAAGGCGATTTCGCGCTCGACTACCTGATAGGGGGTGCCGTTGCGGTAGATGGTCTTGCGGACCCAGTTGTCCTCGTCGTCGTACTCATAGACGTAGCTGTGCTTCCAGTTGAGGTGCTCGTCGTAGTTGAAAGAGCTTTCCTCGATGAGGTTGTCGTGCTCGTCGTAGTAGTAGGTGGTGAGGGCCACGAGAAATTCGTCGGCATCGTAGAAACGCCACTCCACGCGGTTGCCTCTGTTGTCGTACTTGTAGATGTATTTCTGGGTCAACTCACCGTCACGGCTGTAAAACTCGGTTTCGGTGTTGTTGCCCTGGTTGTCATATTTGTATACGCGCTTTTCGGCCATCGAGCCGTTCTCGTCGTAGCTCTGTTCCTCGACGAGACGGTTGTTCTCATAGCGGGAAGAAGCACGCTGAGTCATTTTACCATTGAGGAAAGCGGTACGTTCCACACAGTTGCCGTTGTTGTCGTTGAGATAGGCAGTACGGGCGGTGAGGGTGTTGTTCTTGTCATATTCATTCCACCCGAGCGAATAGCCGTTGACGTCGAAATAGTACGAGAACCAGGTGTATTTGCCATTGTTGCGGCGGTATTTGTCCTGGAAGTTTCCGCGGGAGTCGAACACTACCGAGTCGAGACAGGTTAACTGTTTGCCACCGTTCTTGCCACCGTGGAGGTTGTAAGTGAATTCGAGCACGTAGATGGCGTTGCCGTGGATGCCCATTTCTTCACGGGAGCATTTCTTGGGTTTGTTGCCGGCAAAAGCGCTGGCAGCGATAAGCAGAGTGAAAACAAGTGCTATGGTCTTTTTCATTTTCAAAACTTTTTGAGGTACAAAAGTACAACTTTTCTCTTAATAAACGTAATATTCAGTCAAAAAGTTGCATTTTATGGCATATTTAAGCCTTCGATTCATCAGTTTCCATCTGGCCAAAGTTGGCTTTACGGCGTTTTTTGAATAAAAAAAGGCCTGTGATAAGCAGGGTTATGAGGGTGGCGAGGCTGTAACCGACTGGACGTGGGATAAGGGAACCCAATCCTTCTTTTTCGGCCACAAAGATGAAGGAGACGGTGACCATAGTCATGAACATCGCTGGGATGAGTGAGACGAGATACCAGAGACCTTTGGTGTTGCGAGAGAGGAAGACGGTGACGGCCCAGAGGGTGACCATGGCGAGCACCTGGTTGGCCCAGGAGAAGTAGCGCCAGATGTAGTCGAATCCTGTGGGGTTGGCCAGCGAGAAAATCAGCAAGCTGGCGGCCAGGATGAAGACAGGTAACGCCACGAGGAGTCGTTTCGGGATGGGTTTCTGATCGACATGCATGAAATCGGCTACGATGAGACGTGCCGAGCGGAGGGCGGTGTCGCCGCTGGTGACTGCAGCGCTGATGACACCGAGAATACAGATGGTGGCAATAACCGGAGGGAACCACTCGTTGGCTATCACGCCGACCATTGCGTTACCACCCAGCGGATGTCCGTCAACCATCGTTTTCTGAGCCAGGATGGGATTGTGGTAGAAGACTGTGGCGGCGGCAGCCCATATCAGCGCAACCACCCCTTCGGTAATCATCGCACCGTAGAATATGGGGCGGGCTTGACGCTCGTTGGTCATGCAGCGTGCCATCAGAGGGCTCTGTGTGGCGTGGAAACCGCTTATCGCACCGCAGGCGATGGAGATGAACATCATCGGGAAGATGGGGTTGTGCTCGGCGTCGGGATGGGTGTTTTGCAACCCTTGCCACACTTCGGGCATGTCGGGACGGTAGACGATGAAAGCCACCACAATGGCGACGGCCATTCCGAGCAAGAGAAAACCGAAGATAGGGTAGAGTCGGCCGATGAGTTTGTCGATAGGGAGAAGTGTCGCAATGAGGTAGTAGGCGAAGATAATTGCCACCCAGATGTAGATGTTCCAGTCAGGTGTGAAGTTGTTGTTGAGTAGAACAGCTGGGGTATTTACGAAGACTGCTCCGACGAGGATCATAAGAAAGACTGTGAATCCGCGCATGAACTGCTTCATACCATTGCCGAGATAGTGGCCGTGAATTTCAGGCAGCGAGGCTCCGTCCATACGGAGGCTGATGAAGGCGGCGATGAAATCGTGTACAGCGCCGGCGAAGATACATCCGAAAACAATCCAAAGGAAAGAGGCCGTGCCGAACTGGGCGCCCATGATGGCACCGCAGATGGGACCAACTCCAGCGATATTGAGGAACTGGATGAGATAGATGCGCCACGGTTTCATGGGCACGTAGTCTACGCCGTCGGGATGGGCCACCGCTGGGGTCTGTCGTGCGGGGTCAATCTTCAGTATGCGCTCTATTATTTTCGAGTAAAGAAAATAACCGAGTATCAGAAGTACTACTGCAATTAGGAATGATATCATAATGTAAAGATTATAACAGTCGGAGCAACAATTGAATTAAACGTTTTTGTCATACGTTTTTAAGGCAAGCGTCCAGCTCTTGTTTCAATAGTTTTTTGTCGAGGTGCTGTCCTATGAAGACGAGTTTCTGCATGCGGTCGCCGTAGTAGGGGTCCCAGTCGCGTTGCAGTTGTTTGTCCCATTCCATACGACGTTGCAGTTCTTTTTCGGGCATGGTGGCGAACCATTGGCCGACATCTTTAAGGCCTAGTTGCTTGCCTGCTTGCTCGAAGAGATAGCATACGTCGGCTTCGCCATAGAAATAGCAGATGCCTTTGGCTCGGATGATGCCTTTGGGCCAGCGACGTGCGACGAAGTCGTCGAACTTGTTTATGTCGAAAGGTGCTCGATTGAAATAGACGTAGGTGCCGATGCCGTATTCCTCAGCTTCGCCTTCATCATGGTCGTGGTGATGATG
>JAFZTV010000001.1 GCA_017618625.1 Bacteroidales bacterium | reverse complement strand
TGTCCGTAGCCTCCGCGTCGCCCACGCCCGAGTTGTCGCTCCACGACACCGTGCACGACTGCGTAGCCGGAGCCACCGAAGCCGCTATCGAGTGAGCCGGAGTCAGCGACCCCTTCGACATCTCCACCTTCGTCGGGTCGATGCTGAACCCGTCGTGCAGGTTGCCTATCAAGGCGTTCTCGTACAGCTGTTTCGAGAACAGCGCGCGAGGACCCTTTCCGTCGCCCACGAACATCTTGTAACCCAGGCGGTAAAGGTATCCCAGAGCGGCCACACCCTTCGACACAGCGGTAAATTTCGCGCGAACCGTCTGTTGAGCCTCCGTGTTAGGGTTAGCCACCGACTCGGCCATCGAGCGCCAAGTGTCCTGACCATACTGGTGTGAGCCGACCAAGCCGCCGACCTGGCCGCGCCAATGGATTTTCATTGCAGATTTAGTTGTTCCCATAATAGTTTGATTTTTAAGGTTAATAATTTGGTTTGTCAGCTTTGCTGACCTTCTGCTTCGGTTCGGAAATTTTCGCTCTTGTCAAGAGTTGCCGCCTTTCGGCGTCATTCTGCTCACCTTAATAGCAGAAGTGGTTTTTGTGGCCACAGGGTTGGATGTCTTTGATGCTGTGCGATTCACGACCGGTATAGAACCACTCACCCTCGCCGCCATCCGCCCCTTGAATTCGTTTGCAAAAGTACACCCGCCGCATTGCGGTCTACGAATAAAACCGCAAAAAAAAATCAACTTTTTTGTTTTGTGGTGAGTTTGAAAGCATTGGCGCTGCCAGCCGAGCTCGCCGGCAGCCTGGGTGTTAGCTGGGAGTTAGTAGGGAGTTAGTAGGGAGTTGGGGACATGTAGAGGATGAGATAGTGAGGTTTTTGGATTAAGATGCAGTATATCAATAGAATGTTTGGTGATGGTCATCGGTCTCCTGGTCATTTCGTTTGTTTTAAAAAAAGTGAGAATCGCCCTAATTAATAAAAGAAGTAGTACTAATTAATTTAATTAATAATAAGCAAAATAATTCTCTCAAAAATTACTTACATTGAAAAATGACCGATGACCGATGACCAACTATCGTTTTTGTCCATAGTTGTTCAATGTGCAGAAAAGTGCTATATTTGCAATGAAAAAAATGGGGTGCTGATATGTTTTTGGCACCCAACAGTTCATTGACATTGTGAAAGATAAAATGGTATCTTTGTATTATAATAAACAACCACCTCAGAGAGATGTACGAGGTTGTAGTCGTTGTGAATAGGCTCCAAAATGGTATCTTTGTATTATCATAAACAACATTACATAACGCACTGGATTGACTAACAAGTTGTGAATAGGCTCCAAAATGGTATCTTTGTATTATCATAAACAACAAGGAAGTCGGCGGTGTCGGCAATTCGCAGGTTGTGAATAGGCTCCAAAATGGTATCTTTGTATTATCATAAACAACGCAACACCTCATCCGCCTCCGCATCCGACAGTTGTGAATAGGCTCCAAAATGGTATCTTTGTATTATCATAAACAACTCGCTATTGACAATAAAAGGCGAGATAGGAGTTGTGAATAGGCTCCAAAATGGTATCTTTGTATTATCATAAACAACCTCAGCCCCCGCCTCTTCCCATACGCCACAGTTGTGAATAGGCTCCAAAATGGTATCTTTGTATTATCATAAACAACAGCGTGGCGATTGAGGTCTCTGTGACGCTGGTTGTGAATAGGCTCCAAAATGGTATCTTTGTATTATCATAAACAACCTATTGAGGAATTGAACCTACCTTTCCATAGTTGTGAATAGGCTCCAAAATGGTATCTTTGTATTATCATAAACAACTATACACATGCACCGACTTAAAGTCACTGGGTTGTGAATAGGCTCCAAAATGGTATCTTTGTATTATCATAAACAACGTGCAGTTCTGACACTGGGTCGAGTTCTTGGTTGTGAATAGGCTCCAAAATGGTATCTTTGTATTATCATAAACAACAACGCTCCATGATGTAACCAGTCTGGTTGTGTTGTGAATAGGCTCCAAAATGGTATCTTTGTATTATCATAAACAACGAAAGAAGTCATCATATTACCGGCAGACTGGTTGTGAATAGGCTCCAAAATGGTATCTTTGTATTATCATAAACAACCGATCTTGAATAAGTATCTAAGTATCAGTATGATAAATAACCTATTTGCCCCAAAAAGTTGTATTGTGATAATTGAAATCCCGTCCATAGGGCGGGATTTTTTTTTACAACCTTCAATTAGAAAAGTTCCAGTTGAACTGGAACAGGTGTTGGATGCTCTGCGGATTTTCCACAGAACACTTGCATCTCTCCGAACTGTTTATCAGTTATACAGAGAACCCCCACCCTGCCTTTTTCGGGCAGGTAGCTGTTAATACGCTTAATGTGTACATCCATGTTTTCCCGACTGGCGCAGTGGCGGATGTATATGGAGAACTGGAACATTGTAAAACCATCATGTAGCAGTTTGTCGCGATAGTCTTGGTAAGCCTTCTTGTCTTTCTTGGTTTGGGTTGGAAGGTCAAAGAAAACCAGTATCCACATAATGCGATATTCGCTAAATCGGCTCAGCGTACTGTTCATCACATTACAGGGTAAGACAGGACGCGTTTTTCGCCTGCGTAGCATTTTGCCAATGAGGCTGTAGTCTGCCCGACAGCGACCATCAAGGGGCTACGCTTGCCATCAATGACAACATCTATCACAGGAATAATCAGCAGCTCGGATTTTAGGTCGCGAGTCAGTTCATCGATGTCATTATGCTTTTCCATGATTTGAACAACCAGTTTGTCCACATACGGCCGGTACGGTTCCATAATATCATCGGCCAAACAATAGGCATTATAGCGGTTGCTGTGATGGATGCCAAGCGTGGGCAGAAGTCCACTCGCAACCAGACTTCTCGCCACTACGGCTCGGAGGATAGCATAACCATAGTTCAGCATATTGTTGGGCGGAATGCCATTGCGGTCGCGTGTAAAGTCGGGTAATTGAGGGAATAGGTTCCTCCAATAGTATGCGGCAGCTCGAGCCTCGATGTTGTCGGGGTCACCACTGCGAACAGTGTTGGCCCATACCAGCATATTGTTTGTTTCGATGCCGTTGGTAAAAGTGTCGAGGATATGCTTCTGATTCAGAATTTTTTGTTTTACGGTTTGAGCCCACAGTTGTTTTTGTAAAGGAAGAGAAGAACCAATCTGGTTGAGAAAACGCTCATGCTGTAGAGTATTCACGCTCAAGGGTAGCAATAGGCCTTGAGGCATGCCTTGACTGTTGCAGGTTATGACAGCGCAGTTGTTTTCTAGCAAAGCATCTAGAGCGCCGGACGTGATGGTTATGCGTTGGTTGTCGAGCAGAACAACACCTATATCTTCGATGGGTACGGTACGCTCGTTGGACTTCTTGAATTCGGAAGGGAGTGTGTCGTTTTTTTGGACTTGGGGCAGTTGTATCACAAGCTGCCCCAGATGCAAGCTGAGGTATGCCGGGTTGCCAAAATACAGAGTCTTTTTAATCATTTACTATCGGGGTTATCTTCCCATCTATGATGTCAAAATCGGTTCCGAGCAAAAGAAAATTCAATTTGGTGATAGACATTCGCATGCCATCGGGTAAATCGCGGAAGTCGGAATCGCTAATAGTATTCTTTTTTGTCCATGATTTAACGATGTTGTGCCTTGTCAAGTACATACGTTTTTCCTTCTTTTCAATTGTGTTAACCCTGTATAGTCTTTTTGATATTGTAGCAGCATCCAAGTGATACTGGTCTTCAGTACGTTCCGTTGAAGGATAAATCAGAATTGTATCATTCGTAAGTATGGTTCTGGTATGGAAATACTCTTTGCCTTTCTTATCTTTAATGCACTTGGGGCATGGTATTTCTGTCAGAGTTCCGGTTTTCATTTTTTCTGATAGTGAGAACAGGTTGTCCGACTCGAATATTCGCCCTCCATCCTTACTTACATATTCAAATATGCCATAAGCGCGACCCGGTGACACAAAATAGTACTGTTCGTTACCACCATTCTGAGGTTGGAAAAGGTGTTTTTTCAGAGGCTGGGCCGTTATTGAAAGACAACGTACATGTCTAACTTTAACCTTACGCCTTATGTTGTTCTCTACAATATAGGTGTAGAACCCTTGCGCACAAGCATCCTTAAATGGGGTGCCTTCCGGGTATTGAGCCTTGAACTTCTTGAACAATTTCTTGTCCACCATTTGTTTTTCAAGGTCGTCCCAGTTTTTGAAACCACTACCCACATTTCCGGATTTGAACTCTATCTTACGTCTTATCACGAACATTTCCTCGGGTTCATGGCTACCGTCATCTTTCCATTTGGTAATTTTGCCATAGAACGACTGATCGTGAATGGCGCCTCGAATCGAATTGCCCTGAGACACATGCTTGGCTTTTACGCGAACGTTGCCATTGGATGTTTTCTCATAAACGATGTTGCCGTTTTCGTCGCGTAGTGGCACAACCTTGCCCTTGACACGGTATCGCTTGATGTTTTTTGTTAAAGCATTGTTGGTTGAATCATTTCGTACCAATGTGGTTTCTTCGATGTAACGCACAACCTCATTCGGTGAATAATTTCCCAAGCCACACAGCCGGATTTCCCTATCCAACGAGTCTCTCAATATACGTTCTGAATCGTAGTCTTTGAACCGGTGAGCCTCTTGTATCTTATACCACAGTTCCATCATGTGTTCACGCTTAGGTCCGTATGGAATCAACGATAGGGTCAGGGCATCGATAGCATGGTGGGTGTGACGGCTGCGGTCCTTTTTTTCGTAAGCCTCTTGGAAACCGAATATCTTACGAAACACGGCGGTTGTCTCGCCGCGTTGGACGACCACCCTACTGAACACCGACTTCAGATAATGATAGGCATACTTTGATATCATTCGAGTATCGTTCAGCTGATTGTTTCGGAAACCTGAGGTGATTTCTTTGGTGGTCAGGTTTGAAAGACGTTGACGCCATTCGTCATATTCCATTTGCCACAGATGCATCTGCTTGATGGCACGGTTTTTTGAATCGGTGTCGGCAGCTCTGGATGAGCGGCCTTTCCAGTAGATGACTTTTTCTTCCAGATACTTTACCTTTTCCTCGATCTCGTGTATTCGACCAATAATAGCCGAACCCTCCGGTGTGTCAACGAGATAATTAGGCAGGTCGCAAGGGAGTTTTGTGCCTTTTACAGTACTGTTGTAATGCGAACTGCTAAGCACTTTATTTGATATGGAATCGTCGAATGACTTGCTTATAGGCAGAATGTGGTCAACTTCCACAATATTGTCGGGAGAGAACAGTTCGCTTAACGTAATCGCACGTCCTGTATAGAAATCGAAGAAACCTTGCTTTAACCATAGTTTGTATTTTTCGCACAATTTATCGTACAATCGTCTTGAATCATTGGGGTTGTACGGAGTAAAGTTTTCATTCTGATAGAGGGCGAGGCGAGCAATTGGCACACATTCCTTAGGTAAGGACAGGTGGTATTCTTTGGCGAGGTCGTTGAGGGCATCTTCTATAGCCTTGTTCTCACGTTCACGCTTGCCGTTGTACTCTTCGATTGCCCAGCGCATATTAAAGTCGTTGAGAGATTCGCGTGCATTTTCAATTACAACAATGGTGTCGGAGTCAATGCTGCCATTCTTTAACAGTTTGTTGCTATTCTGTTTGATTTTGTAGAGAATCTTCAGAACGGTGGGGTTTCTTAGGTTGCCTCTGGCAGGACTGCCAAGTTGGAGTATTCCGTTTTCGTCAGCGTGAGCCGACGGATAATAAGCGTTATCGGAATGATGGTAGAGTTTCTTCAGTTTTTTCTTGGTGAGAGAATGGTACTTCTCTGCCAATGCATTCTTTAGTGCGTCTGTGAGGTTGATACGTTTGTAGTAATCGCGTTCTTTGCTGAAGAAAAAATCTTGATAAAAATCTGCCACTCGAGAGATGACTGCAGATTGTTGGTCATCCTTCAGAGTATTCCAAATCTTTCCGTAGTTGTCGGCACATGCTGATTTTACATCGGCAATATCGTTCTCTTGTAGCGTATAGTCGTAGTTGTGCTCGGCAAAGGCGAGACCTTCCATCTTCAAGGACTTATAGTCGGATATCAACTTATTTGTGATGTCATATATTCTGTTGACCTCAGAAACCGTTGCCTTTTTCTCGTCTATCAGCTTGACGATGTCCTGTTCGTTCTGCTGGAAGAATGATTTCCCCATGATGCTTGGCAGATTTGCCATCATAACGGCATCGGAATACTTGTAACCTTTTGCCAGGAATGGGTTAATCTTCTTAAGCGCACTAAGGCTGAGGTTGGCGTAGCCGTCCTGAATAGTTTCCCATAGGGCTCCCATGCTAATCACTTTAGCAGGTGTCAATCCAAGTATATCTTTTGCAAAGTCCTTGACGAATTGCTTTTCGTCGGATTCGTAGCAGATATGCCATATATCTTCAGCAGTGTATTCGGTCAAATGTCCATCAGCTTCCACCGAGAGGTTCTTTCTTCTTTGGGAGTGAGTCAAGTGCTTCTTAGCTCCTTGAATTTTTTCGGTTTCCCACGAAGGGCCAAGAATTTTGTTTAGATAGTAGGTGACAGGACATCCGGGAACGCTCTTCTTGTCGCTATAGTTGATGCTTTCCTTGTACTCTAGTTGAATATGATACTCATCTTGAAGCATTTCTTTGATTTCCGCAAAGTCGAAGTGCTTCTTGTTACGCACAAACAACTTATCGTAAATGGTCTGCCTTGTTTCGAGGGGAATATTCATCCAACCGTTCTCGGTTTTTATCTTGATATTGTTCAACAACTGCCATGCAACATAAAATTCGTTTGCAGGATGGCTTTTGGCACATCTTCTCTTTCGTGGTTCCAAAGTGCAATACTCCACCTTACCTTTCTGTGATTTTAGCGGATTTTTGTAGAAGATGGTGCCCTCGTTTTTTTTCTCGGACATCAGACCAATGTACAACTCACCATTCTTGTCGAGTTTCTGCACCTCAAAGATCTTCCTAATCTCTTCTTTTAATTGGTTTCGAATAGGTTTGAAATCGTTGTTTGCCCTAATGCGAATCTTGTCCACTCTCTCCATCATGGAAAACGCAGCGCCAACAGTGGGACAGCCGTGTTCCAACATATATTTGTTTAGACCTGCTGACAGTTCTTCTTCAGATTTCTGAAGTTCGGGCTGTTCGTCATCCGCATTATCGCTAACACTTGCCAAACGGCTACTTTTGAATCCACGTCTGACTGCAATACTATAGATGGCTCTGCCTAACATCAGCCACGATTCGGACTTCGTAAAGTCAAGAGGCTTGGTGGCAAGAATTTCTCTTAAACGATATACACTTCTAACCACTTCGTTGTCAATGATGAATTCGAAGTTTATCCAATTCATGAACGCCTCGTTCTGAACAGGGAATGTCCGGTCGTAACCCTTGTTGTCATCATCGAACCGCCATTTGTTTAACGACTCCAAATCCAAAGGACAGCAGTTGTGTTTTATGAGGAGTTTCAATGTTGCCTGCTTTCTTCGTTTCGCAGAACGGTATCTGGTTCTTGTGGTGCGGAATGAGCGGCGTTGCGAAGCAGCAGAGCTATGCCTACCCCGCCTATCGGTTTCTGTATTATCACGTATGATATCTACTCCCGCAGTAATTTGCTCCAAGAGATTATCGTTCAAGGTGTCTCTACAAACCATTCCTAACGAATTTGTACCAGGGTCAAAAGTCAATATTTTAGTCATGGAACTATTTTCTTTTGTATTATGTCAAATAAAAATTGTACTTTTGCAAACTATAAGATACTATTTGTGGAGTTACTATTCACAATAAGGCAACATCCAAGCCGAAGTTTATCTTACACTCGCGTCTCGTGAGGTGCCTCTCTTCGGAGAGGTTTTTTTATTTTTGTTTCTTGTCGCCTTGTTGTTTGAACCCTATACGTTTTCTCGGTTCATTTTTCGTCTCCCGCAGTTGGTCTAGGGCGTTGTTGATGGCTTCAATCTGAACGGCTATCTCCACGTTGGTTTGCTCCTGCTGCTCATTGATGTCGTTCTGGTCATGCAATAACTTCTCTACATAGGCATGGAGTTGATCAACCTTGTGTAAGACCTGTTCGTACCTCAAGTCTGTCGTATGTAGAGCTGCAACAGCTTGCCGGACGGCAACAAAAGCTCTCATTATGTTGATGTTCACTTGGATGGCTACTTTGCTGTGTAGCAAACCTGACAGCATAGCAACACCTTCTTCTGTAAAAGCGAATGGTGCATATTTACTGTGTTGGCCGCGACCAGTCTTTAAGGTGCCATTTTGGCATCTTAGAGACGAGACCTCTTCGGGGGTTAGCTCAAACATGAAATCCTTTGGAAATCGGTCAATATTGCGTCGTACCTGTCGTTTCAGTTGCGACACCTCTACTTCATACATATCAGCTAAATCCTTATCAATCATCACTTTCTGACCGCGGATTTCATAGATGAGATTTCTGATATTTTCAAATTGTAGGTTGGTTATAATCAGTTCATCGCTCATAAGTCCTTGTATTCTATAATGTAACTAAATATGACACATTTTATAGGTATAAATGTGTGTGCAAAGATACAAAATTATTTGAGGATGTACAAGATGTGATGTATTGTGCCGGATTTCTGAGGCTTCGAAAAATCTGATTAAAAAGTTATCAACAGGGTTGAGGGTTGATATTGCGGGTGTTGGAATTTTGGTGTGCGGTGTAAGTTATTGATAGTTGTGTGGTGTTAAAAAAAGTGGATGTGACGATGGGGGATTCTTAGTAATTTTGCGGGATACATAATAGGATATTTTCAGAGCATACGGCACTCATTGTGTGTTGTATGTTTGTTTTACACTCACGTTAAATTGAACGGTTATGAAAGTTTGTTTGGACACAGAAGTATTGGATGGGCAACTGAGGAGTTGCGAAACGAATGAGCACCGACTTGGGGCGAAGTCGGAACAGGAAGAGACGCGTCGGCTGGCGGGCTCGGTGGTGTACTATATGAACCTGGCGGACTATGCGTTGGGGCAGGACGGTATAGTGGAGCAGTATAACGCACTGTGCCGACTGCTGGCGATGATAGCGCAGGAGAACCCGCAGGACATGTCGGAGGACCGAGGCGACGCGAGGCGATATCCGAGGGTGAGGATCGTGGATGGGATGACGTATGAGGATGGAGCGGAACTGGACTTTGCGATGTTTGAAAGCATATATTTCAGCGACGAGAATTTTGAGGAGTGTACGGAGGAGAAGGGAGGCGACGTGTATTTTCTGACGCTGGCGCTGTGGTACGAGGTGTGTATGTTGAGAGACAAGATGAGGGTGTGCGGGATACGGTTCAGGAGCTTCGAGAAGGATATTGCGACGGCGCTGCGGAAAGGTCACGACGAGAGGATGAAGGGCAGCAGAGAGAAAAGTTTCTACACGATGACGCACCTGCCGCATTTCGAGGTGGAGAGCGACGAGAGTGAGCTGTTGGCGATATTGAAAGGCATGAAAGAGGTGGAGTGGGAGTATAACAAGTCGAAATGCATAGGTTTTTTCGACGGAGAGGTGAGTGAGGAAGAGTGGCTGTCGGCGCTGAAGGGGGTGACCGACGGACGTCCGGAGGTGAGGCGTAAGATACCATGGAGGGCGAAGTATGTGTGTAAGTCGTTTGTGTCGCAGTATCTCGGAGGGAACTACGAGTTGGCGGAGAAGGTGTTCTGCCTGTCTGGAGGAAAAGACATTAAAGGGTTGAGCAGCACGAACATATACAGAAAGGGAGAGATTTGCGACTTGAAAGAGGGCAAAATTGCCCGGATAATACGAGAAGCCAAGCAAAAAGAGGAATGAGTGTCAAGTGAAAGTCCGGAGAAAGTCAAGTGAACCGGACACTTTGTGGAAAGAGTCAAGTGGGTGTTTCCGTTGGGGGACACCCACTTGTGTTTTATGTCGGGAGCGACTGGACACAAGTCCACAAGAGTCCATTGTCGGGTGGAAAATGGGTGTTATACTTGCAACCGAATTCGAATTCAAGACAACAAATTTTCTCACTTAAAATTTTAAATCAAAAAATCATGAAAAAAAACGGATATAATTATCGCAAGTTGACCAACATGACGGTAGGGATGAAGGTACAGGACAACTACGACATGATGACACTGAGAGGTCGTGTGATCATAAACGAGACGGAGAGCTCTGTACTCTTTGTGCAGAACCCGCCGAGAGGGCCTCAGAGCGTGGAAGTACTGAGGACGCCGCACTCGCGACTGGTGAGACGGCCAGACGGGAAATACACGCTGACGTTCAGATATTCGGCGGACGAGCCGAGGGTGCTGGCGAAGCTGGTGATGGAGATGAGGAATATAGAGCGGCTTGGATTGTGAGGGAGGGGCTAGATTCTCTAGATTTTCTAGATTTTCCAGAATCTCTAGAGGATCTAGATTTTCTAGAGATATAGGCGAAAGGTAATTTTTAACGATAACATTAAAAAAAGAAAGAAACATGGAATTCAGTTTTTATAGAAGTGTGAGGTCGTCGAAACCAGAGCCGCTGACGGCAGAGAAATTCAACACGGTGACGAACGACCCTTGCCTGAAAGATATATGCACCCTCATTGCGCGAGCTAAGGACCACGGGGAGCAACAGCGGCTGAAGAAAGGACTTCCGATAGTGACGTGGAACGCACATTTCGAGGGGCAGCGGAAGAACGAGCTGGCGATGCCGAGCGGGGCTTTCCTGCTCGACATAGACGGAGTGGAGAGGCCGTTTGAACTTTGGAACAGCATCATAGGACGACGCGAAGAGCTGGGAATACTGCTGGCACACAAAACCCCGTCGACGAAAGGGTTGCGTCTGGTGTGCAGATGCAGAAAGGAGTTTACAACTATCGATGAATGCCAAAAGTGGCTGTCGAAAGAGATAGGCGTGGAACACGACACGGCCTGCAAAGACTGGGCAAGGTCGAGCTATCTGGTGCCGGCGGAGTATCTGTATTATATGGATGGAGGGCTGTTTACGGAGGATCCGGAAGTGGTGTATGAGGTAGGCGGATCTTATCCTATAGATGCTGGAAGCTCTAAATGCTCTAGAAATTCTGCATGTTCTAGAGATTCTATTGGTCAAATAGATGGGGGTGGAAATTCGGAGCGTTGTTTCAAGGGAGTGCCGTTGGCGGATATTGCGAAGGAGTGGCTTATGGCGACAGGCGGAGAGCCCGTGGAAGGAGAGAGGAACACGAGGATACACGCGTTGGCGTATGAGATGAGGTGTATCACGGATTTCAACGAAGGGACACTGCTGGAGGTGCTTCCACGATACGGCTTGAGCGAGGAGGAGATGAGAGGGATAGTGCATTCGGCGTGCGGAGGGCCGAGAAGCAAGAGTATGCCCAAGACACTGGAGGCGGTTTTGCAGAAGATGCAGAAGCCGGAGGAAGAGGAGAAAGAGGAAGAGGATTTGACGTTTGACACGAAGCTTATGAGTGCGGAGGAGCCTGTGTTTCCACCGTTGATACGCCAGATAGCGCAGTCGGCACCGGAAGATTTCAGGGCGGCGGCGGTGATGTGTACGCTGCCGATACTCGGGACGCTGGGGTCGAAGTTGAGGGCGAGGTATCTGGACGGACATCTGCATTCGCCGTCGTTTCAGGTGAGTTTGGAAGCGCCTCAGGCGAGCGGAAAGAGTTTTATGAGCCGGATGGCCGAACAGCTATTGGCTCCGGTGTTGGAGAGGGACAAGGAGGCACGGCAGAGGGAGCAGGAGTATAACGAGCAGATGGCGGAGATGAAGGTGACGGGAATGAAGGTGACGAAGAAGAACAAAGAAGAGTTGCTTGGGCAGAAGCCGAAAGGGATAGTGAGGTTTGTGCCGGCGACGATAAGTATTACGAAGCTGCTGATGAGACTGAACGACGCACGAGGGCTGCACCTCTTCGCGGTGGCGGAGGAGATAGACACTGTGACGAAAGCGTTCAAGAGGGGTTTTTCGAGTTACGGAGACCTGTTGCGAGTGGCGTTTGACAACCGACCGTACGGTCAGGATTACGCGAGCGACACGTCGTTCAGCGGGATAGTGAACGTGTATTACAACACGCTATTCAGCGGAACGCCGAAGGCGATGAGACGGTTCTACCCCGATGTGGAGGACGGATTGGTGAGCAGGGTGTGTTTTGTGCAGATACCCGACCAGTTCGGGAAGCCGATGCCGATGTGGCGAGAGCTGACGGCAAAAGATAGAGAAGAGGTGGAGAGACAGATGGAGAGGCTGGACAAGGTGAGCATAGAGGGTGAAGTGGTGCAGCCGGATCATGTGATGGACCTGGAGTTTGTGAACAAGGCGATGGGGCAATGGCTGAAAGTGCAGCAGGAAGAGGCAATCAAGACGGATGACAGGACGAGAGACATCTTCTGCCGCAGAGCGGCGGTGGTGGGGTTCAGAGCCGGGATGATAGCGTGGTTTCTGAACGGAGAGAAAAACACTGTCACGGCGAAGAGGAACACGGTGAACTTCGCGCGGTGGGTGGCGACGGAGATGCTGAGGCAGCATCTGTTGAGGTTCCAGATAGAGGGGAGTGGAAGCAACACGTTCAGATGGGAAGCAGCGTACAAGTTGCTGGGAGATGAGTTCAGCAGAGAAGAGCTGCAGAAGGCGCTTGTGGCAGCGGGATGCGAGACGAGAGTTAAACAGGTTGTGTATCATTGGAAACTGCTGGGGTGCATAGAGGTGATGGAAGAGGGGAAATCGGCGACGGGACGCAAGGAGACTATACGATTCAAAAAAACTATCAGTAAACCGAAAATATAAAAAACGATGGTCATCGGTCATCGGTCATTTTTCAAAATTGATTCCTCATGATAGACATCCAAAATAACGAAAAGTGTTTCGTGCAGCTCTGGCTTCGGCTGGAGCGCACGAGGCAGCTGCTGGGGATGCAGGGACGGAGGTTCTGCATAAGGAGAGTGCTGCAGTCGTGGCTGGGAACGGAAGCCACCGACGACTTCATCTGGGAGGTGTGCCACAACGCGGTGGTGGATGACGAACAGCTCTACGGCTACGACACCCTTCCTCCGCCGACCACCCATCCCCGCGAAAGCCGCGAGTTCCTCCGCGCCCTCGTCGCCACAAAACTAAACATAGGCCTCCGCAAAGTAAACCTCCAAGCCCTGGACAGGGCCTACACGGTGGCGTTCCCGGGACGGACACCGATAAACGTAAACAAATCGCGGCGCGGGCCGTGATTTTGTTTCGGCGTGGCGGGTGGGAGGGATGTTGCTATTTTGATTTTTTTTCGTACCTTTGCTTTTTCTTACAACCTTGTTGTAAGGTGTTGGAAACAATAAAACAATAATATACTATGAAACACAGATTTATTCTTGCGGCGGCGCTGGTGGGTTTGCTGGCGGTGTCGTGCAACAACAAACAGAAGGATTATCCGACCTATGAGCTCATAGGCAAACAGGATGTGAAGGTCGAGGACGGTCGCTTCACCCCCGAGGTGATGTGGCAGCTGGGCAAGATGGGCGAGACGGCGGTGTCGCCTGACGGCTCACAGATTGCCTACACCGTGACCTACTATAACATGGAGGAGAACAAGGGCAACGCCGAGGTTTACCTCATGCCTACCGAAGGTGGCGAGGCGGTGCAGCTCACCAAGACTCCCCAGGGCGAGTTTTCGCCGGCATGGCTCGACGACGGCACCCTGCTGTTCTGCCGCGGTGAACAGATCATAAGCATGAACATAAAGACCAAGGCCGAGAGCGTGGTGGCCGAGCGTGAAGGCGGCTTCGAGGGCTTCAAGATTGCTCCCGACGGCAGCAGCATCGTCTATATCGCCACCCTGCCGACGCAGCGTCCGGAGAAGCTGGACAAGCTGTATGCGGGATTGGACAAGACGACGGGCCGCATAAACGAGGACCTGATGTACCGCCACTGGGACCAGTGGGTTGACGAATATCCGCACATCTACTACGTGGCGCTGAACAACGGCAAGGCCGACATGGAGAAGGCGGTGGACATTCTCGACGGCGAGCCTTACGAGTGCCCGATGCGTCCATGGGGCGGCGTGGAGCAGTATAACTACTCGCCCGACGGCCAGCAGGTGGTTTACACCTGCCGCAAGAAGACGGGCTACGACTACGCCCACTCGACCAACAGCGACATCTTCCTCTACAACGTGGCTTCGAAGGAGACGAAGAACCTGAGCCAGGGCATCATGGGTTACGACCAGAACCCGGTGTTCTCGCACGACGGCAAATATGTGGCGTGGGAGAGCATGGAGCGCGACGGCTACGAGAGCGACAAGCTGAGACTGATGGTGGCCGACGTGGCTACGGGCGAGCGCACCGACCTGACCGAGGGGTTCGACTATGGTGTGAGCGGCATTTCGTGGACAAAGGACGACAAGGAGCTGGTGGCTACGGTGATGTATCGCGGCATGGTGGAGATTTTTGCTTTCGGCTTCGAAACCAAGGCTATACGTCAGATTTCGCATGGCTATCACGACGTGAACGGCTTCACGATGAACGGCGACAAGATTTACGCTTCGCAGGTATCGATTCAGTATCCCGCAGAAGTGTATGTTTATAACTTGAACGACAGCTGCGCCGAAGGCACCAAGCTGACTAAGATTAACGACGACGTGCTGTCGCAGGTGCGTATGGGCAAGGTGGAGGAGCATTGGATAAAGACCGTCGACGGCAAGGAGATGCTGACCTGGATTATCTATCCCTACGACTACGACTCGACAAAGACCTACCCCGCACTGCTTTTCTGCGAGGGTGGCCCGCAGAACATGGTGAGCCAGTTCTGGAGCACCCGTTGGAACTTCGAGGTGATGTCGGGCGCCGGCTATTTCGTCATCGCACCGAACCGCCGCGGATGCCCTGGCTTCGGCATGGAGTGGCTTGAGCAGATTTCGGGCGACTACGGCGGAAAGTGCATGCAGGACTATATGAGCGCTACCGACTGGGCGGCTGACAATATCAAGCAGATCGACAAAGAGCGCATAGGTGCCTGCGGTGCATCGTTCGGCGGCTACAGCATCTACTGGCTGGCTGGCCACAACTACGGCGTGAAAGGTTACGACGAAGGTCGTCGTTTCAAAGCTCTGCTGGCGCACAACGGCATGTTCAACTTCGACCAGCAGTATCTCGAAACCGAGGAGATGTGGTTTGACAACTGGGATCTCGGCGGCCCGTACTGGGATTGGAACAACCCGCAGATTAAGAAGTCCTACTCGCAGTCGCCTCACCTGTTCGTGGACAAATGGAATACGCCTATATGCGTGATTCACTCGGAGTTCGACTTCCGCATCGTGGCTTCGGAAGGCATGGCCGCCTACAACGCCGCACAGATGCGTCATATACCCAGCCGCTACCTCTACTTCCCCGACGAGACCCACTGGGTGCTGAAACCGCAGAACTCGCTGCTGTGGCACCGCAACTTTATCGACTGGTTCGACCAGTGGCTGAAGAAGTGAGTGCGTGCCCGCACGGGGGCGAATGTTTAAAACATCGAAAGACACGAAAAGACACGAAAATCTTTTGTCGCTTCGCTCGAAAGAGCCTGCCCAACAGGGCGATAACATCAAGCAGTTTCTATTGTCTAATCACTAATCACTAATCACAAATCACTAATCACAAATCACTAATCACAAATCACTAATCACAAATCACAAGAAGATGTACTAAACAATTGTATTTCAACACGGTACATCTTTTTTCAAAAAAAAGTTTCACTGCAACTGCAACCTTTTCACTTT
>JAFZTV010000019.1 GCA_017618625.1 Bacteroidales bacterium | reverse complement strand
TTTCAATTTTCAATTCGTTCCAGTTGCGACAGGACGACGACTCCATCGGTCGCTCTTTTACCTTCTACAAAGACGGCAAGCCCCTGTTCATGAAAGGGGCCAACTGGATCCCCGTCCACTCGTTCCCTGTTTTGAACAATGCGATGAAAGAGCGATACCGCTACCTGCTCTGCTCCGCTAAGGAGGCCAACTTCAACATGATAAGGGTTTGGGGCGGCGGCATCTACGAACACGACTACTTCTACGACCTGTGCGACTCGCTGGGCATCATGGTGTGGCAGGACTTCAACTTCAGCACAATGCTATATCCAGACAACCCCCAGATGCTCGAAAGCATCAAGCGCGAGGCCTACGAGAATGTGACAAGGATTGCTAAACATCCGTGCGTGGTCGTGTGGTGCGGCAACAACGAGGTGAAGAACGGATGGGAAGACTGGGGATGGCAAGGCGTGTATAACTGGACATCCGAACAAAGGCAGCGTCTTGAGCGGGCGTTGGACACGGTATTCGGCTACGGAAGCACCTCTGACAACACTAGCAACACCAGCATCCTGGCTCAAGCCGTCCGCGACTGCGACCCTCTGCATAGACCCTACATCACCACCTCCCCACTCTACGGCTGGGGCCACCCCGAATGTGTCACCCACGGCGACTCGCACTACTGGGGCGTATGGTGGGGAGAACAGCCATTCGAGGTTTATAGGGAAAAGACTGGGCGATTCATGAGCGAATACGGTTTCCAAAGTTATCCCGATTGGAGCACCGTATGCCGATTCTGCACAGAATCTCAACGCACAATCGACTCACCCTCCATGCGCAGCCACCAAAAACACCCCCGCGGACGACAAATCATAGACAAAGCCATGATGCAATACTACGGCCTTGACAGCCGCTCCCTTTCCCTCGAAGACTACTGCTACGTAAGCCAGCTGCTGCAGGCTTGGGGCACCGGCTACGGCATTCTCCAGCACCTCCTCGCCCAGCCTCGTTGCATGGGAACCCTCTATTGGCAACTGAACGACTGCTGGCCCGTCGCGTCATGGAGCAGCATCGACTACTACGGCAATTGGAAAGCTCTGCACTACCGAGCCAAAGCTCTCTATGACGAAAACGTCAATCTCGATTATTGGACAAAATATTACAAAACCTACCCCAAAGATTTGAAACTACATAAGCCCGAATACAAACTAATACAAAGCGTCAAAAACGACACACTAACCGTCACTTTAAGCACAAATCAATATATGCGGGACATCATGTTGCAGACAGAGCCCCATATCGACGGCCATTTCGAACAAAACTACTTCGATTTGGATTCCGGCGGGAATATCACAACCCGATTCATCCCTCGTGACAAATCGTCGGACATAAGAAAAATCAAAGTGAGACTGAAATGTCTAAATGACATAACCACAAGCAGCGAGCCCCAAAAGCATTGATAATGTATAAGTTTAAATAAACAAAACACAAATTAAAAAATAAATTGTACTTTTGTAAAAATAAATTAATAGTAGAAACAAAAAATTAACGACCATGAAAAAGATACTTTTCACCATCTGCATGGCAATGCTCGTGTTTGCAACCACCAGCTGCAAAAAAGACAGAATGATTGAAACCACCAACATGGAAACATGCTACTACACCGTGAAGCCAAACATGTGGCTGGCGGAACCAGGTGGCAACTACATGTATGCCTCGTTTGAGAATTCGGCCATCACGCCCAACGTCATCGAAAACGGATGCGTAGTGGCATTCTTGGTCGATGCCGACAACCGCGACAACCCTCTGCCGTACGAGATTTTCCAAGAAGACAACGGTAATTTCTACTCGGAAACCTTCACTTACGATGTATCGTATGAAAACGGCACAGGTATGATTACTTTCAAGTTTGAAGCATCGGACCTCCAAAATGCCGTAGGTATTGCCGGTTACAACGACATGTCGTTCAAGGTTTGTGTGTTTGAGAGCGTTATGCAGATGTTAAAAAGCAAGAAACAATGAACAAAAGCAGATTTGCGCTAATCGGCGCTGTCATTGTCGTTGCTTTATCAAGCTGCCAAAAAGAGCCTCAAACAACAGTAATACACACTACCGACACTGTTGTTCGCACAATTGAAACAATAGTCGAGACCGGCGGTTTCGACATGAAAGTCCATTACTACACGGTACAACCTGCGCAATGGCTATCAAATGCGGATCTGGACTATCTGTATGCATCGTTTGAGGATTCAGACATCACGAGAGATGTCATCGAGAACGGATGCGTGATAGCGTATTTTGTGGATGCCGACGAAAGAGACAACCCAATGCCATGCGAAGTTTACCGTTCGTGGGACAACAATGGCACAATTGTGTATTACGCAGAGACTTTCACCTTTGACGTTGAGCAAGGAGTCATCACATTCAAATTCCAGAGTTCGGACTTTGACAACGAGACAAGCATATCTCAGTATGGGAACCTGGTATTCAAGGTGTGTGTGTTGATTCCGCCTGCCCAATAAAAGGAGAGCCTATACGCAATCCAACAAATAAATACTCACGCTGCACACCAAGTGTGCCATAACAAGAAACAAATGAAGAAAATATTAGCGCTAACCGTCGCAGTCTTATGCAGTACAATGCCCTTGGCTGCACAGAAAAAAAATGCCCAAACGCAAACAGGTGGCATTTCCGCGGAGATGATGCAGCAAATGAAGAAGTCGTACGGCGGCAACGCCGCCGACAAGGCTTTGCGCAACATAATGGTGACCAACAGTCCTAACAAACTGGCTGTAAACTATGACAACAGCACCAAGTTCGACGCACATTTCTCTCACAAAGTAGAAAGCAAGGCCATAACCGATCAGAAGTCATCGGGTCGCTGCTGGATGTTTACCGGCATGAACGTGCTGCGCAACAAAGCCATACGCAAACACAACCTGCCAGCCGACTTCCAGTTCTCGCAGGCCTACACTTTCTTCTACGACCAGTTGGAGAAGTCGAACCTGTTCCTGCAAGCCGTCATCGACACCTACAAGAAACCCTTTGACGACAAAGAGGTGGAATGGTTGTTCAAGAACCCATTGTCGGACGGCGGTCAGTTTACAGGCGTGGCCAACCTCATAGACAAATACGGTCTTGTGCCTGCCGACGTAATGCCGGAGACCTACAACACCAACAACACCTCGTCTATAAGCGGCCTTATCAAACTGAAACTGCGCGAAGACGGACTACGGCTGCGCGAGATGGCTGCACAGAAAGGATGCACCCCGCAGAAACTTCAGGCCACCAAAACCGAAATGCTGACCACCATCTACCGTATGTTGGCGTTAGCTTTCGGCGAACCGCCAGCATCTTTCACCTGGACTCAACGCGACGCAAAGGGGAACATAGTTGAAACTGCCGAGTACACACCGATGTCGTTCTACGAGAAATTCGCCAAGCAGGATTTCTCCACCTACTACATGATTATGAACGACCCAACCCGCGAATACCACAAGGTGTATGAAATTGAGTACGACCGCCATGTGTACGACGGACAGAATTGGCGCTATCTCAACCTCCCCATGGAGGACATCGCCCAAATGTGCATCGCATCGATAAAAGACAGCACCATGATGTATTTCAGCTGCGACGTAGGAAAATTCCTCGACCGCGACAAAGGATTCATGGATGAAAACAACTTCGACTATGCCTCACTTATGGGCACCACTTTCGGCATGAACAAAGAGCAACGCGTACGCACCTTCGCCAGCGGAAGTAGCCACGCCATGACTCTCTGTGCCGTGGATTTGGACAAAGACGGCAAACCTCTCAAGTGGATGGTGGAGAACTCATGGGGCAGCAAGTACGGCCACGACGGTTTCCTTATCATGACCAACGACTGGTTCAACGAGTACATGTTCCGCGTGGTGATAGAGGATAAATACATTCCCGCCAACCTGAAAGCCGAGCTCAACCAGAAACCCATTATGCTGCCGGCATGGGACCCCATGTTTGCGCCAGAAGAATAAGATTAACGTAAAACAAAATTATATAACAATGAAAAAACTTTTTGCATTATTGGCAGTTGCTGTGCTTTGCGCTCCTGCGTTTGCACAAGACCAAGACAAAACCGACGAGGATGAGGGCTACAAATTCGAAATCATCAAGGAATTACCCATCACCTCTGTCAAAAACCAGAACAATGCCGGCACTTGCTGGTGCTACAGCGGACTCGCCTTCCTCGAAAGCGAACTGCTCCGAATGGAGAAAGGCACCTACGACCTGAGCGAGATGTTCATCGTGGCAAACACCTACAATGACCGTGCGGCTGCCGCCGTCCGCACCCATGGCGACGTGAGCTTCAGCCAGGGCGGAGCATTCAACGATGTACTTTACGGTATGAGAACCTTCGGCTTGGTACCCGAAGAGGTTATGCGCCCCGGTGCAATGTATGGCGACACTCTTTCCAACCATACCGAGCTGAGCGCTATCACCGACGCCATTGTAAACGCCATCGCCAAGAACGAGAAACTGAAAAAACTACAAAGCGGACTTGATGGCGAGGCCATGTGGAAGAAAGCCATACGTGCAGTCCACGAGATATACCTCGGCAAAGCCCCCGAAAAATTCAAATACGAAGGCAAGGAATACACCCCCCAGAGCTTCTATGAAAGCCTCGGCCTCAACCCCGACGACTATGTGAGCATCACATCGTTCACCCACCATCCTTTCTACCAGCAGTTTGTGCTTGAAATCCAGGACAACTGGCGTTGGGGCTTGAGCTACAACGTGCCGCTGGACGAAATGATGGACATTTTCGACTATGCTGTCGATAACGGCTACACCGTAGCTTGGGGCAGCGACGTGAGCGAACAGGGATTCCGCATGGGTGTTCGCAAAGGATTCTGCGTACTGCCTGAAACCGACGGCAAGAAAGTCGGCGTCGGCAGCGACCAGTCGCGCTGGAGCGGAATGAATGCCAGCGAAATAGCTGATGAGGCTGCAAAACATCCCACACCGCAGCGTTGGGTCACTCAGGAAGAACGCCAGCAGGCTTTCGACAACTGGGAGACCACCGATGACCACGGCATGTTGATTTACGGTAAGGCAAAAGACCAAATAGGCAACGAATACTATATGGTTAAAAACTCGTGGGGCGACTATGGTGAATATCACGGCATATTCTATGCCTCCAAAGCATTCGTGCGCTACAAGACCATGAACATCGTAGTCCACAAAGATGCCATACCGGAATCCATCCGCGTGAAACTTGGCATTCAGGACAATGCTTCTACAAAGAAAGCAAAAGAGGACAAAAAGAAAGGCAAGAAAAAATAAATGGTCAAAGCCTCCTGAACATCAAAAAGTCTGCCGCGCAAAACGGCAGACTTTTTTCCAATCACAACCCACCCACCGATTCAAAACCACATGGGAGAGAGCGTCGATTACGAAAAATACAAGGCTCATTATAGCGAGGAAAGTTTCTGGACAAAAAACAAGAAATTTGCTCAAAAAGCGGGAGGCAAGGTTATATTTACCGCCCTTAAGCTCTACTATGCGTTAATGAGCAAGGAAACACCGGCATGGGCCAAAAGCGTTATCGCCGGTGCCCTGGGATACTTCATACTCCCGGTTGACTTGGTTCCAGATCTAATCCCAATGGCGGGCTTTACCGACGACCTGGGAGTTCTCATGGCCGCATTGGGTACGGTGGCCATACATATCACCGACGAAGTAGAGAATCAAGCCCAAGAGAAGATGTCTGACTGGTTCGATGACAGAAACTGGCCGTTATTCGGCAGCAAAAAGCATATCTCCATTTCAATCTGCATACCGATATACAACTACGATGTGAGGCCACTGATAAGCAGGCTGCATGACGAAGCATCCAAAACACAATGCAATGTTGAAATAGTTTGTATTGATGATGGCTCAAAAGACGAATACATTGCAAAAAATGCGGAAATAGAACGGTTTGTGAAATATGTGAAGTTGGAACAAAATGTAGGAAGGGCCAAAATACGAAACCTATTCCTGAACCATACCGCCGGCGATTTTCTGCTTTTCCTCGACGACGACTGCCTGACTATCCCCAAAGGATTTCTCAAAAAATACTCAGACTCCCTGCACCAAAACAGCGAAGTTATAGTAGGCGGAAGCATCTATGACGACAGCTACAAGGATCGAGAGCATCGGCTACGATGGATGTACGGCAAACGTGTGGAAGGCAAAAAAAACGCAGAAGAACGCAACAAAGAGCCATACCTGTCATTTATGACAAACAACTTCGTGATTCGCCGCGACATCTTCGAGCGCATACGTTTCGACGAACGAATCTCCGGCTATGGGCACGAAGACACTCTTTTCGGGTACAGGTTGAAGCAATTCTCAATTCGTATAAAACACATCGACAACGCCGTCGTAAATGGCGATATTGACACCAATGAGCAATTCCTGAACAAAACCGTCGAATCCATAAAGAACCTTGTAACCATAAGACATTTTGTTAACGAACCGGCCTTTGACGAGTCCGTTCGACTGCTACGGACATACCGCAAAGTGCGTAAAATGAATATAACTTGGGCTGTCCGCCTATGGCACCACATGACAAAAAAATGTCTTGAAAAGCGGTTCAAACGCGGACGTGGATTCACGCTCACCCTTTTCAACCTATACAAACTAGGGGAGTTTGTCGATTGCGTAACTGCCTAAACTTTTAATTGCGTTAATGCAGGTGTACGACTGTTATTCCGTCACCGCCTAGTTCAAGACGCTCCGAATGGAACGACTGCACCTCTTTGTTGGCTTGCAGTTGCTCGCGGATTATAGTTTTCAATATACCGTAACCTTTGCCGTGCAAAATGCGCAACTCCCGCTCTCCCAGCAATTGCGCCTCATCAAGGAAATGTTGCAGTTCCGAAAGAGCCTCCTCGGCACGGTGACCTCGAAGGTCTAGCGTGGGGTTGAAATACTTGCGTTTTTCATTTATGTCATCGTATATCGACTGAAAACGACTTCCCTTTTGCGACGACTTATCCACAGGTACGCTCTTCTTCTCGGTCTTAACCAGACGGTCGAGGGATATTGTCATTCTCACTGAATTGCTTTCCACCACAGCTTTCTTTCCCTTCAACTCAATTACTTGGGCGAATGTATCCATATCGACAAACTTAACAATATCTCCGACAGTTACCGGCTGACCACTGACCGCAGAATGCTGACTGTCAACCATCGACCGCCGACTGCCAACTGATGTCTGCTGCTCGCTGACCTCCGACTGCCGACCCCTCTCTTCCAACTCCTCTGCTTTCTTTTCCAGTCGCTTGCGGGCCTCAATGGTCTTCTGACGCTCGGCCTGCGCTTTCTTGATGTCGCTAATGGTCTGCTCAACGGCACGGTTGGCACCCGCAATAATCTCCTTTGCCTCGGTTCGAGCCTCGGTTAGTATCTCACGTTTGCGCGATTCAAGACTGTCTCTCAACGTCTGATATTTCTCAATCACCTCGTTCAAGAACTTGTCGGCGGCGTCGAGTTCTGCCTGTTTTCGAGCTATTTCCTGCTTATCTAGTTCAATCTGCTGCAGTTGGTGCTCGAAGTTGAGCATCTCGTGACCAACCTTTTCGCCAGCGGCATCCAGTATCGATTTTGGAAATCCAATATTAGTGGCTATCTCGAAGGCAAACGACGAACCCGGATGTCCTACCGCCAATCGGTAAAGCGGTCGCATATTATCGGTATCGAACAACATGGCGCCGTTGACAATGGCATCGTGTCTATCAGCCAACAACTTCAAGTCTGCAAAATGGGTTGTCACCACCCCGAACGAGCCTCGCCTGCACAACTCTTCGAGCAACGCCTCTGCTATGGCACAACCTGAACGCGGCTCGGTGCCGCCACCAAGTTCATCGAGCAGGAAAAGCGTGCTTCTGTCAGCCACATCAAGCAGCCTCCGCAAGTTCTGCAGATGCGAAGTATAGGTACTCAAATCCGATTCTATCGACTGCTCGTCTCCTATGTCAATAAACAGTTTATCGAACACCCCGAACTCCGAAGTGTCCTTGCAAGGGACTGGCAGACCGCACTGCAACATATACTGTATCAAACCGATGGCTTTCAAGCATACCGACTTACCTCCGGCGTTGGGCCCCGAGATTATTAGTATTCTGCTGTCTTCGTCGAGCTTAAGGTTAAACGGAACCACATCTCCCCCACCCGATTCCATCCGCTGCAGATATAGCAACGGGTGTCGTGCGTCGAGCCAGTCGGCCATCGTTCTTTCTACAACCCGCGGCACCGCAGCGTTGATACGCAAGGCAAACATAGCCTTGGCACGGATAAAGTCAAACCTCGCCAACACCCAGTAGTCGTTGACCATCGAGTCTATGCGCGGCCTTATCTGGTCGCATATCCTGAGTATTATCTTCTGAATCTCATGCCGTTCGGCAAACTCCAGTTCTCGCAAATCGTTATTCAGCTCCACCACCTCCGAAGGTTCGAGATATGCGGTTTGGCGCGTGGCCGACTCATCGTGTATGAGACCACGTATCTTGCGGCGGTGGGTGTCGAGCATCGGTATAACCATACGTCCGTTACGAATGGTTATCTCGGCGTTTTCCGGTGCCCACCCTTCACGCTTGGCGTGATTGAGCGAACGCGAGAGCTGAACATCAACCTCGCCTCGTTTGCGCGCAATCTGGCGGCGTATTTCTAGAAGTGTCTCCGATGCATTGTCGTAAATCTCGCCTTTGTCATCAATAGTTTTGTCCAGGACACGCAGCAACAGCGGGTCATGGGCAATATGAAAAGCTAGTTCGTGCAGCTGCGGGTATTTCTCTGACGCTTCTTCTCTGGAAAAGAACTTGACGCAGTCGGAGATTGTATGTAGCGAACATTTGAGATTGAACAGTTCCGGCAGTTCCATGACGGTGTTGCCGATACGCAAATGCTCAAGCGTCGAGGTCATGTCAGTGAAGTCCTGCGCTGGGAAACCGTTGTCGAGCAATAGTATCTGACGGAACTCCTCCACCTGCTGCAAATCACGTACAATGCGGTCACGACCACTCTGGAAGCCCATATCCCGAGCCATCTGCGAAGCCAGCGTATTGCTGCACTGCGCAGCCACCATCTCCTTTATCCGGTCAAAACCAAGTTTATGTTCTATATTTGTCAAAAGATTTACTACTGTTGATACGTTCGATGTTTATACGTTTTCTAACTGCTGACTGATATCCACTAACTACTATTGTCTATTCACTATTCACCATTCACTATTCACGAAAGCCATCAATCAAAATCCAAATAAAACGGCCAGTGCTGCCGGAATTTCTCAAGCGAACCCTTATCCAGTTGAGCGGTCAGCAACTGTTCTTTACCAGCTTCACATTCTGCGATAGGCAGTCCTTTATAATCTACGGCTACTGAATTTCCAGTATACCCTATGTCAGCACCGTCCTTTCCCACACGGTTCACACCCACCACATACGACAGATTCTCTATGGCGCGAGCCCTGATCAATGTCTTCCACGCCTCAAAGCGCGAGCCCGGCCAGTTGGCACAGACAATCATAAGGTCGTAATCCAAACCAATCGCCTCGTCACACATCGACACTCCGTCTGTGGGCAGCTTTGGCCGTTCCGACTCCCTCACTCCGTTACGCAGCCATTTGGGGAAACGCAAGTCGTAGCATACGGCAGGCTTGATGCCCCATCCGCGCCACTCGAAAACACAACGCTCGGTACCGCGGGCAATAATGTCAGCCTCGCCGCTCACACGGAAAGTGTGCCCCTTGTCGTATGTTCCGAAAGAGCCATCAGGACGCACCCAATGCAGGCGGTTATAAACATGTTCTCCTTCCCTCACAGGCCATGTTGCGACAAACAAGGCGTCGTGTTCCCGCGCCATCTGCAAAGCAAACTCCATCGACAGTCCTTCCTGCGACTCAGCCATCTCCACCATATTGTCGCCAAAGCCGCACGAGAAAGTCTCGGGCAGAACGATTATATCGACAGGTTCGGCAAGTGTCGCCAATCTGTCGCGCACAAGGTCATAGTTGGCTCGCCGGTCGTTCCATACAATATCCTGCTGGTATAATGCTATGTTCAGATAATTGTTGATACTTTTTTATTTTGATATGTTATATCATTGAATTGCCACCACCGACCACTAACCACTGACCACTGACCACTACTTCCCACAATTACAACTCAAATTCCAATATTTCTTCACACTGGGCAGCAGCTCACATATTGCCGCCATCTGTTCATCCGTCAAATAGCATTCGCGCAAGTCTATTAACTTCAATGTCGAGTCAAGCGCAACGAAGGTAACGGGCAGCTCCGTCACCCCCGTTGACCACAACACAAGGCGTTCAAGACTCGAAAGCGACGCCATTGAGGCAGGCAGTGCCTGAAGCGGGTTGCGGTTGAGGTCAATCTTCACAAGGTTTGTCAGCTGTCCAATCTCGTCGGGCAGGTAGTGCAGCCAGTTGCGCTCCATGTTGAGCACCTCCAAGTGCTTCAGGTTGGCAATCTCAGGCGGCACAGAGTCGATAAAGTTACACCCCAGATTCAGTTCACGCAGGTTAGTGAAAGTGAACACCTCCGGCGGTATCGCCTTCAGCCGCTTATATGTCAGTTTCAAGATATACACATCCTCCGGATGCTTCACATCCTTCAGCGACTTATACACCTTGTCGGTTTGCGCACATGCACCGACCGACAGGCATACCAACAACATTATCACCATCAACCGCCTCATATCCCGAACAGTTTCATTGCACGTTCACGGTCGGCCCTAATCTGCCGCGAAAGTTCTTCGAGCGAACCAAACTCACTGATTTCGCGAATGCGGTATTCAAACGCGACCTTGATATCTTTGCCGTACAGGTCTTCCTTACAGCCGAACACATGGACTTCCAGCACATTACGTTCGTCCCCAAGCGTGGGACGACCTCCCCAGTTGGCGATTCCATACTGGTCCACTGGCGAGTCTCCCACCCTCACCCTCACAGCATAGACACCCTCTTTAGGCATAGCCTTCATCGGGTCATTCAACTCCACGTTGGCAGTTGGAAATTCGATAGTGCGGCCAACGCCCTTTCCGTGAACGACACGTCCCTCCACCGCATAACGGTAACCCAGCATCGCATTGGCACCCTCAATATCGCCCTGCATCAGTCGGTTGCGTATCTGCGTCGAACTTATCTCCACTCCGTTGCATAATAACGCCTCGGTCCTCACCACCTCCACCCCTGGCAGTTCTACCAGTTTGTCGAAGTCGTTACGCTGTTTGTTGCCGAACATATTGTCGTACCCCAGCAACAGCACCTTCACATTCAAACCTCCTTTTAGCGCTGTCTCATAGAACTCGCAGGCCGACATCCGCGCAACATCCGGCGTGAACTCCACCGTCTCCACATCACCGATATGGCTCATACCATGTTGTGCGAAAAGTCTGGCACGCTCCATGTTGGTCGTCAGCAGACGGAAACCGTTGTCGATATGACCCAACACCACACGCGGATGCCTGTCGAAAGTCACCACCACAGGCCTCAAACCACGCTCGGCAGCCACCTCCTGCAAACGCCGCAGTATCAGCTGATGCCCACGATGCACTCCGTCGAACATACCAACCGTGCACACGGTCCCTTCTTCAGGGGCAACGAAAGGCTCTATGGGCTGGATACTCATCTGATGATTATTTTGACTATGTATTAACGCAGAGTGTGCGAAAAAAGTATTGAGCAATCTGACAAAGAGAACGCCCACATACCGAGTATATGGGCGCTCTCGCTAATCAATCTATCCAGATTGGAATCATTCGAAGGAGGCGATAGCCTTCTTGATGAGCTCCATAGCCTCGCGCAGCTGCTCTTCGGTGATAACCAGCGGAGGAGCGAAGCGGATGATGTGCTGGTGGGTCGGTTTGGCCAACACACCGAGGTCGCGCATCTTCAAGCAGACATCCCATGCCTCTTTGCCGTTACGCGGCTTGATGATGATGGCGTTGAGAAGACCTTTACCACGCACCTTCTCAATCATCGGGCTCTTGAAGTTGCTCATCTCCTCGCGGAAAATCTTACCGAGACGGTCGGCGTTCTCCATGAGGTGCTCGTCCTTGATAACCTGGAGGGCTGCAATGGAAACCTTGGCTGCAATGGGGTTGCCGCCGAAGGTTGAGCCGTGCTCACCGGGTTTGATGTTGAGCATGATGTCGTCGTCGGCCAGAACGGCGCTGACAGGCATCACACCGCCACCGAGAGCCTTACCGAGGATAAGGATGTCGGGACGCACACCTTCGTGGTCGCAAGCGAGCATCTTACCCGTACGGGCGATACCGCACTGCACCTCGTCGGCCATGAACAGCACATTGTATTTCTTGCAGATGTCGTAGCATTTCTTCAGGTAGCCATCGTCCGGAACATAGACACCGGCCTCACCCTGGATAGGCTCGAGCAGGAAGCCTGCGATCTTGTCGCCTTCAGCAGCGAGAACCTTCTCGAGAGCAGCGGGGTCGTTGTAGGGGATGCGCACGAAACCGGGAGTCATAGGACCGTAGTTAGCGTAGCTCTCGGGGTCATTGCTCATGGTGATGATGGTGATGGTACGGCCGTGGAAGTTACCCTCGCAGCAGACAATCTTCACTTCGTCGTTCTTGATACCTTTTTTCACCACACCCCAGCGGCGAGCGAGCTTCAGGGCGGTCTCGTCGGCCTCGGCACCGCTGTTCATAGGCAGCACCTTCTCATAGCCGAAATACTCGGTAACATATTTTTCCCACTCGCCGAGGCAGTTGTTATAGAAAGCGCGGCTGCTGAGCGTGAGCTGATGAGCCTGGTCGCACATTGCCTTCACAATCTTCGGGTGGCAGTGTCCCTGGTTGACGGCGCTGTATGCCGACAGGAAATCGAAATATTTCTTACCCTCGCAGTCCCACACAAAAGCGCCTTCGCCTTTTGCGAGCACCACTGGCAGCGGATGATAGTTATGGGCGCCGTATTTGGCTTCCATTTCCATGAATTCTTCTGACTTTGTCATAGTTAGAGTTACTTTTATTGTTAATAATATGTTTTTCAATTGATGTGCAAATGTACACATATTTCCACACAACGACAAATTATTTTTTCATTACTCAACTTTTTCGGAATTAGTTTGTATCTTTGCAGTTGAGTTGCAGCAAATAGCAGAATGGAAGACAACACTAATAGCCTCCTTCAAGTGTGCGGTTTGAACGTCAGTTTCGGCGACCGCACCGTAGTACACGACATCAACTACACCCTCTACCGCGGCAAGACCCTCGGCATCGTGGGCGAATCGGGCTCCGGCAAGTCGGTAAGCTCTATGGCGCTCATGGGTCTGCTGCCCAAAAATGCCAAGGTCTCTGGCCACGCCTGGCTCTCCGATCAATCCGACAAGTCCACCCCACCCGATTCTGATCACAGGTCTCAGGTCACAGGTCACAACACCCCCATCGACCTCCTATCCCTCTCCGAGAACGAGCTTCGCCACTACCGCGGACGCCATATCTCCATGATTTTCCAGGAGCCCATGACGAGCCTCAACCCCGTCCACAAATGCGGTGCGCAGGTGGTGGAAATGCTCCAGCAGCACGAGAAAGTCAGCAAAAGCGAGGCTCGCGAGCGTGTGATAGAACTCTTCAAAGAGGTACTGCTGCCCCGTCCGGAAAAGATATTCGACAGCTACCCCCACGAGATAAGCGGCGGACAGAAGCAGCGCGTAATGATCGCAATGGCTCTTGTCTGCAACCCATCGATACTTATCGCCGACGAACCCACCACCGCACTCGACGTGACAGTACAGAAGACCATCATTGAGCTGCTGCGCGACTTACAAAAAAGACACAACCTCGCCATCATCTTCATTACCCACGACCTGGGCGTGATAGCGCAGATCGCCGACGAGGTGGCGGTCATGTACCACGGCGAGATTGTCGAGCACGGCGAAGCGCGCCAAATACTTACCAATCCCGTACACCCCTACACCAAAGGCCTCCTAGCCTGCCGTCCTCCGCTCGACAGCCGTCCCGAACGCCTGCCGACAGTAAAGGACTTTCTATCTAGTAGCCAGCAGTCAGCAGACGGCTGTCAACCGACTGCAATTCACCCATCACAGGTCAGAATTCAAAATTCAGAATTCAAAATTCAAAATTCGACACCCACCCCTCTCCTGCGTGTCCGCGACTGGAACGTGACCTTCCCCCTCAAAAAAACCCTCTTCGGCAAGGTAAAGCAGGTGTTGAAAGCCGTCGACAACATATCGTTCGACATCTATCGTGGCGAGACGCTCGGCCTCGTGGGCGAGTCGGGCTGTGGCAAGACCACCCTCGGACGCTCGCTGCTGCAACTGATTGAGCACTCGTCGGGCTCGGTGGAGTTCGAAGGGCAACCGCTCGACAAGCTCTCATCCGAACAGATGCGCCGCCTGCGCACCAAGATGCAGATAGTGTTCCAAGACCCCTATTCCTCGCTCAACCCGCGTCTAACCATAGGCGAGGCCATCCTCGAGCCTCTGCGCAGCCACCACATCTACGACTCCGACAGCGAGCGGCGTGAGGCTGTCGAGACTATCCTCGAGGAGGTGGGACTCGAGCGAAGCATGTACAGCCGCTACCCGCACGAGTTCAGCGGCGGACAGCGTCAGCGCGTCTGCATCGCTCGCGCACTCATCGTTAAGCCAGAGCTCGTCATCTGCGACGAGAGCGTCTCTGCTCTCGACGTCTCCGTGCAGGCTCAGGTACTTAACCTGCTCAACGACCTCAAGCGCAAATACAACTACACCTACCTTTTCATCACCCACGACCTCTCGGTAGTCAAGTTCATCTCCGACCGCATCATGGTTATGCAGAAAGGACGCATGGTCGAGCTCAACGATGCCGACGAGCTCTACGCCCACCCGCAGCAGGAATACACACAGCGCCTAATCGACGCCATACCCAAAATCTAATCCCCCAATCCACACAAAACAAAGAGGGAGGCTTCGCTATCGGAGCCTCCCTCTTTGTAAAAGTATGTGCTTACCTTCTCTGAATTCTTGATGTTTTCCCGCTCATCTCCTTGCCCTCAACCGTCGTTGTGGCATGCGGCACAATCATCAGGCGCTCCTTCGGTATAAGCTTGCCCGTGATGCGGCAGATGCCATAGGTGCCGTTCTCTATGCGGATAAGCGCAGCCTCCAAATCGCGGATGAAACGCTGCTGGCGCGCCGCCAGTCTTGCGTTCTCTTCCTTCGAAAGCACGTTGCTGCCCTCCTCCAATGTCTTGAAAGTCGGAGCCGTGTCGTTGGCCTCGTTCTCGTTGCCGGCCATGGCCTGAAGCTGCATGTCGAGGTTGCGTTTGGCTTCTTCGATTTTCTTAAGTATCAACTCTTTGAACTCCTGCAATTCCTCTGGCGAGTAGCAGGTCTTCTCCTGATTTTCAACTTTCTTTGCCATAACCGTGTGTTTTATTGATTTAATTTTTGCAAAGATAGACTATTTTTGTCCAACCCGTCGGCAATACTTATCAACATTAGCTGTTATTGCCGTCCATATACAAGTCTATCAAACCGTTAGGAGCTGATATATAAATTGTCTTTTGCTCTCTGTCAACCTTTTTTATCACCTCGTCTATGACGGGTATGAGTATTTCCGTCCCACCGTTCATTATCTGGAAGAGCGGCTGCGCCGGGTACTCGATGATGGATTCCACCACCCCGATGTCGCCATGCTGATCGTCCACCACACGGAACCCCTTCACCTCGTGAAAGTAGAACTGGTTGCCCGTAAGTTTCGGCAGCAAGTCCAGCGGCAGGTACATGTCCCGTCCCGCAAGGGCCGCCGCCTCATCGGGCGTCAGGTCCTCGAACGTCGCGATAGCCTTGTTACCGCTGAACCGCATCGACTTAATGAAGTATGGCACCAGCCCGTTCTTCATCTCCACAAACACCGAGTCCAACCCCGCATAGTCCTCCTGCGAATCCACGTCGAGAAAAAGCACCATCTCGCCCTTGAACCCGAAAGGCTTGGTGATACGTCCCAAATAATAACATTCGTCCTTTGTCATGAGTCAACTGCGTTACTACATTTTCTCCTTATAACGTGAAAACCTTGCGTTTTAATATACGGCATCGAAAAAAGCGCGTCCCCTGATTGGAAACACGCTTTTATCATTTTAATAATCCGTAAAACTTACTCTGCTGCGGGGGCTTCAGTTGCCTCAGCTGCGGGAGCCTCTTCGGTGGCGGCTGCCTCTGCCTTGGCGGCTGCTTCAGCCTCTGCCTTGGCGCGGAGCTTGGCGGCCACGGCCTCAGCCTTGGCCTCGTTGTGCTTGCGCTCGGCTTCCATGCGGGCCTTCGCGGTGTCACGTTTAGCGGCGTCGGCGCTGCTCTTCACACCGGCTATCTTGGCGTCCTTGGCCTGTTTCCACTCGTTGAATTTGGCATCGGCCTGAGCCTGGGTGATGGCACCCTTCTCAACGCCAATCTGGAGGTGGCGGCGAAGCAGAACTCCTTTGTAGGAGAGGATGCGGCGAACGGTGTCGCTCGGCTGTGCTCCGTTTTTAAGCCACTCCACGGCCTTGTCCTCATTCAGGACGATGGTGGCGGGGTTGGTCAGGGGATTGTAGGTTCCCAGTTTCTCGATAAATCTTCCGTCGCGTGGTGCTCGACCATCCGCTACAACGATATGGTAGAAGGGCTGATTCTTCTTTCCATGACGCTGCAATCTCATTCTTGCTGGCATAATGCTCTAATTTTTAGTTTGTTAAAATTATTGTTTATTTGTAAGTGGACTGCAAAGATACGATATTATTTTATATATGCAACTTTTTCAAGTTTTTAGTTTCAAATTTTTAGTTTTAGCTTCCCTAGCACTCCTCATCATTTGTCTAATCACTAATTCTTCTTCACCACCTTGTTGTAAGGCTCTTTCTTCCACAGCCGCAAGCTGTACGAAGCCTGAACCGACACCATCGGATAGGCCTTTCTGCCTATCATCCACTGATGGAATGTTTCACCGTCGATGATAGAAAACTTCTCGAAGCTGCCGAACGCCATACCGAAATTGATTCCCACGTCGAGCCGCATCCACGAGAAACCCAATCCCATAGAAGCCATATAGCCGCCCAGCTTGTCAAGTCTGGTGAGCGGATGTCCGTATATCGTCTGCTGTGTCGGCACCTGCTTCCCTTCGCCAACCCCGAACATATACCCCAGTCGCAGGCTCACATAGCCGCTGTAGAGCGAGTTGGGCGCGTAGGCTCTGGTTTCGAGATAGAGAGGCACCCCCCATGCCGCATCCAAGTGGTAGCCGCCGCCCGCGCCGATGCCGAGTGCCACGATGGGGTTTATCTCATATTCAACCTTCAACGAAGCCATCTGGAAATTGCCGCCCTCAAGACCGAAACGCAGCGCAAACCCCTTGCCGCGCTCCGACGGCTGATACTTGCTTTTCACGACATGTTTCTGGTCCTCTTCGCCGTAATTGCCGATATAACGCTGCGCAAACGCACCTCCGCCCAGAAGTTCAAGGGCCAATATAGCTAGTATAATCAAACGTTTCATTAAAACATCTTGAACGATAAAACCTTGCAAAGATACACAACTTTCCTGAAAAATCAGCATTTTTCTTCTTTTTGTTGTAAAAAAAACGTCCGCCACCCGCACCATTCACCCCCATCTACCCTATGTCCGCCTCCCACCAACTCAAACCCAAACCCAACCACAACTTCTACTCCACCACCAAAACCCAAACCGCACCCCCAACCCAAACAAACCACATACCAAAATCCAAGTACTACCAATGTAGGAGGTGTACCGAAGGGGTATAGGAGGGGTATAAAAGGGGTATAGGATGGGTATCGGAGATGATACGGTGTTGATACGGCGTTGATACGGCGTTGATACGGAGATGATACGGAGATGAGCGATATTTAACGCTGGATGTCAAGACGTTGCGGAGGCCAAAATCGCGCCTCAATGTTCGGCAGTATTTCTGAAAATACTACACAAACCACTGATATTTACATTCTTGTCTAAAAACATACTTCTCGTCTTGACCTTACAAAGATACGAAACTTTTCTTCATATAACTATCGAAGAAAAACTTTTTTTCACATTTTTCACAACAAAAAAAAATCACCTTCCCGCACAATCTCTTCCCCGCAAATAACAAACGCCCTCCGTTTTCAAAATATTTTCGTATCTTTGCACCTATGAAACAAACCTTCTTCTCCACCCTAATCTTCGCGCTGGCTCTCTTGTCGGCGTCGAACCTGTCGGCTCAACGCTACACCTGGCGCGACACCACCATATCCATCGAAAAGCGCATCGACGACATCGTCTCCAACCTCTCGCTCGAAGAGAAAATATCTCTCCTTCAGCACCGCAACCCAGCCATCGAGCGACTTGGCCTCAAGCCCTACAGCTGGTGGAACGAAGCACTCCACGGCGTCGCGCGCAACGGCAAAGCCACCGTCTATCCCATGCCCATCGCCATGGCCGCCTCCTGGGACTATGTCCTCGTCGAGGATGTTTTCCGCTCCATCGCCGTCGAAGCTCGCAACAAATTCGCCCACGAACGCCAGCTCGGCAACTACGGCGACTACCAGGGTCTCACCTTCTTCACCCCCAACATCAACATCCTGCGCGACCCACGCTGGGGACGAGGCATGGAGACCTTCGGCGAAGACCCCTGGCTCACGGCGCGCATGGGTCTCGCTGCCGTCAACGGCTTGCAGACTCGCATCGGGCGCAACCGCATCCTCTCGGCCGCCTGCCTCAAACATCTCGCCGTCCACAGCGGCCCCGAAGCCTCTCGCCATTGCTTCAACTCGCGCGTCTCCACCCACGACCTCTTCACCACCTACCTCCCAGCCTTCGAATACATCATAAAGAACAGCAACGTGCAGCAGGTCATGTGCGCTTACAACCGTCTTAACGGCGAGCCTTGCTGCACCAACAACGAACTTCTGCAAGACATCCTGCGCAAGCAGTGGCGCTACGACGGCATCGTGGTCACCGACTGCTGGGCGCTCAACGATTGCTGGGAGCGCGACAAAAAGACGCCTCGCCACGAGACCCACGCCGACGCCAAAGCCGCTGCAGCTGCCGCTTTCGGTGGCGAAGTCGACCTCGAATGTGGCAGCGGCCTCGCCGCCCTGAAAGAAGCCGTCGATTCCGGACTCATAAGCCGCGAAACCATTGACCGCCACCTCCGACGCGTACTGCGCACCCGCCTCACCGTCGGCGTTGACTACCCCCTAGAGTCCGTCCGCCTGCCCAAAGCCGCGCCCCGTCCGCTCGACATGGCGCGCGAAAGCATCGTGATGCTTAAAAACAACGGCACGCTACCCATCTGTCTCCCGGGCATCGAGCAGCGTCACTTCAAACAGGAGGTGCGCCACGACATACACAAACTCGCCCTCGTGGGCCCCAACATCGACGACGTCGCCATGATGCTCGGCAACTATAACGGCGACCCAGTCAACCCCGTGACCCCATTAGATGCCTTCACCCGCTACGCCAACACCATCGGCAAAGGCAAGATAGAGCTCTTCACCGAGCCACTCAACGACCTCATAGACGAACCCGACTACCAGCAGGAGCAGCAGCTGAACACCTGCCTTGACCACCTTGCCGACTACGACGCCATCGTCTATATCGGAGGCCTCTCGCCCAAGCTTGAAGGCGAAGAACTCGAAGTGAACCGCGAAGGCTTCATGAAAGGCGACCGCACCTCCATCGAGCTGCCCTCCGTTCAAGCCGACGCCATCAAGGCTCTCAAGGTGCGCACCGGCAAGCCCGTAATCGCCGTTTTCTGCACAGGTGGTGCACTCGCCCTCAGCGAGATAGAAGACTACGCCGACGCCATCATGATAGCATGGTATGGCGGCGAAGCCATGGGGCAAGCCCTCTTCGAAGCCATCGCCGACGCAGCCGACGGAGCCCTCTTCGGACGCCTGCCCGTAAGCTTCTACGCCTCCACACTCCAGCTTCCCCCGTTCGACCAATACTCGATGCAAGGCCGCACCTACCGATATTTCCCCGGACGTCCCTCCTACCCCTTCGGCTACGGCCTCACCTACAACGGCTCCCACTCGCTCCGCAACCTCAAGTACAACCCCAAGACACGCAGCGTAACCGGCATACTGCGTGTCGAAGGCCATCCCCACGAAGAGGTGGTGCAGGTATATCTCAAAGGCGACCACTTTGGCGACGGCACAATCAAGACCCTCGTGGGATTTGAGCGTACCGAAGAGCGCCAGAGCAAAGCCAGCGACGTGCCCTTCTCGGGACTTTTCTACCGCCACGACATCGTCTTCACCATACCTGTCAACTTCGACGCCTTCCGCACCTACGACGAAGCCACCGGCAAGATGCGCCTGCCCGCACCAGGCACCAAGTTCACCCTCCTGGTGGGCTTTAGCAGCGACGACAACGACCTCACCGAGGTTGAGATGAGCTACCTGTAGCCGGGACATTTCATGTCAACATTAACATATACCTAAACGCCCTCCCGAATTCACGACTGGGAGGGCTTTTAAGATTTTTTATCAAGAATACCAACATTTTAATGTGCAAAAATCGGATTATTTTTCCTATTTTTGTCCTTTTGAGGTTTCACCCCAATATCACATATTAAACGGAGAATTAACATCTTTTTCAAAACCCCTATATACATATTTGCGTTAAAAAGAGTGTAAACGACGATATTGCGGTAAACGGACATCATGAGCGACAAACACAACATAGCACAGCAGATCAAGACAACTGACGGACTCCTGTCCGACATACGTAGCATTATCGACAATGCACGACGCTCTGCAGTACATAGTGTTGATTTCTGTCGTGTGCAGATGTACTGGCAACTTGGGCGGCGCATATTCGAAGAGGAGCAGCAAGGCAAACAACGCGCCGACTACGGAACCTATCTTATCCGCAACCTCGCAACACAGCTGGAACCTGAATACGGCAGTGGATTTGGTGTCAGACAACTGGAGCGAGCACGACAATTTTACCGCATATATCCAATTGCGTCCACATTGCGGACGCAATTAAACTGGGCTCAGTATAAACTACTTATCTCTATCCAGGACCCCGACAAACGAGAATATTACGAACTTGAGTCAATAAATAACGCTTGGACGTCGCGCGAAACAAAACGACAGATCGACTCTATGTTATACGAAAGATTACTTTTAAGTAATGACAAGAAGTCGGTTATGGCAGTTGCCCGAAAAGAACGCATTCCTGAATCGCCAACGGAAATCATAAAAGACCCAAGGGTGTTGGAATTCCTAGGGTTACACAGAGAGTCCAGCTATTATGAGAAAGACCTTGAGGGAGCAATAATCACCCACTTAACTGATTTCCTACTTGAGATGGGCAAAGGTTTTTCTTTTGTTGCTCGACAGAAGCGGATAATGCTAGAAGACAACGAATTCTTTGCCGACCTTGTGTTTTACAATCGCCTGCTGCGCTGCTTTGTCATCATTGAATTGAAAACAGGCGAACTTACACACCAGGATCTAGGACAGTTGCAGATGTATGTCAACTATTACGACCGAATGGAGAAACAACCCGACGAGAATCCCACAATCGGAATACTGCTCTGCACCGCAAAAAACGACACAGTGGTGCGCATGACCCTTCCAGAAGACAACAAGACAATATTGGCCAGCCAATACCAACTATACCTGCCTAGCAGCGAACAGTTGGCACAAGAAGTTGAAATCATCAAAACCTCTATAAAACAGCGAGAATCACACAAATAAAAGACTATCCACACAATGGAGTCGCAGAACATAGAGAGATAACGATAAGCAAGCACAAACAATCACGATAAAAAACACACGTAATATGACACCTAATTGCAAAATGATCTTGAATGAGATGAAGATGAGAAAAGAGACGAAACGCAAACCGCTGGCCAAGATTGTGGCGGCCTTAATCCTGTGCTGCCTGATGGCAGGGACGACCGCATGGGGACAGTCGAGAGTGAAAGTCGAGAGTACGGCCTCGGACTCCAAGTCTGTGGTTTTGGAGGTCTTTGGTGCGCAGGATGCCACCGTGAGCGCCACTCCCGTTGAACGCACCTCGCCCAACGGCGAGAAGCTCTTCTGCGCCTACGACATCAACATCACCAAGGACGGCCGCGAATGGCAGCCACAGCCAGAGGAGCCCGCCATCGTCACCATGACCGATCCCAATTTTGTTGACGGACAGTTGCTTGACATCTACCACGAAGGAAAGGACGGACTCGAATACGTTGCAACTGTAGCTTCTGAGAATGGACAGATTACCTTCCCCGCCCCGTCGTTCTCGGTTTATATCGTGACCGAGTCAGGCGATTACGCACGACTGAAAGTGACGTTCCACCGCGCCGACGGCTCCACCATTTCGCTCTACGTCAAGAAAGCCGATATCGGACAGGGCGATTACAACACCATTGTTTACAACCCCGGCATGGGCACCGTGCCTGCCGGCGTTGCCTGCAAAGGCTGGACCACCAACGCTGCATACGGTGTGGCCGACATCGCCTCCGCTTTGACCTTCGCCGGTGTGCGCACCACCATCCAAACATGGCTGAACGCCGGCATCACCGACGGCACTGAGAGACACTTCTACACCATGCTCTTCAAGTCCTACTCTATCACCTACCTCGACGAGGAAGGCGCCGTTGTCAACACCAATGATGTCGCATACCGCGCCGACGCACCAGTCCCCCCCAGCGCTTATGAGGTGAACGCCGCATACATACCGAGCGACAACGACCACAACTTCGAAGGATGGAAAGTCAACACCCACGCAGACGGAGCACACATCTCCGGCCATTCCAACGATGAACATGTTTACGAAAACGGCGACGACATCACGGTAACAGGCAGCGTAACCTTCAAGGTTTACGTCACCAAAGGACACTGGCTGATTTACCACGAAAACGGAAAGGGCGCCACCTATAAGGCCGCTGACTTTGTGCGGTCGGGCGAAAACACTGTGGCACCCACTCTGACGATGGTTCGAAACGGCTACACGTTTGATGGTTGGTGGACTGGAGAACCCACTACCGAAGGTGGGGATCCCACAGGAAGCCGTTTCACATTCGGCGGTCCCCTGAACGAAAACACGCATGTTTACGCCAAATGGAATCCCAGTACAAGAGCACCATATACCGTTATCATCTGGAAGCAGAATGTTGATGGTACCGGATACGATTTTGAGCGATATATATCTTTGGAAGGTCAAGTAGGTTCCTATATTAACACCGTCTCACAGCAGAGTTCTGGTAACGACGCATACGCCCGCGTGAATGGTACAGACTATCAATACACGGGTTTCCATCTCGATGATTTCGACCGAAATGTAACTATTGCTACCGAAGGCAATTCTGTTTTGAATGTCTACTACGACAGAACTGAATATGTTTTGAAGTTCCAAGACTATACATATACACGAAACAACAATGGCGGTTATGTATATTGGCCTGGAGGATACTATCGTTATAATGGTACGTATTATTATTTTCCAGAAGGATACTATTCAAGAAGTAATAGCTATAATACAGCAGAAGATACTTATGGCGTCGGCCCCAGCCCTGTAAGAAATGTGGATAACAATACTAATGTTACATATTATACCCAAGCAAACAATGGATCTGCACAAACTTATAGAGCCTATCGATATGACAGATCCGCCAATAGGACAACGATAAAAGAAATTAGAGCCGTTTATGGCAAAAGAATTATTGAAGAATTTCCCATCGTTGGATCGAATGGTATGACCTATGATGATGGACAGCGCTGGCATCCTGCTACTGCAAGTACAACATTTAGCAGTGTTATCGTTGTTGTTGAGATTATGCCTGCCGAGAATGTGACTTTCTATATGAATCCAGGTGCAAGACGTGCACTTAAGACAATGAATTGGTATGTTGAAGCCTTGCCAGGTACAACGGGCACAATCACAGCTACAAATCCATTGTATAATTATAACTATCAGCAAGTCACCCCTCCGGCAGGGAAGAACTATGTCCTATATAACAGTAAAGGCGCTCGATATCACGGTGTTGATAATGCTGACTTCATGGAGATTTCAGGATTTCAAAGATTAGGTGCAAACAGGTATTATGGGGTTTATAACGGTAATACATATTATGTGTGGAATAATTCTACATCTGGTGACGAAACCATAAACTTCTTTTATCTTCGCGAAGTTTATCCAATCAGCTTTTGGGATGGCGCATATTATGATGGCAATGGCAACCGTCTTACAAGCGAGACTGACCGAGGATTGTTGCATACGGAAGAAAACATTGCCTATGAAGCAGATGTCAGCTCCTATAACAGCTATTCTTCGATAGCAGTTCCTACCGGCTTTGTGTTTGAGGGTTGGTATGTCGATAAACTGTGTCAGCAACCCTATACTTTCACAACAATGCCTAAAGGCGGCATTACAGTGTACGCCAAGTGGCGTCAGATTCAGTACCGTGTATTCCTGCACCCTGGCATCGATGAGGCGAGAGCCCCCCGTCTCACCTGGGGTTCCAGCAACCAAGCGATGAACTTCCGTATCACCTATAACGGACGTATCAGTGCTCCTACTGGAATTGACCAAGATGACAACTGGAAATTCGTGGGTTGGTTCACCGATGCGGCCTGCATGCATCCTTTCAACGAAACAGCTATTGTGCTGAACGACGGAAACACAGTACCCTACAACAAATCAACCGACCTTACCGATGATATGGACATTTGGGGCGTTGGTGCCACATGGAATTCCGATATCATCGGCAATAATGGTAACGACCGATTCTGGATTACCCAAAAGTATGACCTTTATGGTAAGTGGAAAGCAGCCCTGCCTGGAGCTATAGGTATCACGGTGGTTTACGACGGCAATGGAGGAACGCCAGCCAGCGATACAGCAACACACAAGTATCAGGACGATGTTGACGCAATAGCCCGTACTGCATGTACACCGCCCGATGCTACCAAGGAGTTCTCGCATTGGGTTATGCAGCGTTACAACACATCGACCCGAGTTTTCGAGGACATCCCCGGCTCCCGCATCTACCCTGCCGACCCATTCACCGTGCTCAAGTCTAACTCCAAGAGCGTCATCACGGCATGGTGCGATCCCACTAACCCATCTGACATCCGCACCTACGACGGTCCTAACCCTTACGACCCATACAGCACAACGCCTCCCGATGGCACACACACCTTGGTTGACTCAGCCATCTACACCCTCATGCTCCGCGCCGAGTATGTGGACATCGAGCAACCAGAACACACCTTTATCACATGGTACAAGAACGACGGCACTGGTGCCATCGTCCGCGCCGACAAGGAGACCACCACACCTCACACCCTTGACATCAACAAGACCGTCACCGAGTTTGACGGCACCACTCCTACCATACCCGCCGCTCCTACCCGCACGGGCTATACCTTCAAAGGATGGTACAAACAGCGCACCGAGCCTGGCAACACCGTCCCCACCACCATCCAACAATGCGCCCCGAACTTTTTATATTATAGTAACAATAAATATTATAAAGAGTCAACATTCACCAACCAAGTCACCAAAGTAGCCGCCGACCTCTACGAGAAAGACGACTACCTCTACGCCATCTGGGAACCCATCATCGACTTCAACTTCGACCCCATCTGTCAAGGAAGTCAGATAACACTGCCCTACACTAACATTTTCGGCATAGAGCTGACTGGCACATGGACAGCCGCATCGGGCACCGTGTCTGGCTCCACCTACACCGCTCCTGATGCCGCCTCCGATGTCCTCACATTCACTCCCTCTTCTCCCACCTGCGGACCCGCGACACCATTCAACGTCACCATACACCCGAGACCAACTGCAAGCATTGCCGCTGCAGCTAGCAATCCAATATGTCCCGGTGCCGACCCGATGAAGATATACGGTGCTACGACCACCACCACCGCTAACTACAACTACACTTGGGACGGCGGCGGACTGACACTCACCGGCGGCGGCCACACCTGGGACAAGACCCGCGACACCACCGTTGCTACCATACCTACACCACCCACCTGCGACCAGAATTATACTGTTAAACTGAAAGTGACCGACGGCAACGGCTGCCAAGACAGCACCACCATCACCGTAATTGTGAAAGACGACACTGCGCCAACATACACAAGACCTATAAACATAACTTTGTATAAAGATGCCAATTGCTTGGCAGACAGTAGTGCGGTGGCTGGTAAAGCTGGATACCCGACAAACATTTTAGACAACTGCGGTGGAGCAACAACAGTATCATGGAGAGACAGCGAGAAGACAACCACCTGCAAAGGCTCATATTACTTCACCAGAACTTGGCGTGTGGTTGATGCCTGCGGCAACATCTCAACAAGCGACTCCATTCAGACAATTACTGTTTTGGACACCATACGTCCTACCTATACACGCCCGGCTAACATCACACTCTACAAGAATGCGAACTGCCTTGCCGACAGCAGCGCTACAGCAGGAAAAGCCGGTTACCCGACCGCCATTTCAGACAACTGCGACGACAACCCGACGGTCACATGGAAAGATAGC
>JAFZTV010000018.1 GCA_017618625.1 Bacteroidales bacterium | reverse complement strand
CTGTGTGCGATGCGTTCGACTGGTACGAACACACAGGTGTCACGCAGTCCGGCGACTATACCCATACTTTCACCAATGCCGCCGGTTATGATTCGCTTGTTACCCTGCACTTGACGGTCAACTATAGCACGATAGGCGACACTACGGCAATTGCATGCGACAGTTTCGACTGGTACGAGCACACGAATATCACGGCCAGCTGCGAAAACCTGACGCATACGTTCACGAATGCGAACGGCTGCGACTCGGTAGTGACTTTGCATTTGACCATCAACCATAGCAATACGGGCGACACGACAGCCACCGCATGTGAAAGCTTTGACTGGTACGAGCATACGAATATCGCGGCCAGCTGCGACGACCTGACGCACACGTTCACGAACGCGAGCGGCTGCGACTCTGTGGTGACCTTGCATTTGACCATCAACCATAGCAATACAGGTGACACGATGGCCGTCGCCCAGGGCACTTTCACATGGTACGAGCATGAGAATGTCACAGTCTCGGGTGACTACATGCATGTGTTTACCAATTCCGCAGGCTGCGACTCTGTCGTTACCCTGCACTTGGTGATCAATCAAAACAATACGGGAGATACGACAGCCATTGAATGTGACTCGTTCGATTGGTATGAGTACACCAACCTCACACAGTCTGGCAATTACACCCATACTTTCATCAATTCGGCAGGCTCCGATTCTGTAGTTACGCTGCATCTAACCATCAATCAGAGTACTACGAGCATTGATGAGCATACAGAATGCGATAGTTTGCGCTGGATTGACGGATATCTTTATACATCGGATAACAACACGGCGACATACACGCTGATGAACACTGCAGGTTGCGACAGCATCGTTACTTTGAACTTGACGGTCCACCATCCCGATCATCAATATGTTCCAGTTTCCGTAATCAACGAATATAATTGGCACAATAACCTTTATACAGAGAGCGGGTTGTACACATTCTCATTCGAAGATGAGAATGGCTGTACCCAAGTGGATACACTCTTCTTGACGGTACGCTATTCTATAGAATTACCTGAAACAGCTTGCGACAGTTTCGTATGGCACGACAGGACATTCTACCAAAGTACAGATACTGCAACCTACCATACAACCACTTCGACAGGCAGTGACTCCCTGGTGACCTTGCACTTGACCATCAATCACAGCAGTACAGGTGACACGACTGCTGTTGCATGTGACCGTTTCGACTGGTACGAGCACACCAATATCACGGCCAGCTGCGACAACCTGACGCACACGTTCACGAACGCGAGCGGCTGTGACTCAGTGGTGACCCTGCACTTGACGGTCAACTATAGCACGACAGGAGACACTACGGCAATTGCATGCGACCGCTTCGACTGGTACGAACACACCAACATCACGGCCAGCTGCGACAACCTGACACACACGTTCACGAACGCTTCTGGTTGCGACAGCGTGGTGACCTTGCACCTGACCATCAACCACAGCAACACGGGCGATACAACAGCCACTGCATGTGAAAGCTTTGACTGGTACGAGCACACCAATATCACTTCTAGCTGCAACAACTTGACGCACACGTTCACGAACGCGAGCGGTTGCGACTCTATGGTGACCTTGCACCTGACCATTAATCACAGCAACACGGGTGACACGATGGCGGCTGCTTGCGAAAGTTTCGACTGGTACGAGCACACCAACATCACGGCCAGCTGCGACAACCTGACGCACACATTCATGAATGCGAACGGTTGCGACAGCGTGGTGACCTTGCACTTGACGATCAACCACAGCAATACGGGTGACACGATGGCGGCTGCTTGCGAAAGTTTCGACTGGTACGAGCACACCAACATCACGGTTAGCTGCGACAACCTGACACACACGTTCACGAATGCGAACGGTTGCGACAGCGTGGTGACCTTGCACTTAACGATTAACCACAGCAATACAGGCGATACGTCAGCCACTGCCTGCAATAGCTTCGATTGGTACGAACACACCAATATTGCCATCAGCGGCGACTATACGCATACCTTCACTAACGCCTCTGGCTGTGACTCGGCGGTGACGTTGCATTTAACGATACTCTATGGTGGTGTAGGTGACACAAATGCGGTTGCATGTAATAGCTTTGACTGGTATGAGTACGTAGGCATCACCTCCAGCGGCGACTATACGCATACCTTCACTAATGCCTCAGGCTGTGATTCCGTTGTTACCCTGCATCTCATCGTCAACCCGTCGTACAACCAGAATGAATCGCTTACCATCTTGGAGGAACAGTTGCCATACACTTGGCGTGACACCACATTCCAGATAGGTGCGCAGAGTGGGGAATATGTGTTCTACAGGCAGTCCGTCAGCGGCTGCGACAGTGTTGTGACGCTGGAATTGTACATTGTAGTTCCACCACCACCTGAACCGGAACCCCAACTTGACATGATGCGCCTGCCCAATGCCATTACTCCCAGCGACTATGATGGTCTGAATGACTTTTTCAGCATCCCGGATGGTTTTCTCAACCAGATAGGGGAGTTTGAAATCATTATTTTCAACCGTTGGGGAGAGACGGTGTTCTACTCCAACGACAAACATTTCCGCTGGTATGGCGATTATCAAGGAAAAATATGTGTGGATCAGGTCTTTGGTTATAAGATGAAATTCTTCAATAAAGATGGTATTATTTATCGTAGAAAGGGTTCCATTCTTGTTTTGTAACGATTGTTTTTATATTTTTGCATCTGAAATCCAATAAAGATAATTTTTGAAGTAATTAAATTCTCGATAATATGAAAGGAATAGTATTGGCCGGCGGCGCTGGCACCCGTTTACATCCCATTACGTTGGCCATGAGCAAGCAGCTGATGCCCATCTACGACAAACCGATGATCTATTATCCCATTTCCACCCTGATGCAGGCTGACATCCGGGAAATACTCATTATTTCCACACCGCAAGACCTCCCCAATTTTGAACATTTGCTGGGTGACGGTTCCCGTATCGGATGCCGTTTTGAGTACAAAGTGCAGGAAGTGCCCAACGGGCTTGCGCAGGCCTTCGTGCTCGGCGAAGAGTTTATTGGAAACGACAAGGCAGCACTCGTGTTGGGTGACAATATCTTCTATGGCGGTGGAATTGAAAACCATCTCATGGAGAGTAAGGATCCAGAGGGTGGCGTGATTTTCGCCTATCATGTCTCTGATCCTGAACGCTACGGTGTCGTGGAGTTTGACGAGAATATGAATGCTGTCTCCATTGAAGAAAAACCGAAACAACCTAAGTCTAATTATGCTGTTCCGGGACTCTATTTCTACGACAACAGTGTGGTGGAAGTGGCCAAAAATATCAAACCCAGTGCACGTGGCGAATATGAGATTACGGATGTGAACCGTTATTATCTGGAAGCCGGCAAACTGAAGGTCTGCAAACTGGATCGTGGCACGGCTTGGCTTGACACAGGTACGTTCAATTCATTGATTGAAGCCACGCAGTTCGTACAGGTCATAGAGGCCCGTCAGGGACTGAAAGTGGGTTGTATTGAGGAAATCGCCTATCGCCATGGCTTCATAGATGCAGCAAAACTGGAAGAGATTGCCCAACCTCTTATGAAGAGCGGTTATGGTAACTATCTGATGGGACTGCTGAAATAGAAACCCCTTAAAGATTAATAATATGAAAAGATTTTTATCCTTATTGCTGGCATTAATGCTGGGAATGTTTTCTTATCAGGTGTCGGCGCAACAAAATGATGGCAACATGATGCGTAGTCATGGTTCTGTTACTACTGACCCGAGTGTAACGACGAATGACGTCACCAACCTGTCGCTGACTTCCGCCACGCTGAACGCCACCATCACAAATCCCGATGATGTGAATATCACGGACATGGGCTTTGAGTGGAGGAAAATCATGGGTGGTTTTAACACTGTGGCAACGGGTACGGGAAGCGGGAATACGTTTTCTGCCACTCTCAATGATCTGACGCCTGATGCGGGTTATGTTTACAAGGCCTTCATTACTTTCGATGGCACTACGAAATATGGCGAAGAGGTGTATTTCACCACCACCGATGTGGGTGTTCAGGATTATTTGGAACAGAAACTTACCCTTTATCCGAATCCGGTTACTGATATGGTGAGTGTGACAACCGACGATGCTAATATCCAGATTACGGGTGTGGAGATTTACAACGCGTATGGTCAGTTGGTCAATACTGTTGCCTTCACAGAGAATCCTTTGTGTATCAATGTCAGTGGTATGGCCGACGGTATGTACTTTGTGCGCGTTAAGACCGATAGCGGCGTGGTGACGAAGAGTTTTGTAAAGAAATAAAAAGCGGAAACTCGGATGATGTAATCGTTACTATATCACCGTAATTTTCTTATACCTAATGCGTTTCGGCGTTACATTGCCGAGGCGCATTTTTTTGTTCTCTTCGTATTCGGTGTAACTGCCTTCGTAGAAATAGACCTGTGAGTCTCCCTCGAAGGCGAGGATGTGCGTGCAGATGCGGTCGAGGAACCAGCGGTCGTGGCTAATGATGACGGCGCAGCCCGCGAAGTTCTCCAAACCCTCCTCCAACGCGCGCAGCGTGTTCACATCAATGTCATTGGTCGGCTCGTCCAAGAGCAGCACGTTGGCCTCAGATTTCAAAGTCAATGCCAAGTGTAGGCGGTTGCGCTCGCCGCCGGACAACACGCCGGCCTTCTTGTTCTGCTCCGTGCCACTGAAGTTGAACCTCGACAAGTAAGCGCGTGAGTTAATGAGCCGTCCGCCCATCATAATCTGCTCGTTGCCTTCAGAAACTACTTCCCAGACGCTCTTCTCCGGATCAATGACGGTGTGCTGTTGGTCAATATAACCTATTTTGACTGTCTCGCCCACCTTGAAATCGCCGCTGTCGGGCTTGTCCAACCCCATGATAAGACGGAATAGGGTGGTCTTACCCGCACCATTAGGTCCGATGACGCCCACAATGCCGTTGGGCGGAAGATTGAAGTTGAGGTCGTCGAATAGCAGCTTGTCGCCGTAGGCCTTGCGCACATGCTGGGCCTCAATCACATTGTTGCCCAGACGCGGACCGTTGGGAATGAAGATCTGCAAGGTTTCTTCCTTCTCTTTCACGTCCTCGTTGAGCAACTTGTCGTAGGCGTTCAGACGGGCCTTCGACTTGGCGTGACGGGCTTTCGGGGCCATGCGCACCCATTCCAACTCGCGCTCGAGTGTCTTCATACGCTTGCTCTCCTGCTTCTGCTCCATGGCCAAGCGGTTTGACTTTTGCTCCAGCCAGGAGCTATAGTTGCCCTGCCACGGGATACCTTCGCCACGGTCCAATTCCAAAATCCAGCCGGCCACATGGTCGAGGAAGTAACGGTCGTGCGTAACGGCGATAACGGTACCTTTATATTGTTGTAAATGAGCTTCCAACCATTCCACCGATTCGGCATCCAGGTGGTTGGTAGGCTCGTCGAGCAATAGGATGTCAGGCTCGGTGAGCAGCAGGCGGCATAATGCCACACGACGGCGCTCGCCTCCGGAGAGATGCTTCACGGATGTGTCTCCGTCAGGACAGCGCAAAGCGTCCATGGCGCGCTCCAACTTGGAGTCCAATTCCCAAGCATCGTATTGGTCAATCAACTCCGTCAACTCACCTTGGCGCTCAATGAGTTTGTTCATTTCATCATCGCTCATCGGCTCGGCAAACTTCATGTTTACCTCCTCATACTCCTTCAACACATCCACAATCTTCTGTACACCCTGCATGACGATTTCCTTAACGGTGAGGTTGTCGTCCAATTGCGGCTCCTGCGGAAGATACCCTATGGAGTATCCCGGTGCGAAAACCACTTCGCCCTGATACGACTTGTCAATGCCGGCGATGATCTTCAACAACGTGGACTTACCCGCGCCGTTGAGACCTAACACGCCGATCTTGGCTCCGTAAAAGAAGGAGAGATAGATGTTCTTGAGGATTTGTCTTTGTGGTGGAATCGTCTTGCTGACGTTCACCATGGAAAAGATGATTTTTTTGTCGTCGGCCATAATAAAAGTAAATGGGGTGAAAGAGGGGACAGTAGTCAGTAGTCAGTGATCAGGGTACAGTATTCAGTTTTAATTCTCAATTCTCAATTATTCGGTAAGGCACGCGTCTAGGGCTGCGGTTATTGCTTCGCGGTCCATGTCTTGTCCGATGAAGACGATTTTCTGCATGCGGTCGCCATAGCGCTCATCCCAGTCGCGGCGCAGGCCGGGTTCCTTGTCCATCATTTCCGCCAACTCATCCGGCGGCATGGTGGCGAACCACAAACCGACGTCTTTCAGCTGCAGCTGACGCCCGGCCTGCTCAAACAGGTAGCAAGCGTCGTACTCGCTCTTGAAATAGCAGATGCCCTTGGCGCGGATCACATTCTTGGGCAGGGTGGAGACAAACTCGTCGAACTTGCTTAAAACAAGAGGCTGGCGGCGGTAATACACAAACGTGCTGATGCCGTATTCTTCAGCCTCACCTTCGTCATCGTGATGATGGTGGTGATGATGATGAT
>JAFZTV010000017.1 GCA_017618625.1 Bacteroidales bacterium | reverse complement strand
CCCTACATATCAACACATCAACACATCAACATATCAACATATCAACAAACTCCCAACCCGCCTGCAAAGATACAACCGCTCCACTGCGGTCTACGAATTTTTGGCGAGATTTTTTTAGGTCTTGAGGAAAGATGCTGAAATGATGGAGGTTGGAGGGATGCAGCTATCATTGGATGTCATGAATGTCAAATGTCAAATGTCATTTTTGAATTCAAATTGTCATTTTGGCTCACTATAATATAAAATAAATTTTATATTATAGTGGCGATTTTGACATTTCCAAAATCGAATTTGACATTTGACATTTGACATTTTGACATTCGACACCTAAAATGACACTTTGTGAAGTTTGGGAGTTAGGTGGGAGTTAGGTGGGAGTTAGGTGGGAGTTAGGTGGGAGTTGGTTGGGAGTTTATTCGGAGTTTATTCAGAGTTTATTCAGAGTTTCCTGGGAGCCTCACCCCCGACCCATCTTCCGAAGGCAACGGAAGATTTGATAGTCAATGGGTTGTAGGCGTTATGGAAAAGTTTTTTTGCTTTTCATTCGTAGACCGCAATCCCAAGTGCGTACCTTTGCATCTGAATTAGGTGCATGCCCGCACATAGCAAATTAGCGGTCAGCATGCAGCAAGCAGCAATTAACATTTGTCTAATCACTAATCACTATTCACTAATCACCATTCACTAATCACTATTCACTAATAACTATTCACTAATCACTAACCACTAATCACTATTCACTAATCACCATTCACCAAATCAAAAAAAAAATCGTACCTTTGCACAATTAAAACCATCCCGTCATGAAACAACTCCTATCCCTCTCCGTTGCCCTTCTGATGGCGTGCGTCGTTTTCGCACAAAACATCACCGACTCCTACCGTCCCGGCGGATTCGACTACAACGGAGCCTCCATAAAGACCTTCTCGGTGTCAGACCTCACCGCCGTACAGTTCTCGCGCGGCAATCTGCAGTACAATCCCACGCTCGACAAGTGGCGCTTCGCCCTGCGGCAGTATCAGTTCGCCTGCAACGACAACGCCAACATAGCAGAAGGCTACGATGGCTGGATTGACCTCTTCGGATGGGGAACAAGCGGATGGAACAGCGGCGCAACGGCCTACCAGCCGTGGGCGACAAGCACCACAATCACCGACTACCAACCTGGCGGCAGCATTGACAACGACCTTGCGGGTGCCTACGTCAAAGCCGACTGGGGAATATTCAACAAGATTGAGAACGGTGGCAAATTCGCAGGCATGTGGCGCACGCTGACCAAAGACGAGTGGGAATATCTAATCGGCAACAATACAAAGCGCAGCGGCAAGTGGGGCTTGGCCACAATCGCTGGCACTTTCTACGGCTTGATGTTGCTGCCCGACGAGTGGACTCTGCCCTCGGGATGCAGCTTCTCCTCGGGTAATGCCAACGGATACAACACCAACCGTTACACCTACGCCGAGTGGGAGAAGATGCAAGCCGCCGGCGCCGTCTATCTGCCCGCCTCGGGTAACCGCTACGGCACAGAGATTTGGGACATAGACACTCAACATGGCGACTATTGGTCGAGCTCACACTGCGACGAACACGACGCATACAACATTCGCTTCGGACACGACTACATCATCGTGGCAAACAACGAGCGCGTCCACGGCCGTTCCGTCCGCCTCGTCCGCCGAGTGCAGAAACCTTTGGAGGGTCGCGTTTGGGTTGATATGGGCTTGCCCAGCGGCACACTCTGGTACTCCTGCAACATAGGAACCTCCAAACCACAAGGCTACGGCGCCTACTTCGCCTGGGGCGAGACAAAACCGAAGTCGGAGTACAACTTTAGCACTTATGCCCACGGAACAGGAGCGGATGCGCTTACGAAATACTACAGCGGTGACGGATTGACCGTACTTGAATCGGGCGACGACGCGGCGAAAAACGCTTTCGGCGCGAGCGCTCGAATACCTACAAAAGACGAATGGCAGGAGCTGTGGGACAACTGCACAGGCGAATGGACAAAGTATAACGGCGTGAACGGCTACATGTTCACCAGCAACACCAACGGCAACCGCCTGTTCCTGCCCGCCGGCGGCCTCCGCAGCGACTCGGAGCTTACCTCTGCCGGCGAGGGCGGCACCTATTGGTCTTCGTCGGTTTGCGATGGCTATCAGAGTGCTGCATGGCGTTTCGGTTTCAGTTCGGGAGGGCCAGGTATTTACGACGGCAGCCGCAGCTATGGCCTTCCTGTCCGTGCGGTGAAAGGTGGCTCACAGACGAATGAGGCTTTGGCTGAAGCCTTCGACGAAAACGGCGCTTCCATCAAGACCTTCACGGTGGCGGAAGGACGTACGGTACACTTCTCGAAGGGAAACCTGTGGTATAACGCCGCCGCAAACTTGTGGCGGTTTGCGCCGGAGCAGTACGAATATATCGGTGAGGACAACAGCAATGCTTCTTCAAGCTATAACGGCTATATAGATCTCTTCGGCTGGGGCACCAGCGGCTGGAACAGCGGAGCAAATGAGTATCAACCCTGGGCAACAAGTTCAACAGCCGAGGACTATTTCCCTGGCAACAGTGGATCAAACAACCTGACGGGCAGTTATGCCAACGCCGACTGGGGCGTGTATAACTCTATCGTCGATGGCGGAGAGCAGGCGGGAATGTGGCGCACACTGACAAACGACGAGTGGGAATACTTGATTAATACCCGTTCAACCTCAACTGCTTGTGGTTATGATAATGTGAGATATGTGAAAGCTACGGTGAGCGATATTCCAGGGGTGATTATATTCCCCGATTCATACACCCATCCCAATGGAGTTGCCACATTGAGTAATGTTAACACCGAAGATGCCACATTCAGTGGATATGTGTTAACACAGAATGAGTGGAAGCAGATGGAGTTGGAAGATTGTATATTCTTGCCAGCTGCAGGATGTCGCGTCGGAACCAGTGCAAGCAGTGTTGGCACGTTCGGTTCCTATTGGTCAAGTACGTCATCCAACAATAGTTTCAACTATGTGCAGGTCCTAAATTTCAATTCCAGTGAACTCTACATGGTCGGCAATGGTCGCAGTAACGGTAGGTCTGTCCGTCTCGTGAAGGATTAAACAGCCCTTCCCGTTGTGTCGGATTTGACCGCCTGAGCGCAGGTCATGGCCTTGAGCACCGCTAAATAAATTATATCAAGCGAAAACTCCGACACACCCCTTTCTCGGGATTTGTAATCCCACCAAACACATATTCGTAAACCGCAACCACAAATGCGTACCTTTGCATCGTGGTTCATGGTTCCAATTTTCATTTGTCCATTCACAATTCTGCGATTAAGGTGAGCGAAAAGCAAGCTCGCTTGTTTTTCCAAACCGAAGCAGAATGACGCCAAAGGCGGCAATTCACCATTCACTATTCACTAAAAACAAGGTGTTGATAAAACTCTTGAACAGGTCCGTTTTTTTTCGTATCTTTGCAATCTTCAATCATTGAAACTAAAAAGTAAAAACTCCGTTATGAAACGAATCACATCCCTCTCCGTTGCCCTTCTGATGGCGTGCGTCGCCTTCGCACAAAACATCACCGACTCCTACCGTCCCGGCGGATTCGACTACAACGGAGCCTCGATAAAGACCTTCTCGGTGTCGGACTCCACTGCGGTGCAGTTCTCTCGCGGCAACCTGCAATATAACCCCGCGCTGGACAAGTGGCGGTTTGCGTTGAGACAGTATGACTTTGTCTGCGGTGATAACGCCAATATAGCTGAGGGCTACGACGGCTGGATTGACCTCTTCGGTTGGGGAACAAGCGGATGGAACAGCGGTGCGAACGCCTATCAGCCGTGGGCGACGAGCACGACCGTTGGGGACTATTATCCAGGCGGCAGCGAGAACCACAACCTAACGGGTGAATACGCCAATGCCGACTGGGGAATATACAACAAGATTGAGAACGGCGGAAAAAGCAAGGGTATGTGGCGGACACTGACCAATGGAGAATGGATATACCTCAAAGGCGACAATGCGAAACGCAGCGGCAAGTGGGCGTTGGCGACCATCGCCGGCATACACAAGGGGTTACTTCTATTGCCCGATGAGTGGACATTGCCGTCGGGATGCAGCTATACCGCTGGTGCTGCAAATAGATGGGAAACCAACAGATACAGCTACGCCGAATGGGAGAAGATGCAGGCAGCAGGAGCTGTTTTTATGCCAGCAGCAGGCCAGCGTTACGAGCAATCAATAACTGGAACAAACGAGTGGGGCGCATATTGGATAAACACAACCAATGCGAGTACACCTACCGCTTATGTCTTGAATATAGAAGAAGCCGGCGTAGGAAATACAACCCGACCAGTGTTTGGAGGTTTGTCCGTCCGTCTCGTCCGTCGAGTGCAGACGCCGTTGGCAAATAGCTCTTGGGTAGATATGGGCTTGCCCAGCGGCACTCTCTGGTACTCCTGCAACATAGGAACCACCAAACCCCAAGGCTACGGCGCCTACTTCGCCTGGGGAGAAACTCGTCCGAAGGCGGAATACGAATGGACCAACTATGCCCACGGAACGGCAGCAACATCGCTTACAAAATACTGCAACGACTTAAACTATGGTCTCAATAGATTTACGGACAATTTAATGCGACTCGAATCCAGTGATGATGCTGCAAGTGCTATATTAGGCGGTAGCGCACGCATTCCGACATCAGTCGAATGGACGGAATTGAAAGATAACTGCACTGGTGAATGGACAAAGTATAAGGGCGTTAACGGATGGATGTTAACCAGCAATATCAAAGGTAACAAGCTTTTCTTGCCAGCCGCTGGCTCTCGCAATGGCAGCTCTCTTGCCGACGCTAGCACGCTCGGATGCTACTGGACATCGTTTTTACTTTCTAATTCTCCGAGCGGCGCGCAGTATTTCAAGGTCTCAACGGATAGTTTATACAATGCTTGGTACGGCGACCGATCTAACGGCTATTCTGTCCGTGCGGTGAGTGGAGGGTCGCCAGCGACGGCTCAGTTGTATATTCCAAACGGAGTTTTGCCGAATACATTCTCGGTTGCGGATGGACGTACGGTACAATTCTCAAAAGGTAACTTGCAGGTCAACTTGTTAACGTGTAATTGGCGCTTCGCGGAAAATCAGTATGATTATATCGGCGAAGGTAACGCCAATATAGCGGAAAATTATAATGGCTTTATAGACCTCTTCGGCTGGGGCACCAGCAACTGGAACAGCTTCGCAAACGCCTACCAGCCTTGGGCGACGAGCACAACGGCTACGGATTATTATCCTGGCGGCAGTTATGATAACAACTTGACGGGAGATTACGCCAACGCCGACTGGGGTATAATCAACAAGATTGAGAACGGTGGATTCCAAACGGGAACGTGGCGTACGCTGACAAAGGATGAGTGGGAGTACCTTTTGTTAACGAGAAACGCTTCGACAGTTGGCGGAACGATGAATGCAAGGTATGTAAAAGCCACAGTAAACAATGTTTCTGGATTGATTATATTCCCCGATGAATATACACATCCTAGAGGAGTTGCAGGATTGATTAATGTGAACACAGCGGATGCAACATGTGACGACAATACTATAACGCTAAGTGATTGGCAGCAGATGGAGATCGCTGGTGCAGTCTTCTTGCCAGCTGCTGGCTACCGCTACGGTACCGAAATATTCAATGTAAATGAGCGAGGTGGCTATTGGTCGAGTACATACAAGAATGAGAGCGAATCTTGGTTTCTATACTTCTTCTACGACAATTCTGTTACTACAGATAGCGATGCCCGCTACGCTGGTTACTCCGTCCGTCTCGTTAAGGATTAAATCCGGCACACAATCTCTCGGGATTTGTAATCCCATCAAAACACATATTCGTAAACCGCAACCACAAATGCGTACCTTTGCATCGTGGTTCATGGTTCTAATTTTCATTTGTCCATTCACAATTCTGCGATTAAGGTGAGCGAAAAGCAAGCTCGCTTGTTTTTCCAAACCGAAGCAGAATGACGCCAAAGGCGGCAATTCACCATTCACTATTCACTAATAACAAGGTGTTGATAAAACTCTTGAACACTTCCGTTTTTTTTCGTATCTTTGCAATCTATTTCTAAAGAAAACAATATAAAAAGACATACTGAAAATGAGCGAAGAAATCAAAAAACAAGAAGACTACAGCGCAAGTAACATTACCGTTCTTGAAGGATTAGAGGCCGTGCGCGTACGCCCGGCTATGTACATCGGCGACGTCAACTTCCGCGGCATGCACCATCTCGTCTATGAGGTGGTCGATAACTCCATCGACGAAGCTCTCGCGGGCTTCTGCTCCAAAATCAACGTCACCATCGAGGAGGACAACTCCATCACCGTCGAGGACAACGGGCGCGGCATACCCGTCGATATGCACGAGAAAGAGCACCGCTCGGCCCTCGAAGTGGTTATGACCGTGCTGCACGCCGGCGGCAAGTTTGACAAGGGCAGCTACAAGGTCTCGGGCGGTCTGCACGGCGTGGGCGTGAGCTGCGTCAACGCACTCTCCGACCACATGACCGTACAGGTGTTCCGCGACGGCAAGGTCTATCAGCAGGAATACTCCAAAGGCCTCCCGCTCTACGCCGTCAAGGAAATCGGCACCACCGACAAACGCGGCACCAAGGTACACTTCCACCCCGACCCGTCGATCTTCACCGTATCGGAATACGACTACTCGACCCTCGCCAACCGCCTGCGCGAGCTCGCCTACCTCAACAAGGGCATAGAGCTGAACCTCGAGGACAAACGCCCGCTGGACGACGGCACCTTCCAGAAAGACCGCTTCTATTCGGACAACGGCCTCAAGGACTTCCTCCACTACCTCGACGCCAACCGTCAGAGCATCATGCCCGAACCTATCTACATCGAAGGCGAGAAACAGGGCATCCCCATCGAGATTGCTCTGCAGTATAACACCTCGTTTGCCGAGAACCTGCACTCATACGTCAACAACATCAACACCCACGAGGGCGGCACCCACCTCACAGGCTTCCGCAGCGGATTGACCCGCACCCTCAAGGCATACGCCGAAAACAACAAGCTGCTCGTCAGCAGCCGCAAGAAGAACGAGGTCGTCGAGGTATCGCCCGAAGACTTCCGTCAGGGCCTCACCGCCGTCATCTCGGTCAAGGTGGCCGAACCGCAGTTTGAAGGTCAGACAAAGACCAAGCTCGGCAACACCGAAGTGCGCGGCGCCGTCGATAAGGCCGTCAGCGAGATGCTCGAGGCCTACCTCGAGGAACATCCCGAAGAGGCGAAGAACATCGTGCGCAAGATTGTGGTGGCCGCCGAAGCCCGTATCGCCGCCTTCAAGGCCAGCGAGAGCGTGAAACGCAGCACCGCCTTCAGCACCCAGGGACTTCCCGGCAAGCTGGCCGACTGCCAGAGCAACGACCCGTCGGAGTGTGAGATTTACTTCGTCGAGGGTGACTCGGCAGGCGGATCTGCACAGACCGGCCGCGGCCGCCGCTTCCAGGCCATCCTGCCGCTCAAAGGTAAGATCCTCAACGTCGAGAAAGCCAGCGTCGATCGCGCCTTCGACAGCGAAGAGATACGCAACATCTACACCGCCCTCGGCGTCCACAAAGGCACAGCCGAAGACCCCAAGGCGCTCAACACCGAGAAGCTGCGCTACCACAAGATCATCATCATGACCGATGCCGATGTCGATGGCGCACATATCGACACCCTCATGCTCACCTTCTTCTTCCGCTATATGCCCGAACTCATCGAGAACGGATATGTCTATCTGGCCACTCCGCCCCTCTATCTGGTAAAGAAAGGAAAAGAGGAAGTCTACTGCTGGACCGACGAGCAGAGGGACGACGCCGCCATGCGTCTGGGCCGCGGCACTGAGAAGGGTTACACCATCCAGAGGTACAAGGGTCTGGGTGAAATGAGCGACGAGCAGCTCTGGGACACCACCATGAAT
>JAFZTV010000016.1 GCA_017618625.1 Bacteroidales bacterium | reverse complement strand
TGGGTTAGATGGTTGTATTTTTTCATTTCAACACAAAGGTAATCATTTTTCCCGGATTGTGCCGATTAATTTCGGCACTTTCTTTTTACCTAGTGTTGCACTTACAAGTTGAATTTAAGCATCAAAACCACCAACGCCCCCTGTAAAATTTCCACACAACCACCTAGAGCTCCCCACAGCTTCATACCGCCGTCTAGGCCACAAGTGCTCTCTACCCTCTTTCTACCTGCTCTCTACCTCCTACAAAAGTGCATAACAAGTGCTACAAAAGTAGGACTATGCTAAGACAAATCTAGGAAAATACTAAGACAAATGTAGGGGACAACTAGGAGAAATCTAGGACACAACTAAGACAAATCTGCTACACAACTAGGAGCCCGAAAAAACAACCCAGGGACGAACCTAGGACAAATCCGTGACGAAAAACCAAATTTGGTCAAAATTTTTCTCAAACCCTTGACATAATAAATTTTTCCCGTCCAGGATTTGCGGCTGTCCCCTACAAAGACTGTGAACCGTATCAAAGTCGAACCGATATCTTTATATTTTTTTCGTACCTTTGCACTTTGACTATTGAAATTCAAAACTATAAACATATTAAAAATGAAGAAATTAATGGTAACCCTTATGGCACTTTCGCTCTTCGCCGCCTTCGGCTGCAAGAACAAGAAAGCAACCAACGAACCGCAGCAGCCTTCTGAGATTGAGCAGAAGGTGAACGAGTATGCAGAATTCACGCTGACCACGGACCTGAGCAAGCTCAGCGAGAAAGAGAAACAGCTTATCCCGGTGCTTATCGAGATAGCCGACATCATGGACGACCTTTACTGGGAGCAGTACTTCGGTACGGAGAACCGCAAGGCGCTGGACACGCTGAGCGACCAGTGGGTGAAGGCTTTCGCTATGCTGCAGTATGGCGCATGGGACCGTCTGGACAGCGAGAAGCCTTTCGTGCCCGGCTATGGCGAGCGTCCGCAGGGTTGCAACTTCTATCCTGCCGACATGACCAAAGAGGAGTTCGAGGCGCTGCAAGACCCCGAGAAGACGAGCCAGTACACGGTGATACGCCGCGACGAGAACGGTGCGCTGAAGGTGGTGCCCTATCATGAGGCCTACGCCGAGAAGCTGGCCAAGGTTGACGAGCTCATGGGCAAGGCTATTGAGCTGGCCGAGGACGAGGGCCTGAAGAACTACCTCACCGAGCGCCGCAAGGCTCTGCAGACCGACGACTACTTCGCCAGCGATATGGCTTGGATGGACATGAAGAGCAGCAAGATCGATTTCGTGGTTGGTCCTATCGAGAACTACGACGACGCCCTTTTCGGATACAAGACCTCGTACGAGTCGTTCATTCTCGTGAAAGACGAGCAGTGGAGCAACGACCTCGCAAAGTTTGTCAAGATGCTTCCCGCCCTGCAGAAACAGCTGCCCTGCGACGAGAAGTATAAGAAAGAGGTGCCGGGCACCGAGAGCGACCTGAACGTCTATGACGCCATCTACTATGCCGGCGACTGCAACGCGGGCTCGAAGACCATAGCCATCAACCTGCCCAACGACGAGCGCGTTCACCTGAAGAAAGGTGCACGCCGTCTGCAGCTGAAGAACGCCATGCAGGCCAAGTTTGAAACCATACTCACCCCCATCGCCAACCTCTTCGTGTGTGACGATCAGCTGGACAACGTGAACTTCAACGCTTTCTTCAGCAATGTCTGCTTCCACGAGGTGGCTCACGGTTTGGGTATCAAGAACACCATCACCGGCAAGGGCAACCTGAGAGAGGCCCTGAAAGAGCAGTACAGCGCATGGGAAGAGGCCAAGGCTGACATCTGCGGCCTGTTCCTCACCCAGACTCTCATCGAGCAGGGCGAGATCACTAACTGCACCGTCGAGGACGCCTACGTGACCTTCATCGCGGGCATACTGCGCAGCGTGCGTTTCGGCGCCACCGAGGCTCACGGCATAGCCAACATGATGTGCTTCAACTATCTGCAAGACAACGGCGCGTTCACCCGCAACGAGCAGGGCAAGTATGTCGTGAACGTGGAGAAGATGCGCGAGGCTATGAACAGCTGGGCGGCTCTGATTCTCCGTGTCGAGGGCGACGGCGACTATGACTTCGCCAAGAAGTACGCCAAGGAGAACGGCCTCATCCGCGCCGACCTCCAGAAGGATCTCGACCTCATCCGCGAGAACAACATCCCGAAGGACATCACCTACAATCAGGGTTTGAAAGCCTTGGGTTTGTAAACCTCAAACCGCGATACAAGAGAAAGGGGGACATCGAACGATGCCCCCCTTTCTTTATTTATAAGTCCCCGTCGCTCAATGACCGAAGTCGGAAAGGAACTTGATGCGCATGAGTCGTATCTCCTCGTGGGTGTAGTCGGGGTCGTCCTCATACTCTTCGTAGGCGTCGTCGAGAGAGCCTCCCTCCGACTCGCGCCAATAGTCGAGCAACTCCTCCTGGTGGTCTTCCTCTATATTCTCGTTGATGTAGTAGTCGATATTGAGGCGGTTGCCCGACTGAATTATGTGCTCCATCTCGGTAAGCAGTTCATCCATCGTCATGCCTTTGCCGCGGGCGATGTCCTCTAACGACATCTGCTTATCAACCGAGCGCACGATATACAGTTTCGCGCTCGACTTGTTTACCACCGAACGGACCACGATGTCCTGCGGGCGTTCAATCTCGTTCTCCTCGACGTATGTCTTGATAAGGTCTATGAACGGCTGCCCGTATTTCTGCGCCTTGCCTATTCCCACACCTACACAGTGCGACAGCTCGTCGATAGTGCAGGGATACTGTATGGTCATGTCTTTCAGCGACCGCTCTTCAAAGATGACGTATAGCGGCAGCTTCTCACGGTTCGCTATGTCTTTCAATAGTGATTTCAGCTGTTTGAAGAGTCCCTCGTCGGCAGCCTCTATCGCGCCGCCGGCATCCGGCGTATCAATCAGCTCATCCGATGCATCCGGCTGGCTGTAGTCGTGGTCGCAACTGACTGTGATGTCGTAAGGTGTCTTCATGAAACGGAACCCGTCGGGGGTGATTTTAAGCACCCCGTACTGCTCTATCTCCTTGACGAGCAGTTTGCTATATACCGCCTGACGGATGACCGCCTTCCAATATAGGTCGTTATGATCGACTCCCTGGCCGAACTGGTCAAGATGGTCGTGCTTGTATGTCTTGGTGTGGGTGTTTACGCGACCCATCATCACATCTATAACCTCCTTCATCTTGAAGGCCTGTTTCATGGCCAGGATGGTTTCAAGCATATAGACCGTCTCCTCCTTTGCGTCCATACGGGGCTTCGGATGCAGGCAGTTGTCGCAGTTGCCGCAGTTTTCGTGCGGATAGTCCTCGCCGAAATATTTCAGCAGGTTGGCTCGGCGGCAGGCTGAGCTCTCGGCGTATGACACCATCTCCTGGACCAACTGCTGCGCCTGCTCCTGCTCGGTGACGTTCTTATCGGTAAAGAACTTATATAGTTTCTCCACATCGTGCTCGCTGTAGAAGGCTATGCACTTGCCTTCGCCTCCGTCGCGGCCGGCACGTCCGGTTTCCTGATAGTAGCCTTCGAGGCTCTTGGGTATGTCATAGTGGATTACGAAACGCACGTCGGGTTTGTCTATACCCATGCCGAAGGCAATAGTGGCCACGATGACATCCACATCCTCCATCAAGAACTTGTCCTGGTTCTCGGTGCGCACCTGCGAGTCAAGGCCCGCGTGATACGGCAACGCCTTGATGCCGTTGACCTGCAGCAGCTCCGCCAGGTCTTCCACGCGCTTGCGCGTGAGACAATATATTATACCGCTCTTGCCGCTGTTTTCCTTTATAAATTTGATTATCTCCTTATGTAGCGCCACCGCCTCCGACGGTTTGGGCCGCACTTCGTAGTATAGGTTCGGACGGTTGAACGACGAGATGAATATCTTTGCGTTCTCCATCTGTAGGTTCTTTATGATGTCCTGCTGCACCTTGGGCGTCGCCGAGGCGGTGAGCGTCAGTATCGGCACATCGGGGTTGATGGCGCTTATGGCGTCGCGCAGACGGCGATATTCGGGGCGGAAGTCGTGTCCCCACTCCGAAATACAGTGTGCCTCGTCGATGGCGAAAAACGATATTTTAAGTTGTTGCAGAAATTCTACGGTATCGGGACGCGAAAGCGTTTCGGGCGCCACATAGAGCATCTTTGTGCCGCCCTTAAGAAGGTCGTCCTTGACATCCTTAACCTGCTGCTTGTTCAGCGACGAGTTGAGGAAGTGGGCCACATAGTCGTTTCCCGAGTTGTAGCGTACTGCGTCAACCTGGTTTTTCATAAGCGCTATGAGCGGCGATACCACTATAGCCGTACCTTCGCTTATGATGGCTGGCAGCTGGTAGCAGAGCGACTTGCCGCCGCCCGTAGGCATAATTACAAAGGTGTCGTTTCCGTCGAGCAGACTCTGGATAATAGCCTCCTGGTCGCCTTTGAAGTTGTCAAAACCGAAAATCTCCTTGAGTTTAACCTGAAGTATGCTGCTGTTTGATTCCAATATGATATAAGTTGATGTTTGAAATGTTAAATTTTTTACTGACTACCGACCTCTGACCACTAACTTATAACTTAAAACTCAAATCTTATAACTTTTTAGTACCTTTGCAAGGTTTTACAAAGTTAAGAATATTTGTTCACATATCCAAATAATATTTGACGTGAAGACCAAAGAGGAGCTGCAACAAATTGCCATACAGGTAATTAGAAGTGAGCGTGAGGCGGTGGCTCAACTGGAGAAAAAGATAGGCAACGCCTTTTCCGAGGCTGTAGAATTGCTTTATTCTACCCCGGGACGTGTTGTTGTAACCGGTATTGGCAAGAGCGCAAACATAGCTACAAAAATTGTTTCAACACTCAATTCCACCGGCACCCCTGCTCTCTTTCTTCATGCCGCCGACGCCATCCACGGCGACCTTGGCATGGTTCGCAAGGACGACACCGTCATTTGCCTGTCCAAAAGCGGCAATACCCCCGAAATCAAAGTGCTAGTGCCTCTACTCAAGCAGTTTGGCAACAAGTTGATAGCCATCGTCGGCAACACCGATTCCTTCCTTGCCTCCGAGGCCGACATTGTGCTTGACACCACGGTCGAGCACGAAGCCTGCCCCAACAATCTTGCTCCCACATCCTCGACCACCGCACAGCTTGTAATGGGCGACGCCTTGGCGGTCGCTCTTATCGAATGTCGCAACTTCACCGCCTCCGACTTTGCTCGCTTCCACCCAGGCGGCGCCTTGGGCAAACAGCTCTACATGCGCGTTTCCGACCTTTCTGTCCAAAACGAGAAACCGCAGGTGTCTCCCGACACCCCGGTGCGCGAGGTGATTCTCGAAATGACCTCCAAGCGGCTCGGTTGTGCCGTTGTCGTCGAGGACGGCAAGCCCACGGGCATCATCACCGACGGCGATTTGCGCCGCATGCTCAACCGCGACCAGCACGTCTCCCACCTGAAGGCTCGCGACATCATGACCGTAAACCCCAAATATGTCGTCGAAAACGAATATGCAGTCAACGCGCTACATATCATGCAGCAGCGCAGCATAACCCAACTCATAGTCGTTGACCCCGAAGGCCTCTACAACGGCGTCGTCCATCTCCACGACATCTTGCGCGAGGGTATAATCTGAACTCTAAAAATTTTAAATAACCTTTCTAATTCTCTAGCTTTGGAACTACGTACAGAACATGTTGTCAAGAAATATCGTTCACGCACAGTGGTGAACGATGTGTCAGTTTCGGTGTCTCAGGGCGAGATAGTAGGACTTCTTGGCCCCAATGGTGCGGGCAAGACAACCACTTTCTATATGATTGTCGGCATTATCAAGCCGTTCTCGGGCAAAGTCTTCCTCGACGACAAAGAAATCACGCGGCAACCCATGTACAAACGCGCCCAGATGGGGGTCGGATACCTTGCCCAGGAGGCTTCCGTCTTCCGTCAGATGAGCGTGGAAAACAACATAATGTCGGTACTTGAGTTTCGCAAGGACCTCACCAAGGAGCAGCGGTGCGAAAAGCTCGAGTCGCTTATCGACGAATTCGGTCTTGGAAAAATCCGCAAAAGCAAAGGCATACAGCTTTCGGGCGGCGAACGCCGTCGCACAGAGATTGCACGTGCCCTCGCCAACGACCCGAACTTCCTCCTGCTCGACGAGCCCTTCGCCGGCGTTGACCCCATTGCCGTGCAGGACATCCAGGACATCGTCGCTCACCTCAAAGAGAAAAACATCGGCATTCTTATCACCGACCACAACGTCAACGAAACCCTCCGCATCACCGACCGCGCCTACCTGCTCTACGAGGGCAGCGTGCTCCACCAGGGTATCCCCGAGGAGATGGCCAACGACCCTGACGTGAGGGCAAAATACCTCGGTCGCGACTTCGTGTGGCACGGCAAGAAAGTGACTCAGCAACTATAGCATCTCCGCTGTCAAAACCTTTAATCCTCCAATATTTCAGACAATAAGTGATTGACAAGTATTCAGACAGGGCACGTGTAATACGGGCGATTTTCATCGCCGTGGGCGTCATCTTTATTGCCCGTCTCGCAATGCTGCAGATTTTTAGCAACAAATACAAGGATTTGGCCGAGCGCCAATCGCTACGTAACATCACCATATATCCAGCCCGTGGCCTGGTTTATGACCGCAACGGCGAGCTGCTCGTCTATAACGATGTGGTTTACGACCTCATGGTCGTACCGCGCTCCGTCCACGACCTCGACACCGCCTACTTCTGCCGTTCAATCGGCATAAGCCGCGAGGAGTTCGAAATCTACATGAAACGCGCCAGCACCTACTCCCCCTACACCGCTTCTCCCTTCATGAAGCAAATCACCAAGGAGGACTATGCCCGTTGGCAGAACCTGCTCTACAAGTTCGATGGCTTCTTTGTCCAAAACCGCACCCTCCGCGTCTATCCCAAGCCTATCGCCGCTCACGTGCTCGGCTATGTCGGCGAGGTTGACGAGAACGAGATGGAAAAGAATCCAGTTTACCAGATGGGCGACTACGTCGGCAAGAGCGGCATCGAGAAAACCTATGAACACCTGCTCTGCGGCAAGAAAGGACGACGTGTCGTGCGCGTCGATGTCCACAGCCGCGAAATAGGTCCCTACGAAAACGGTGCTCACGACACAGTGCCCGTCGCCGGCGAGAAACTATACAGCACCATCGACGCCGACCTGCAGGAGTACGCCGAGCGGCTTATGGCCAACAAGCGCGGCTGCGTCGTCGCCCTCGAACCTTCTACTGGCGAAATCCTCGCTCTCGTTTCAGCTCCTTCCTACGACCCGAACCTGCTTGTCGGTCGTGTGCGCGGAGCCAACTACCTCGAACTGCTACGCGACATCTCAAAGCCGCTCTACAACCGCGCCCTTCAAGGCCAGTACCCTCCGGGCTCTATCTTCAAGGTGGCTCAGGCTATGATTGCCCTCGACCTTGGTGTCATCAATCCCAACAGCGGCTTTGTCTGCGACAAGTCGCTCGTGGGCTGCCACAACCACCCCTCGGCACGCAGCGTGCAGGAAGCCATCAAGATGAGCTGCAACCCATACTTCTACCAAGTCTATCGCCGCGTAATTCAGCAGGGCAAATACAAAAACATCTACAAAGACAGCCAATATGGCCTCACCGTCTGGCGCAACTATATGCTGCGTATGGGTTTCGGCCGAGCACTTGACATCGACCTCCCCAACGTCAAAAGCGGCCGTATCCCCGACACCGCCTACTACAACCGCTGGTACGGCAAGGAGCGTTGGGCCTTCTCTACCATCTACAGCAACAGCATCGGACAGGGCGAGGTCGAGGTGGTGCCTCTCCAGATGGCCAATCTCGCGGCCATTGTGGCCAACCGCGGCTACTACTACATTCCTCATGTCGTGCGCTTCTACGGCGACGACTCCACCAAGATTGAAAAATACTACGAGCGGCAGGAAACGGGCATCGAGCCTGAGTTTTTCGACATTGCAGCCAAAGGCATGTATGACGTGGTTCACGGTGCCGGCGGCACAGGCCACAGAGCCGACGTTCCGGGCATCGCCGTGTGCGGCAAGACCGGCACAGCCGAAAACTACGGCAACGACCACTCTGTCTTCATCTCCTTCGCTCCCATGGACAATCCGAAGATTGCTCTCGCCGTCTATGTAGAGAACGCGCAGGGCGGTGGCGGCACATGGGCCGCACCCATCTCGGGCCTCATTATAGAGAAGTATCTCAAAGGCGAGGTGCAGCGCAAGGACGTCGAGAAGATGTACGAGGAAATCAACCCCTGCCAGAAACTCCCGCTAACCAAGCGGGTCAAGAAACCCAAGAAAAGCCGCCGTCGCTAATCATAAAGCTTAACCCAAGTGAAAGGAAAGACTAAATACCAAGGCACCGACAGCGCTTCGCGCCTCCGTTTCGATTGGATTACCATCGCCCTCTACGTCGCGCTGGTCGTCTTCGGATGGGTGAACATCTACGCCGCCTGCTACAGCGAAGGCCACAAGTTCATCTTCGACATGGCCTCCCAGCACGGCAAACAGCTCCTTTGGATAGGCATTTCAGCCATTGTCGCCTTCATAATTCTCTACACCGAACCTCGCGTGCTCTCCAACACCGCCTATTTCATATATGTATTCTTTCTTGGCTTGCTCCTCGTGACTTTGGTGGTGGCTCGTGCCGTTAACGGCGGCCATTCGTGGATCGACCTGGGGCCGTTCAAACTACAACCCTCCGAGTTTGCCAAGTTCGCCACGGCTTTGGCGCTGGCGAAATATGCTGGCAGCCTTGACGTGAAAATCAATAGCGTCAAGGGTCGCCTCATTTCTCTCTCCATCATCTTCGTCCCGGCCGTGTTGATTCTCCTTCAGCACGACACCGGCTCCGCTCTTGTTTTCTCAGCCTTTGTCTTCCCCCTTTTCCGCGAGGGCCTCACCAAATACGTGCTGCTTTTCGCCGCCGGCGCGGTGGCGCTTTTTGTCTTGGCTTTGGTGCTTAACAAGTTCATCGTCATGGGCATCGTCCTCGTCGTCTGCATTGCCTATCTTTTCCTCTGGCTCAACCGCCGCACTCGCAGATCCTACATCAATGCTGCTGTCATATTCCTACTATCCTGCTTCTTCGTCTTCTCGGTCGATTTCGTTTTCAACAAGGTCCTCGAACCCCACCAGCGCGAGCGCATCGACGTGCTGCTCGGCAAGACTCAGGACTTCAAGGGCGTGGGCTACAACGTCCACCAGTCAAAGATTGCCATCGGTTCGGGCGGCTTCTTTGGCAAGGGCTTCCTGAAAGGCACCATCACCAAGGCCGACTTCGTCCCCGAGCAGGAAACCGATTTCATCTTCTGCACCGTCGGCGAAGAGGGAGGCTTTATCGGCAGCGCTACCCTCGTCATCCTTTATGTCGCGCTCCTCTTGCGCCTCGTCAAGCTCGCCGAGCGCCAGCGTTCCACCTTTGCACGCTTCTACGGCTACTCCGTGGTCAGCATACTTTTCATCCACTTTTTCATTAATATCGGCATGGTTCTGGGGCTCGTGCCCGTCATCGGCATCCCGCTTCCATTCTTCAGCTACGGCGGCTCATCGCTGCTTGCCTTCTCCATCCTGCTCTTCGTCTTCATCAAGCAGGACACCTACCGCGCCCAGCTCCTCTAGAACCCTCCGTATTCATCTCTCATCACAATGGCAAAACAACCTTCTCAAAAAGAAAACCGATGCTCTTTCTGCGGTCTCCCTGAGTCCGAGACCGGTCAGTTGATTTCGGGCCTCCACGGCTTTATTTGCAGGTCATGCGTCGAACAGGCTGGCGAAATCTACAAGAAATACTGCAAAACCTCCGAGATTGCTAAGCTCGACGCCATCCCCATCCCCACGCCTCGCGAAATCAAAGAGCATCTCGACCGCTATGTCATTGGTCAGGACGACGCCAAGAAAGTGCTCTCGGTCGCCGTTTACAACCACTACAAGCGGCTTCACTACAACGCCAAGAACGACCGCGGCAACGACACCGAGATTGAGAAGACCAACATCATCGTCGTAGGCGAGACCGGCACCGGCAAAACCCTCATGGCGCGCACCATCGCCAAGATTCTCCATGTGCCTTTCTGCATCGCCGACGCCACCACCCTCACCGAGGCGGGCTACGTGGGCGACGACGTCGAGAACGTGCTGGTGCGACTGCTCCAGGCTGCCGACTACGACGTCGCAGCTGCCGAGAAAGGCATCGTCTTCATCGACGAAATCGACAAAATCGCACGCAAAAGCGACAACCCCTCCATCACTCGCGACGTATCGGGCGAAGGTGTCCAGCAGGCCATGCTAAAACTCCTTGAGGGCGCGGTGGTCAACGTGCCGCCTCAGGGTGGTCGCAAACATCCCGAGCAGAAGATGATTGCGGTCAATACACAGAACATCCTCTTCATCGCCGGCGGCGCCTTCGACGGCATCGAGCGCGACATCGCCTCTCGCATGAAGACCAGCGTCATCGGCTTCAGCGGCACTAAGACCCGCGAGGAAATCGACCAGCACAACATGCTCCAGTACATCCAGCCCATGGACCTCAAGAAATTCGGCCTCATCCCCGAGCTCGTCGGCCGTTTCCCCATGGTGACTCACCTCCAGCCGCTCGACCGCGACGCTCTCCTGCGCATCCTCACCGAACCCAAGAACGCCCTGGTGAAACAATACACCGAGCTGTTCAAGATGGACGATGTACAGCTCTCCTTCGACCAGGCGGCTCTGGAACTCATCGTTGACAAGGCCGTCGAATACAAACTGAGCGCACGCGGCCTCAGGTCCATCGTCGAGACCGTCATGACCGACATCATGTTCGACCTCCCCGCCCATCGCGGCTCCAGCATAACCATCTCCGCCGACACCGTCGCTCAGCACCTCGGCAAGCTGGAAACCATGAAAAGCTGAAACACCTTGATCGACACCCACACCCACCTTTACCTTGACGACTTCGACGACGACCGCGACGAAGCGGTGAAGCGCGCCCTCGATGCTGACGTCCACAAGCTCCTCCTCCCCGCCGTCGACTCCCAGTCAGCCGAGCGCCTTCGCCAGATGGTCGCCCGCTACCCCCGCGTCTGCTACGCCATGGCAGGCCTCCACCCCACCTCCGTCACCCATGACTACCAGCGCGAGCTCCAACTGGTCGAAGAGCAGCTGCAGCACCCCTCCGACTATATCGCCGTCGGCGAGATAGGACTTGACCTCTACTGGGACAAGACCTTCCTGGCCGAGCAGCAGGTGGTCCTCACCCGTCAGCTCCTGCTCGCCAGCCAGTGCAGCCTGCCCGTCGTCCTGCATCTCCGAAGCGCCAAAGAGGCCGCCACCTCCGATGACGACGCCTACGAACTCTTCTTCAAGCTTTGGTCCGCGCTGCCCGAAAACCAGCGGCCCACGGGAGTGATGCATTGCTACAGCGGCTCCGTCTCACAGGCGCTGCGTGCCGTCGACTGTGGTTTCTCCATCGGCGTGGGCGGTGTCGTGACCTACAAAAACGCCCTCCTACAGCAAGTCGTGGCGGCGCTCCCCATCGAGAGCATCGTCGTCGAGACCGATTCCCCCTACCTCGCACCCGTACCCCACCGCGGTCACCGCAACGAGAGCGCCTATATCCCCGACATCATAAACAAGATAGCCGAGATAAAAGCCCTCCCCGCCCAAACCATAGCAGCCCAAACCACCCAAAACGCCCAAACCATCTTCACCCTCCCCTAACCACCCCAACAAGCAACCCCTCTCTGTTCACAGTTCCCAGGTCACAGGACACCCCTCCCAGGTCACAGTTCACAGGTCACTCACTAAGACAACCCCCCAAAGGAACCCTGGATGAACCTAGAATGAACCCTAGAGATAACACGTACTTGATACGGAGGTGATACGGAGGTGATACGGAGGTGAGCACACTTTATCCCTGTGTGTCAATATCTTGCAGCGGCCAATTTTGTACCGCCATTGTCGGGTGTATATCGCGAATACATCCCAAACCACTGATATTTATCTTCTTGCAGAATGACATATTCATCATCTCGTCCCTGCAAAGTTACAACTCTTTTCCCAATATATTTCACAAAATTAATAGCCCCAAATACATTTTTCCAAAAAATCAACCCTCCCCTCCAACCGCAGCTAGATGAGCATCCCTCGCCCCAAAACTTACCTCAAAATAAGGCCGCCTCCACAATTACCCCGTCAACCTTTTCTTCCACCGCACATCGTCTGATTACCAGCCAACTATTCATGTCCGGATTCCCCCTCAATCAAAAAAATAGACACCATCGCCTCCCAATTCCCATCATTTTCGTATTTTTGCATTTTAATTCACTTTTACCATGACCCACGATAAGGAAATCAAAATCTACGAATACGTCTCTTACGCCCTTCTGATTGGCGCCACGGCGGTGTTCATACTCCTCCGCAAACCCAACCCGCACCTCGCCAACACTCTCACACTCTTGCTGCTGGTGGTCGCCATGTTCATGCGTATGCTTATGGAGCGCGCTCGCCGCAAGTCCTACGAAGAGGAGAACGAGTCGCTCAAGGCCGACCTCCGTCACCTAACCTCTCTACTGCGCAAAGAAAAGAAAGACACCGACAACTAACCTCTCAAAACTTACAGCTTACAGCTCAAAACTTGAAACTTAAAACTTAAATATACCATGGCAACAACAACCGACATCAAAAACGGACTTTGCATCAATTTCAACAACGACATCTACTGCATCGTCGAGTTCCTCCACGTCAAACCCGGCAAGGGTGCCGCCTTCGTTCGCACCAAGATGCGCAACGTCAAGACCGGACGTATGCTTGAGAACACCTTCCCCAGCGGTGCCAAAATCGACATCGTGCGCGTCGAGCGTCGCCCCTACACCTACCTCTACAAAGAGGGCGACATGCACGTATTCATGCACACCGAGACCTACGAGCAGATTTATATCCCCGAGCAGATAATCAACGCTCCTCAGTTCCTCCGTGACGGCCAGTACGTCGAAATCACCGTCGACGCCGACACCGAGACCCCCCTCATGTGCGAGCTCCCGCCGTTCATCGAGACCGTCGTCACCTACACCGAGCCCGGTTTCGCCGGCAACACCGCCACCAACGCCATGAAGGACGCCACCGTCGAACCCGGCGTCACCATCCGCGTTCCCCTCTTCATCAAGGAAGGCGAGAAAATCAAAGTCGACACCCGCACCAACGAATACAGCGAGCGCATCAAATAGCAACTGTATGACTATCAAACCAAATATTTGCAGAGGCGCTATAGTGGCGTCTCTGCTTCTTTTGACAGCAGCCTGTCACAACGACAAGAAACCCGTCGCCGAGCAACACTCCGTTGACTATACCTCGGTCGCGACTCCCGACTTCTCCGCCGATTCCGCCTACGCATTCGTCGAGCGTCAGCTATCCTTCGGCTTCCGCACCCCGGGCAGCAAAGGCCAGGCCGACTGCGCCGAATACCTCCGCCGCACCATGGCTCAGTGGTGCGATACCGTCATCTCCCAGCCCTTCTCCACCACTCTGTGGAACGGCCAAACCGTCAAAGGCGTGAACATCATTGCCTCCCTCGACCCCGACAAGAGCGACCGCATCATGCTCTGCGCCCACTGGGACAGCCGGCTCTGGGCCGACCACGACCCCGATGACAGCAACCACCGCAAACCCATCCTCGGTGCCAACGACGGTGCCAGCGGCGTTGCAACGCTCATGGAAATGGCACGCACCATGTCAGCCATGCGCCCCTCCGTCGGCATCGACTTCATCTTCTTCGACGTCGAAGACCAAGGCATGCCCGAATGGGCCGACGAAGACTATCAAGACAACACCTGGTGCAAAGGCTCCCAATACTGGGCTCAGAACCCCCACCGCCCCTACTACCGCGCCATCTACGCCATTCTCCTCGACATGGTCGGCACCGCCCAACCTCGCTTCACCAAAGAAGAGATAAGCCGACGCTACGCCCCCTCGCTCATGGACAAAGTCTGGCGCGTTGCCGCAGCCACTGGCTATGCCTCAACTTTCGTTGACCAGAAGACCGACGCCATCCTCGACGACCACCTCTACGTCAACCAGATTGCCAACATACCCACCATCGACATAGTGCAAAACAACACCGACTGCAGCTTCTTCCCCCTCTGGCACACCCTCGGCGACAACCTCGACGCCATCGACCCCCAGTCCATGAAAACCGTCGCCGACGTCCTCCTGAAAACCATCTACGCCGACTACCCCGCAAAGTAGCTAAGCAAAGCCCCGTACTAAAGGGCCTTGCTTTTATCTGTTGGACACAACATTGCCTTTGGTGTCTATGATGACTATCGAGCTCCAGTCTTGCAGTCTTGCCCTGAACAATGTGGCCGTAATACCTGAAATATCAGTATATATCGGCGGAGTGACCACTTTCCCTTTGCTGTCAATCAAGCCCGAATAGCCTCCTACGTTGTAGGCATAGAAATCGTTGTTTTTCGCCTGCCCCACCTTCGGCTCGCCCGACTCAAGGTCATTGTATCTGACCTCGTAATACAGTTCGCTGATATTGTCTATTATTCCGTCCTGCAATACATTCCCGTTGAAGTCCACCTGCTTTTTGAAATCCCCCTCTTTATAAACTATCGCATAGTCCTTGGCCAAGTCCACATCGTCATAGAGCGGTTTCACCACCCAGCGACCCTTTTTGTCGATGACCCCGATTCTGTTCGCCGAGTCCGCTACCACACAATAGCCATTGTGGAACACAAACTCATAGAGCGAATTGCCGCGATAGGAGAATCTGAAGTCTATGGCCACTTTGCCCGACGTATCCACAAATCCTATGTAGCCCTTCCTCTCCACTGCCGCCAGACCTTCAGAGAAGACCCAGGCCTTTGTGTAGCTGTCGGGCTTCACTATCACCTCGTTGGTCATGATGTTGCAAAAACCGCGTTTGCCGTTCTTAGCGAAAAGCACCAGCGGATTCTCGTCGCTGTTGTCCGAATAGTGGCTCCAGTCAATATCCTCCACTATGACCTCCTTGGTGGCGGGGTTGACAATGTTGCTTTTGCCGTTTTTGTACGAGATGTGTCCACCCGACGGCTCGTAACCGTAATAATAGTCATAAAGCGGCTCCGGACGTTTTTTGCTTTGGCACGATCTGAACACAAGTACACCTGCCGCCAGCGCCGCAATGACAAGCAGGAATATCGGAAACCATCTTTTCCTGCGTTTCCTCCCTGAAGAGAATTCATCGGTTCCCGACAATTTGCCGTCGTCGGCTAATTTCTGTTCCTGCTCTGCAACATTTTCGTTTGTTGCCTCGTTCAAGACTTCTTCGTCTTTTGCATTGTACTCTTTCGAGTCTTTTTCTGTTTTTTCCATGATGTATTGTTTTTTGCTGTGATAAATGTTTCTCCGTTGAAAACACGGCAAAGATACATCTTAAAGCAAGGACAACAAGCGTTTTACTCCTCCAATGTATGAAATGTGGCGTTTAATGTATGAAATGTATCAAAACCCCTTTTTTCCTCCATTTCCAACAGCCCATAAAACACCCCGAAAACGACATACCCCCCCCCATCAGATAAAAAATAGCATAGCCGATGCTTCGCCATTCAAACAAATAAAGGCAAACGACATTGACAGGCATCCGCCAATAACGGTGAGCCAAGCGTTTTCGACCACAGCTAAAACACAATACAATAATTTCACATCCCACAAAGAACAAGGGTCACCAAATCGGTGACCCTTGTTCTTTACCCTTTCTTTCTCCTCTTCATCAGTTGAGGCATACTTCCATCCTCACCGAATCGAAACGGATTTGCTGGAAGCAACGTTGGCGCTGGCCCACACGGCACAGGACGCTACATTCAGCCTCAGCGGCTCCTAGGATAACCTCTAGCACCCGCTTTGAAGGACCCATTGCGCTTGCCGTCTTCAATGATGTATTTGTGCTTTGGTTTTGAAGGGGGTAGAATTGCTCCATACGCGCACTTTTGGGTTTGACTTCTTGTTTGTGGTTGTCTCTCTGTTGACTTTGATTGCACAATGTCAATCTGAAACAACCGAATAAAAAACTACCGCTTGTGTGGTTTTATTGTATGCCCCTATATTTTTAACATTTCAGGTACTCTGCAAATCCTGCACAAAAAAACAGGACTTTGTGAGCCCTGTTTCAAAAAAATGAAAAAAAACAACTTAAAAACCAGTGTCAGTCAAATCACAATTCAATCTGCATGTTGTTCTCCTGAGCCAGACGGCGCAGGTTGATGATGGCGTAGCGCATACGGCCCAGCGCGGTGTTGATGCTGACGCCGGTACGGGCGGCAATGTCCTTGAAATCGCATTTACCATAGTGCCGCAGGATGACCACACGACGCTGCTCGGGCGGCAGCATTCGGACAAGCTTGCGTATATTTGCACTCGTCTGTTGGCGAATGATGCGGTGCTCCACATCTTCATCCTGCAGTTTGAGCGTCTGCACAACGTCGTAATCCGGACGGTTAGGCACCATCGGCATCTTGTTGCCGCGACGGTAGTGGTCGACAATCAAATTGTGGGCAATGCGCATCACCCAATGGATGAATTTGTTCTCATCCTTGTAAACGCCAGAGTTGATGGTGACAATCACCTTGAGGAACGTGTCCTGGAATACGTCATCGGCAATCTCCTTGTCTTTTACAACCGAGAAGATGTAGCCGTAAACCTTAGCCTGATACCTGGCAAGCAACGTCTCAAAGCAATCTTTGTTGCCATCCCTGTACCCTTGTATCAGTTCATTGTCCGTAAGTTTGGAAAGCTTCTTGTCCATAACTATGTCTTATTGATTCAAAACTGATAGTCGTTGTTTCTATAGGCTAGGTTGTTTGTTTCTGTTTAATTAACTTTGCAAAGATAGAAGTTTTTTTTGAAATAGCAAACCTCTACGGACATTTTATGTTTTTAGTGTGTGACGTTTGTTGTTTATTTTGTTAAAAATCAAATTTTAACATTTTCAATTCCCTTAGTTGTTTACAACTTATTGTTGATTAATTCTTTCCGTCGCGGCTCCCGTTTTCGCTCTTTGTTGAAAATTTCTCCATAATAAATAACCTCTCGCGACGTTTTATGTATTTCAATACAATAAAACATTGACCTTAAAACTTAATCCTTTCAATGAATAAACTTTTCTCCAACCTCAAAGGTGACCTCTTCGGTGGCCTCACCGCGGGCATCGTAGCCCTGCCGCTGGCTCTCGCTTTCGGTATTCAGGCGTTTGGCTCCATCGACTCCCCCGACGCTGCCTCCATCGGCGCCCTCGCCGGACTTGTGGGTGCGGCCATGCTTGGCATGTTTGCCGCCATTTTCGGTGGAACTCCCTCGCAGATAAGCGGCCCCACAGGCCCCATGACCGTCGTTGCTGCCGCTCTAGTCGGTTCCGCTTGGGCCACCTCTTCGGGCAGCCTCTCGGCAGTCCTTATCTCCATGGCTCTCGCCGCTCTCTTCTGCGGCCTCTTCCAAGTGCTTTTCGGCATAATAAAGCTGGGCAAGTATGTCCGCTATATCCCCTACCCCGTACTTTCTGGCTTCATGAGTGGCATCGGCGTCATCATCATCTTGCAGCAGATTTATCCTTTGGTTGGTCTTAAAGGGTCTGGCTCGATGATTCAGCTCCTCGCAGGCTTCCCCTCGGCCGTTTCCGATGGCATATCTCTCACTGCGCTCCTGCTCGGCCTGGGCACCATACTTATCGTCACCCTCTTCCCGCTGCTCACCAAGAAAGTGCCAGCCACTCTCGTCGCCCTTGTCGTGATGACCGTCGTCTCTCTCTTCTGCAACCTGCCCGAGAAACTCACCATAGGCCTCATCCCTTCCGGCCTTCCCAAACCCTTCTTCCTCAACGATAGCGTCTCCCTTGCGGGCCTCGACTGGCTCACCATCCTGAAAGCCTCCATCATCCCGGGCCTCACCCTTGCGGGCCTCGGTTCCATCGACACTCTGCTCACATCGGTGGTAGCTGACAATATAACCAAGACCAAACACAACTCCAACCGCGAGCTTATCGGTCAGGGTATCGGCAATGCCGTCGCTGGACTCTTCTGCGGCCTCCCGGGCGCGGGTGCCACCATGCGCACCGTGGTCAATGTCAAGAGCGGTGGGCGCACACGCTTCAGCGGTGTCGTTCACGCCATCCTGCTCCTCGCCGTCATGCTCGGCCTTGGAAGCCTTGTCAAATATGTTCCGCTTTCAGTCCTTGCCGGCATCCTCATCACCGTCGGCTGGGGCATCATAGACTTCAAAGGGTTCAAAGACCTGCTTAAAATACCGCGTGCCGACGCCGTCGTCCTTATCGTGGTCTTCCTCGTCACCGTCTTCGTTGACCTACTCACAGCAGTCGGCATTGGTATGGTCATTGCATGCGTGCTCTTCATGAAACGCGCCAGCGACCTGGTCGAAGGCGGCTACAGCAGCCAGGAGATGACCAATTTCGACAAAGAGAGCCCCTGGAGCGACGAAGGCGGCATGCCCGACACCGCAAAACACAGCATCTACATCCAGCGACTCAACGGTCCCATATTCTTCGGCACCATCAACAAATTCAAACAGGTGATGACCGATGTACCCGTCGATGCCAAAATAGTCATCATCCGCATGCGCCTTGTAAGCTTTATGGACCAGTCGGGCCTCTACGCCATGGAAACGGCAATCAAGGAGATTCAGTCGCGCGGTGCCACGGTGCTGATGACTATCATCCAGCCGCAACCCATGTATATGCTGCGTCGCATGAACGTCATCCCAGCCATTGTTCCTGAGGACCACACCTTCAAGACTTTCGAGGACTGCACCGACTACCTCCGCAAAATCACCAGCCTTCAGAGCTGATTGTGTGACCATGTATTCACGTTGGCCGCATCCCTTTAGATATTCTGGCAAAATAAACTCAACACCATAAACGAAAAAAATATGAAACAGCTACTCACCAAAGCAGTAACAATTGTTGCTGTATTTGTCACCATTCTGTCGTTAACCGCATGCAGCGACTCCGAAAAACAATTGAAGCAGCGTGCTGCCGAATTGTGCAACTATATCCCCGACCACGAACTGCTCGAACAGTCGCGCGACTACATGACCGAGGACTTCTACAATGTGCTCGACACAATGTTCAACCTCCCCAGCCATGAGGCGCTCGATCACGAATGGCTCTACTACTTCGTGACTGGCAACGGCGGCACAATTGCCGACTTCGAGGTTGTCGGCGTGGAAAAGACTGACAAAACCCACACCATAGCCACCGTCAACGTGCGTCAGAAATTCTGCGAAGGCGAAACGGAAACCAGCGAGTCTAGCGACGTCGAAGAGCACAAACTCTATATGGAAAAGGTGAACGGCGTCTGGCTCATGTCCGACTTCGACGGCCACAAGGCCGATTGCATCCGCCACATCGCACAGAACCGCGACGAGCAGGCACTCCGCCAGGCCATCAGCGACTACCTGGTCAATGAGATTGGTAAGGATTATAGTAAAGGCGAGCTCTGCATCCCGACGCTGATGATGGTCCATGAGGATTCACTTCGCGTATGGGGCGACTTCTGGGTGTTCTGGTACAATGTCTCTGGCGACACGCTGAAATGCGTTTCCGGCGGCAACCACTCTGGTCTCATGACCATAAGCAAAGAAGACGGCACCTATAAAATTACCGCTTTTGAGCAGACAGAAGACGGCGCGACTTATCAGGCAAGCGCACAGCGCATCTTCGGCGAATACTATGATGTCTATCAGAACATGCACTCCAATCAAGACGTCCGCGAGGCCGTCCGCAAGGAGCAGCTGCAGGAGTATGTGAAGCGCAACAATCTCATCGTCCGCTTCTATCAGGACTACGGCTGGCCGGCAGTCGAATTATGATGGATAAAAGGTGGGAGGTATTTCAATAATTATCTGTAAATTTGCACACTCCCGGACAACGTCGGGCAATGACACTGATTACCTGGGAATATGATTGATAGCTTGCTATAACGACTTAAAACTATGGAAAAAAGAGACATCGTCTGCAGCGGAATACGTCCCACGGGCAACCTGCACCTAGGCAACTACTTCGGAGCTCTGCGCAACTTCGTGAAGATGCAGGATGAATACGACTGCTATTTCTTCATCGCCGACTACCATTCGCTGACCACCCACCCTACGCCGGGAAGCATCTACGGCGATGCTCGCAAGATTATGGCTGCCTACCTGGCGGCAGGCCTCGACCCAGACAAGGCTACTATATACCTTCAGAGTGACTTGCCTGAGACGATCGAGCTCTACCTCTTCTTCAACATGAACGCCTACCTCGGCGAGTTGGAGCGTGTGACCTCGTTCAAAGACAAAGTGCGTCAGAACCCCAACAACGTGAACGCCGGCCTGCTGACTTACCCGACGCTCATGGCTGCGGACATCCTCATACACAAGGCCAACAAGGTTCCTGTGGGCAAGGATCAGGAGCAGCATCTGGAGATGACACGCACTTTCGCCCAGCGCTTCAACAATATGTACGGCGCCGAGGTGTTCCCTCTGCCGCAGGCTATCGGCTCGGCCACAGGGCTGGTGAAGATTCCGGCCCTGAACGGTGCCGGCAAGATGGGTAAGAGCGAAGGCGAGGCGAGCACCATCTTCCTCACCGACCCCGATGAGGTGATACGCAAAAAGGTGATGAAAGCCAAGAGCGACAGCGGCCCCACGGAGATGAACCAGAAGAAGCCGGAGGAGATAGAGAACCTCTTCGCGCTGATGCGTGCCGTCTCAACTCCCGACACAGTGGCTCACTTCGACGACCTCTACAACAAATGTCAGATACGCTACGGCGACATGAAAAAACAGCTGGCCGAGGACATGGTAGCTTTCGTAGCACCCATAAGAGAGAGGATCGTTGAATACTCGTCTGACGAGCAACGACTGGCCAGCATCATGGATCAGGGCAAAGAGAAAGCCCGCGAGAGCGCCCGCAAAACCATCGACGAAGTGAGACGGACGATTGGATATAGGAATTAGTTTCTAGTTTTAAACTGACTACTAACCACTGACCACTAAAAATTGAATAGCCTTAAGTATCATATATTGCTGATTGCTGCCATGCTTTTGTGTGGTGAGCTTGGATCACAGAATGTCGAGAAGACGGTGAAAGAGTGTAAGCATGCCAAGATAGACCTCGCGGCCAACACGCTGAAATACGACACATCGTCGTCGTCGATGAGGGCTTTCTTTGCCAAATGGAACTCTCTGCAGCAGAACGGGCGCGGACGCATAAGCGTTATGCATATCGGAGGTTCGCATGTGCAGGCTGGCACCATGAGCCACCGCATCCGACGCCATCTGGTGAATAGTGCGGGTGCTTCGGATCGTGGACTTGTCTTCCCCTATTCGGCGGCTGCCAAATGCAACAACCCGGCCGACTACCGCATAAGCTGCAAAGAGAAGATGGGCTTGACGCGCAACGTCTATAAGGAGCCTCAGAAAGAGCTGGGCTTGTGCGGCATCGCCGTCACCGCCGCCGACACCTTCTCGGTGATAAAGTACTGGAACAACGACACCACAATCAACTGGCATACCGACCGCATTGTGATTATGGGCTATTCGCCCGAAGGGGTGGTGCCGACATTACGCATAGCTGAGCGCGAGGTATGGCCCTCGTATGTTGACGAAGCCTCCAGACGTTTCGTGTTCAACCTCCATTCCGAGGTGGATTCCTTTGCCGTAGTGCTGCCATGCGATTCGCTACACACCTTCACGCTGACAGGCATCTATCTTGGCAACAAAAAACCCGGGGTAACACTTCACTCAGTGGGTGTGAACGGGGCTGCTGTGCCCGACTATCTGCAGAAATGCCCCTATTTGGTGGAAGACCTCAAGATTGTGCGTCCCGATATGGTTGTTTTCGGCATCGGAATCAACGATGCGGCGGCAAAGGACTTCGATACCGTCACATTCCGTCGCAACTATCTCGCTCTGTGCGATTCGATAAGGAAAATATCCCCCGACTGCGCTTTCGTGTTCATCACCAACAACGACAGCTTCAAGCGTGTGAAACGCAAGGTCTATCAGGTGAATCGCAACGGTCTGCTGGCACGAGATGTTTTCTATCGGCTTGCAAAGGAGACGGGCGGTGCCGTGTGGGATCAGTTTGAGATTATGGGAGGACTGGAGTCGATGGACAAATGGCGTCTCGACAAACTTGCCCAGAACGACCGAATACATTTCACCCGAGCGGGATATGAGTTGCTGGGCGACCTCTTTGTCGAAGCGTTCTTCAAGGCTGCCGGTCAGAAAGCTGTCGCAGGAAACAAAACCAACTCCGGAAAGTATTCGCCGATAGACCGATAAAGCAACCACAAAACTAACGCATTCACGCATTAACATATTCCCTTAAAGTTGTTCCTTTCCTATCTTACCGACCTCTTCGCTTTCGACAACTCTCACCCGTTGCTCTTCACCCAGTTCAACTTCTGGGCGTTCTTTCTGCTGGTCTATGCGTTGTTCTGTGCGATAGTCGAGGTGGGAAACCGCAAGCACCCCTTCTCTAAAGGGCGTCGCCTGATGAGGAACGGTTACCTCTTTCTTGTGAGCCTCTTCTTCTACTACAAGACATCGGGGCTCTTCGTGCTGCTGCTTATCTTCGCCACCTTCGTGGGATGGATACTCGGCATAAGGATGGACTCGCTGCGCATGGGCGGTAAACGTAAGAGAGCTAAGGTGCTGATGATTCTCGGCGTGGTGGTGAACTTGTTGGTGCTATCCTATTTCAAGTATGCCTATTTCTTCACCGACATCTACAACACCGTCTTCCACACTCAGCTCGAAGCCGTCAACGTGCTGGCTCGTTGGTCAAACCACTTCACAGCCACCGCCCGATTCGACGCTTCGGTGATACTTCTGCCGGTAGGCATCTCGTTCTTCACCTTTCAGAACATAAGCTATATCGTGGACGTGTATAAAGGCAAGGTGAAACATGCGTCAAACGTGCTCGACTTCGGCTTCTACACTACCTTCTTCCCACAGCTGGTGGCAGGTCCCATCGTGCGTGCCGACCAGTTTATACCACAGCTCTACAAGCCTTTCTTCCTCACACGCCGCCAGTTCGGTATCGCTCTTTTCTGGATACTCAACGGCTTGGCGAAGAAACTTATCCTCGCCGACTATCTGGCGGTGAACTTTGTTGACCGCGTGTTCGACAACCCGTCGCTCTACACCCCTTTCGAGAATTTCTCTTCGCTGCTCATATACTCGCTGCAGGTCTATGCCGACTTCTCGGGCTATACGGACATCGCTATCGGTGTCGCCATGTTGATGGGTTTCTACCTGCCGCTCAACTTCAACTCGCCCTATAAGGCTACCAACCCCGCAGGCTTCTGGAAACGCTGGCATATCTCGCTCTCCAACTGGCTCAAAGACTACCTCTACATACCCATCGGAGGCAACCGCAACGCCACCGTAGCTACCTACCTCATCCTCGCCATCGTGCTGGCTTCCGTAGGGTTTATGGCCAACACCCTGTGGGTGTGGATAGCCATAGCTTCGCTGGCCGTCGTGCTGGTGGCGGTCTACATCATCTTCCCGAAACACCGCCGCGAGATGAACACCAACATCAACAACATGGACACGATGCTGCTGGGCGGCTTGTGGCACGGGGCTTCGTTCAACTTCATCACCTGGGGCGGCCTCAATGGACTTGGCATCCTGGCCTACAAGTGGTGGAAGAAGCTGGGACCTTGGGCACGTATCATCGCCATAGTGCTTATCTTCATCGCCGTGTTCGACTTGCGACTTGCGCTGCCGTCCCACACGATGAACTTCTTCCTTTACTTTACTGGCTTCGCTACCATCGGCATACTCCTCGTCACCATCCCGAGACTGTTCAAAGGTCAAGAGTCAAGAGTCAAGAG
>JAFZTV010000015.1 GCA_017618625.1 Bacteroidales bacterium | reverse complement strand
GGATAGGGCTGTTTTGGGGTGGTTTTTTTGTTTTTTTTGGTAGGTTCGGGGTGTTGTGGTTTTTTGTACTTTTTCGGGGTGGGGATTTGGGTTGGGCGGTTTTGGAGGTGCGGAGTGGGGGAGGGGAAGAGTGCTTGTGGAGGGGGATTCTGAGAGAAAAATAATCTTTGTTGTTGCAAATTAAATATTTTGTGTACTTTTGCAAATCCAATCACAACAAAAACACATCAAAAATATACGTTATGACAAAAGCAGAAATTGTAACAGCCATCAGTAACAAGACCGGCATCGAGAAAACCGCAGTGCTCTCTATCGTTGAAGAGCTTATGACTACCATCAAGGGTTCCATCACCGCTAAAGAGGAGGTCTATCTCCGCGGTTTCGGCTCCTTCATCATCAAGCATCGCGCTGCCAAGATCGGCCGCAACATAAGCAAGGGCACCGCCGTGAACGTTCCCGCTCACGACATCCCGGCCTTCAAACCCTGCAAGGAGTTCATGAACGAAGTGAAAAACAAGACAAAATAAGTCGTGTCTGGTCGTGACAGGTGAGTCATGACAAGCAAGTGAGAAGCCGCCTGTCTGCAAACTGGGCGGCTTTCTTTATAATAATGTACACACGAGATGAAGCGTCTCTACATACTGTTGGCTTTGTTGACCCTTTCGCTTGCGGCGAGGGCGCAGTTTGACGTACAAGGCGGATACTCGCTCGTCATAGAACGCGCCAGCAAGACCACCATCCTCATGCACGGCGGGCATATAGAGGCGGGATATAACTTCCATCTCGTTGAGCAGCTCGGCATCCGTACCGGCATCGCGCTTCAGATGTCGATGATGACGCAGAACACCGTCTCGTCGCTCCGCACCAAGCAGACGGAGTCACAAGCCAAGGCGGTGGTAACCGACCCGGGCTTTCAGGAGTACGACATCTTCGTGCCGGCTCACGTCAACTACACCTTCGACCCTGCGTCGCAGCTCCATTTTGTCGTATTCGCAGGTCCCAGTGTGGGCTTGACCTTCGGCGAGATGAATGGCATCCAATTCACCGATGCATACTACAAGGACGCCGCCTACCACCGCACCGGCGCGGTGAACCTGGCCCTCGACATGGGGCTGGAATTTCGCTTCCGTCAGTTCGGATTGCGCCTGGCCTTCAACCGCGAGATGCTATCGTCGGGGCACCGCTTCTGGGGCAAACGTCGCATCAAACGCGACATGCTGACCCTCGGCGTCGCCTACCATTTTGAGAAATTCGACAAAAAAGAAATCAAGCCATGACAGCACAAAAAAGAAATCAAGCCATGACAGCGAGGTTCCGTCTGTTGCTAGCTCCTGTACTGATCGCTCTCCTGGTTGCGGGTTGCGAGAAGGCGGAAGGCCTCTATTCTGCCAAGAAGAAGATTGCGGAGGTCTATACTACCCGCACGGGGACCTATATGTCGCAAAACGAGGAGACGGGTGCGTGGGAGGATGTTGATTACGCTGAGCCACGCTACAAGAGCGAGGAGTGGACATGGGAGCGCAGCAAGCTCTATTCTATTAAATACACTCTCCGCGACGGCTACTCCGCCGGCACTGACGCTTTCTCCTACGACGGCGCCCTGCTGGTGGAAAAACACAACCGTGACAATTCCTCCGAAACAGTGTTCTCTTATCTCGGCAAGGAGCTGCAAACCATAGAGTTCTATCTCGACGGCTCTCTCTATAGCTCTACATTTTTGAAGCATAAGGACGGCAAGATTGTCGATGCTACGACTCACTTCTACAGCATGAAAAAACATCTTGACCCGCGTTGCCTTGAGGGCGCTTTGCTTTTCGCTCCCTACACCGCCTACAGGCTTGCCAACTCCAAGGATGCCCCTCCCGACGCCGTCCAAGAAGAACTGCTCTCCGAGCGGATAGCGATAGAATGGGTCGGCGACAATATCACGGCAGTTACCTCATACTATGACGGCAAAGCCCAGGGTTGGTGGTCCTATACCTACGACGACAAGAAAAATCCAATGCGCAACTTCTGGGCCAAGAGCGAGTTGAGCTGTGTGTCGGTGCCGCTCTACGGTAGCGAGAACAACCTCCTCACGGCGAAGATGGTATATGTCGGCGAGACGCTCGAGACATACAGTTACAGTTACGACTACCAAGGCTCCGACTACCCCGCAACCTGCACCTGCACGATGCAAAAGAAACAGGGCAATTACTATCCGGTCAAGGAAACCACCGTTACGGAGTATGTATATAAGTGACTTGTGATTAGTGATTAGACAAATGCAACTTATCAAGCGAACCTTTTTGAACTCTTAAACTTTCGAACTCTTAAACTCTAAAACCCATATCATCATGAAATCAATAGCAATTCTTACGGGCGGCGGCCCGGCACCTGGAATGAACACCGTTGTTGCCTCGGTGGCAAAGACTTTCCTCCGCGACGGCTATCGTGTCATCGGTCTCCACGGCGGCTACAGCGCCCTCTTCACCGACAAACCCAGAATGCAGGAGGTCGATTTCCTCCTCGCTGACGAGATCTTCAACAAGGGCGGCAGCATACTCAAGATGAGCCGTTTCAAACCGACCCCCGAGGACTTTGAGCAGCGCTTCAACCTGGAGCTCTTCACCGAGAACGAGATAAAACTGCTGGTCACCGTAGGTGGCGACGACACCGCCTCGACGGCCAACCGCATAGCCAAGTTCCTGGCCGACAAGCACTATCCGATAGCCAACATACACGTGCCGAAGACGATAGACAACGACCTTCCGCTGCCGAACAGCAGCCCCACCTTCGGCTACAACAGCGCAAAGGCGCAAGGTTGCGTGCTGGCTACCGCCGTGATGGAGGATGCCCGCACCAGCGAGAACTGGTTTGTGGTGAGTGCGATGGGACGTTCGGCCGGACACCTGGCCCTCGGCATCGCTGGCGCATGCCACTATCCGATGGTCATCATCCCCGAATTCTTCAACAAAACCGAGATAACCGTCGATAAAATCATCAACATGGTGGTTTCGTGCATCATAAAGCGCAAGCTGATGGGCATAAACTACGGAGCTGCGATGATTTCGGAGGGTGTGTTCCACTCGCTGAGCGACGAGGAGATAAAGAACAGCGGCATACATTTCAGCTATGACGAACACGGCCACCCGGAACTGGGCAAGGTGTCGAAGGCGCACATCTTCAACGACCTGCTGGAACGCAAGGTGAAGGAACTGGGGCTGAAGGTGAAGACCCGCCCGGTGGAGATTGGCTACGAGATACGCTGCCACACGCCGATAGCGTACGACCTGACCTACTGCTCGCTGATGGGTATGGGCGTGCACAAGCTGTATAACGAGGGCTGCACGGGATGCATGGTGTATGTGGATCAGCTGGGCAACGTGGCTCCGCTGTACCTGAAAGACCTGCAGGACCCCGTGACGGGCAAGATTCCGCCGCGCCTGGTGAACGTGAACAGCAACAAGGTGCAGTCGTATGTGAACGACATCATGGATTATGTGACTCCCGCCGATTACGAGGCCGCGAAGAAATATGTCGCGAACCCCGAAGCCTACGACTTCAAGAAGATTTTGAATTGGTAGGTGAGCGGGTCAGTGGCTAGTGGTCGGTGCCCGCTAACCACTAACCACTAATCACTAATCACTAATCACTAGTCACTAATCACTAGTCACTAATCACTAATCACTAATCACTAGTCACTAGTCACTAGTCACCAACATATCAACATCACCAGTTTGATAAAAAAGCGGACAGCGTCAAAGGCTGCCCGCTTTTTGTTTATACTTTTGTACCCATATTATGTTACCTCGTGCTATGTCCAGATTTCACCAGATAAGTGTCCTGATACTGCTTTTGGCAGCCTTCTGCGTCGCAATGCCAACATACGGCCAGTCGAAAAAACAACTCGAAAACGAGAAGTCGAAACTCGAAAAAGAGATAAAGAGACTTAACAACGAGCTGGCGGGAGCAAAGAAAAACACCAAACTCAACGCCGCCCAGCTGAAGGCTCTGAACCAGAAAATAGACGAGCGCACCAAGCTGATAAACAACCTTGGAAGCCAGATACAGATGCTCGACCAGCAGATTGGGCAAACACAGGACAGCATCAGCATGATGAAGTCGCACATAGACAGCATGAAGGTGGAGTACGCCAAGGTGGTGAACGCGATGTATCGAAGCCAGATGAACCTCAACAAGCAGGGGTTGGTGTTTGACAATAAAGGCTACAACCGTTCGTTTTTGAAGCTGAAATGCTACAAGGACTACAGCGAATACCGCAAGAAACAGGCGGCGGAGATAGCGATGTGTCAGGAGGAGCTGCAGGCGGCCGCCGAACAGCTGGGGCAGCAACGTGCGGAGCAGAGCAACCTGCTACTGAAAGAGAACCAGAACAAAGCCCTGCTGGCCAAGGAGCAGGAGCAGAAACAGCAGTCGCTCAACGCCTCGAAGAAGCAGGAGCAGGCGCTCAGCAAGCAGATAAGCCAGAAAGAGAAACAGCGTCAGCAGCTGCAGAAGCAGATACAGAAAATTGTGAACGAAGAGATAGCCAAAGCCCGTCGCGAAGAGGCCGCCCGCAAGGAAGCCGCCCGCAAAGAGGCAGAGCGCAAGGCTGCGGCATCGGGCAAGACCACGACCACGACGACTACATCGAATACCACGTCCACTAAGCCCGCCGCCACCGCATCGACCAGCAAGCCGGCAGCGAACGAAAGCCCCGAAAGCGCCGAGTTTTCGGCGGTGAAAGGACGCCTGCCTTGGCCGGTGAGCTACAAGAGTGTGGTGAGGGAATACGGCAAATACACCCATGCGTCGGGCGGAGTGAACATGAACAACGGATTGGATTTGAGCTGCGCGGCAGGAACGACGGTGATTTGTGTGGCCAACGGCAAGGTGACGAGAGTGTTCACCACGCCGACGGGAGCAAAGGGGGTGATAGTGCGTCACGGCGACTATATGACGGTGTATGCAAACATGCAGACGGTGAGTGTGAAGGAGGGATCCAAGGTGAACGCCCGCCAAACCCTTGGAACGGTGTGGAACGGCGACGGCAGCGGCACGGCGGAGTTCAGTTTCCAGATATGGAACGACCGAAACAGCATGAATCCGCGAGCGTGGCTGAGATAGCGTCAGATAAGGCAGTGTTTTGTAGATAGATGCAATGTTGTGGAATCTGAATTTGCGGATTCCAGAATTATTTGCTACCTTTGCACCTGTTATATTCCGATTATAAATCAATAAAACATTAATACCTATGACAATCACAGAACAAAATTTCGAAGAACTTCTCAAGGGCGACAAACCCGTAATGGTAGATTTCGGTGCCACCTGGTGTGGACCTTGCAAAGCCCTTGCTCCCATAGTTGAAGAGGTTGCAGGCGAATATGAAGGACGCGCCGTAGTGGGCAAGGCCGATGTTGACGAATGTCCCAACCTCGCAGCCCAGTTCCGCATCCGCAGCGTTCCCACCGTGCTTTTCTTCAAAGGCGGTCAGGCTGTTGACAAATGTGTGGGACTCGTGGCCAAAGGCACTCTCACCGAGAAGCTCGATGCGTTGATGTAATTTAGTGATCAGCAGTCAGCGGTCAGAAGTCAGTGACGGATGTTGCCTAGTAGTCAACATCCTTTTGCTGTTTCACAGAAGCAACTGCCAACCGCCGTGTGCGGGCACGCACTTTTCTTATGCTGGAACAAATCCAGAAATACAAGGGACTTGAGCTATATGCGCGGCAGGTGGTGGAGGGCTTTATCACGGGCCTCCACCGAAGTCCGTTTCATGGTTTCTCGGTCGAGTTTGCCGAACACCGTCAATACAATACCGGCGAATCGACACGCAACATCGACTGGAAGCTCTACGGCCGTACCGACCGCCTCTATGTGAAACGCTACGAGGAGGAGACCAACCTGCGCTGCCAGCTGCTTATCGACCAGAGCGGCTCGATGCTCTTTCCCGTCGAAGGCATGGGCAACCTCGAGCATCCCAACAAGCTCACCTTCTCCGTCTATGGCGCCGCACTGCTGGTGGAGCTGCTGCAACGTCAGCGCGACGCTTTCGGCCTCACGCTGCTCAGCGACGGCATCGACCTGCAAACCGAGACACGCAGCAACGCCGCCCACAAACACCATATCTACTCCATACTTGAAGGCTTGCTCGGCACCGACCACAAGTCGGACGAGTCGGCGCGGACGACCTCGTTTGTCGAGGCGTTGCACCTCACCGCCGAGCGGCTGCATCGCCGTTCGATGGTGGTGCTTTTCACCGACGCTTTTATAAAGCAGGAGGACTGGGACGCCTTGCTCGACGCATTGCGGCACCTAAGGCACAACAAGCACGAGGTTCTGCTGTTCCACACCTACGAGCAGGCGCGCGAGATGGATTTCGCCTTCGACAACCGTCCGACCGAGTTCATCGACCTCGAAACCCACCGCAAGCTACGACTCAACCCGTCGGAGCTAACCGACACCTACGCCGCCGAGATGCGCCGCCGACGCGACACCCTGAAGCAGAAAACCATACAATACGGCATCGACTATGTGCCGGTGGCCGTCGAGAAAGGCTTCGATCAAGTGATGGTGCCCTATCTGCTAAAACGCGGGAAACATTTTTGAGGGGAAGAAATTCGGATTCCAGATCAATGGCGGTTCTCGACATGATACTTAAGTATAGATAGACAGGGATGGATAAACAACGATAAATAAATAACGTAGAAGTGGTTGATGAATTTTTCATTATCCAATTGCGAACACGCCGTGTTCGTATTTTGTCCGCACGACGCTTCCCGAGGGCAACAAAACCATTATGGCTTCGGAATACCAACTGTACCTTCCCTCGGAGCAGCAGTTGATTGAGGGAGTCAACGAAGTAAAAGAACAACTGCAGAGAAAAGAATAATTTTTCTCGTATCTTTGCAAACCGTAAATAAAACGATAAGTATTAACCAAATTTACAACGATTGAGATAGATAAAGAACAATAATTAGATAATTCAGAAGCGTTTTTGCTTTTCTTTGTATGTGGAAATCTGGACAATTTTCACTGTAGTACACTAGAAGGGGAAAACGTTCACGGTATCCGTGAACTTTTCTTGTTTGTACTACAGGCCGTCCAGAGCCTCCACATAGACATCAAAAGACCTCACGGATTTCTTTTATGTCTATTACAAAGAGGGGCATAATCACAAACATAACAAAACTATTGTAATACTTAGTGATTATGGATCAAACCGTCACCATTCGTGAAGAAGAAATAAAAAACTCATTACGCGACCAATTTTTCTCGGCATACGACGCTACACCTATTCTTGGAGATATAGACTTCGCCGTTACATCGCGTCGTGAGGACCCTTCGCAACAAGAACTCTTTGAGCGAGAATGGTTCCTTTGGGCGGAAGCAAAGAAAGGCTCGTCTCACAGTATTAACGATTCGTTTATTCAACTTATCCTCACAATAGGCAAGGCTCATATTCATGAGAAGCACATGCCGCCGACGTTTCTGGGGGCCTTCGATGCAGAGAAAATAGCATTCATCGAGTTCCACCATATTGTCAGCGTATTATACCAAAACGACTTCAACTGGAACGTTACTCCAAGTAATCACAACACCAAGGAGTTCAAGCAGCTGAAGGCAATGCTTGAGGATACTTTGCGCGAGCATATCGCCAAATTTAACCTCAAAAAGGACGAAAAAGCCCTGCGACAGTTTATCAAAAAGAATTTCCGCGATGGTCGTAAAACTGACGGAGTTGCAATAACAAGAAATAATTACCTCTTTGTTTTTCAACGTTGGGTTGAGGAGGTGAAGCCAACAATCGGGGTCGATTGGAACGATATACCTGCAACCCGAGTGGCTGATTTCTTCTTTGCCGACCTTATTTCACGCGGCGACTACACATTGAGGTCAGACCTTGCAGTTGTGCTTCGTGGCGATGAATATAAAATACTTGAGCAGATAATGCAGAATGGCAAGATGCTTTTCAGCGAATGTGCATTCAACGATGGAATGAAAGCCTATCGAGCTTTCTGGAATAAATACAAGCGTCCACCACGACAAGAGGCTATTGATATTATTCTTGAGCGTCGAGACCTGCTCATCCCTCATAATTTGCGACAGTATCAAGGAGCATTCTATACTCCTCCGCAATGGGTGGAACTTTCACAACGCTATATCGCCGACGAATTGGGAGAAGACTGGCAGCAACATTATTATGTGTGGGATTGCTGTGCAGGTACTGGAAATCTTCTATTTGGCCTCACCGAGCCTTACCGTGTTTGGGCTTCCACTCTCGATCACGGGGATGTTCAAGTGATGAAAAAACGTGCCGAAGACGGCGAACTGAACTTACTGGAGAAACATGTATTTCAGTTCGACTTTCTCAACGACGATTTCAAGGACCTTCCAGAAAGTCTGCGTGCGGTTATTGAAAACCCTGAAGAACGCAAACGTCTCATTGTGTATATCAACCCACCGTATGCCGAAGCAAGTACAGGTCAGGGCAATGAGTTCAAGGTGGGTGTGTCAAGAACTGCAATAGCAACAAAATACTCAAAGGATCTAGGGCAGGCGAGGAAAGAATTGTTTGCACAAGTATTTATGCGTGTTTACAAAGAACTTATAGGTGTGACGCTTGCAGAATTTTCAACTTTGAAAATTCTGCAAGCATCAAATTTTAGCAGCTTTAGAAAGTCGTTTCAAGCGCGACTAAATCGTTTCTTTTTAGTTCCGGCCAGAACGTTTGACAACGTGGACAGTCAATTCCCAATAGGTTTTTTCATATGGGATACAAGTATCCATGAGGGGTTTCAGGGAATGGACGGCGAGATATTCAAATCGCAAGATGAATATGTTGGAACAAAGTATATTCCCAACCTGGATAAACAAAAACGAATCAATGAGTGGTTGAAGTTGTATAAGTCAGATGAACGGAATCCTAAGATTGGATACCTGTGGGCTGATGCACCAGATTTCCAGCATAATAAATACATATCTATTATAAATGAAAGAAATAATAGCCATGCTATTTTCTTTAAAATTGGTTTATCAAACTTGAATATTGCGACAATATACCTTGCCGTACGTTGGAGTATCGAGGCAACATGGCTCAACGATCGCGATCAGTTTTTATTTCCCAATCACGGATGGCAAGAGGATCTGGAATTCCAAACGGATTGCTTATTTTTTGCTATTTTTCATGGACAAAACCGCATAAGTAGTAGAGACAATATTAACAATTGGATACCTTTTACCGAACAAGAGGTTGGTGCACAAGATAATTTTGCCAGTCACTTTATGAGCGACTATCTGCATGAAAAACATGTGGTAACTATACATGCTGGCTCTTCCGATCTTTTCTCTGGGGAATCAGAACGGGAAGAAACTGGTGAGATTTGCCCTCTGGATTATTTATCATCGGAAGCAAAGGCTGTTATGGATGCAGGGCGTGAGTTATGGAGATACTACCACAGTCAAGAAAACGCCAATCCGAACGCGAGTTACTACGACATTCGACTACATTTTCAGGGAACCAAAATTACCAAGAGCGGAAAAGAGCAGATGAATTCTGACAGTACGGATGAAACCTACACCAATCTTCATAATGCCTTGAGGCAAGCGATGCGCAAACTCGCCGCTCATATTGAACCTAAGGTTTACCAATATGGATTCTTGAAATAAACCATTTGACCGGTAGAACACTACCGATGTTGTGGATATGGCATCTGCAACTATTGGGCATAAGGTTTGATTTTATTATCTCATTGTGCCGGATTTTCGAATCTGGCACTTCCTTTTATAACCCATCCGGGAAATTTGGTTGCAAAAAGGTCTCCCACCTGTAATCACAAATCCTTATTGACCTAATGACTATTGACACCCTGATTTCGAACTGTAACACTGTAACAACTGTAACGGTATCGAGTCTTCTTGGGTTTAATATCAACATTATCAATCAGCTGTCAAATTTTGTCACAAAACGACTTGTCAACGCTATCAGTAAAATTCCTGCCGAAAATCGACAAAAAATGGCGAAAATGATGTCAAACGAACGCAAAAATCGGTCAAAAATCATGTGAAATGAATCGGGGGAAAGTTGGAAAACTGATGGCAAAAATCAAAGAAAAAGGATCGAATACTGTCAACCAAACCAGGAAAAAATGGTTCGGACGGGGTGGTGACCGAGGGGTGGCAAAGGCGTTGATGTGACGAAAAGCACCTGATAATCAGTTGAGTATTGAAATTAGCCCACCGTTAAACCGTTACAGTGTTACAGTGTTACAGTTAGATTTTTTGATTCCACCAAACTCAAAAGAAAATTTTATATCTATATATTT
>JAFZTV010000014.1 GCA_017618625.1 Bacteroidales bacterium | reverse complement strand
CTCAATCTTGGAGATTATTTTCTCCACCTTCTCCAGTTCCAGGTCAATCAGGTCGTCCATCAGGCGCTGGCCCATGGTGACATGCTTCTTGAAGAGGTCGAAGTCGAACGCGGCCTGCGGGGTGAAGGGGTTCTTCACGTAGCTGTAGAGGTTGATGGCCAGCAGTCGGCAGCTGTCGTAGGGGCAGAGCGGTATCTCGCCGCAGGGGTTGGTGCTTACGGTGCGGTAGCCGCAGTCGGCGTAGCAGTCGGGGACCGACTCGCGGATAATGGTGTCCCAGAACAGCACTCCCGGCTCGGCGCTCGACCATGCGTTGGCGATAATCTTGTTCCACAGGGCGCGGGCGTCGATCTCCTTGCGCACTATCGGCTCTTTCGAGTCTATGGGGTACTGCTGCACGAATGGCTTGCCATCCATCACACATTGCATGAACTCGTCAGTGACTTTGACAGAGACGTTGGCGCCGGTAATCTTGCCTTGCTCCAACTTGGCGTCGATAAAGTTCTCTGCGTCGGGATGCTTGATGGAGATCGACAGCATCAGGGCACCACGGCGTCCGCCTTGCGCCACCTCGCGGGTGGTGTTCGAATAACGCTCCATGAAAGGCACGATGCCTGTCGAGCTGAGGGCGCAGTTCTTAACGGGGCTGCCGCCGGGCCTTATATGGCTCAGGTCGTGACCTACGCCGCCGCGTCTCTTCATCAGCTGCACCTGCTCCTGGTCAATCTTCATGATGCCGCCGTACGAGTCACTGTTGCCGCTGTTGCCGATGACGAAACAGTTCGAGAGCGACACAATCTGGAAATTGTTGCCTATACCCGACATCGGACTTCCTTGCGGACTGATGTATCTGAAATCCTTCAGAAGCTGGTAGATCTCCTCCTCCGACATGGGATTCGGGTATTTGCGCTCAATGCGGGCAAACTCCGACGCGATGCGGTGGTGCATCATGTCGGGATTCAACTCGTAAATGTTGTCGCCGTCGCGCAGTGCGTATTTGTTCATCCATACGTTGGCGGCAAGTTCGTCGCCGTGGAAATACTCCACAGATGATTTCATGATTTCGTCAGTTGTGTACTGCTGATACTCGCGTTTCTCTGGTTTGTTCATGGCCGGTGTGGTGACAGATGGATTGTTTACTTTTTGTTTTGATGTATTTTTAGCGGGTTGCGATGGCTCAGCCTGGTGCGCAGAGTCGTCGTTGTTGTGTAACTGTGTGGTCGACTGTGCTTTGTCGATTTTTTTTGATTTCTGTTTACGGACAGTATCTTTCGGCTCGGGGGAGACCGAGTCGCCGAAATCCAAAAATAAATTGTCGCCTTTCATTTCGAAAAGTATTTTTTGTTACACAAAAACAAATTGTTATACGCAATCGCGCTTAAGCCATTACATCTGCTAAAATACAGATAAGAATTCTTAATCTGTCACCCTCGGCCAGAGACTTATTAACATAAATTTAAACATTTTGCTATCTTTTTGGATCTCAGCCAAAAAAAAGAGACGTCCAAAGACGTCTCTTTAAATTCTATATTAACAATTAACGAAAACCGAAAGCCTCCGGCTAACTTTAACTATAACTGAAAGCCTTCGGCTAACTTTAACTTTAACGTTAACTTTAACTTTAGATACGAACCACTATTCACATGTCACTATTCGTGTCAATTCGCCATAAGCGTTCCGCGAACCAATTCGTGTCAATTCGTGGTAATTCGTGTTCAAAAAACGTTTACCTATCTTACCACCAACTTTTGCGTCTTGACATTTCCTTCCGCGGTGGTGATGATGCAGAAGTATACACCTGTTGCAAGGCCCTCAAGACTTACGATGGTCGATCCCTCGTTGCCGCTGAGCTGTGCCGTGCGCACTTGGGTGCCTTTCATGTCGCAAATTGACAGGGTGGCGCCGTTGGCGTTGGCAAAAGAGACAGCTACCGATGTGGTGGCGGGGTTGGGGTAGAGTAGGAGTGTGGGTTGGTTGATTGTGGCTATAGAGGCCAGAGGTCTCTTCACGATGACGTAGATAGAAGTCAAGTTAGTGGGGTCGTCGACCTCAAAGACATTAACCTTGAACAGGCCGTCGGCAGCCTGTTCCGGTACAACGAAATCAATGTAAGCGTTTGTGTACGAGCCTTCGGCCGCGATAGAGAATGGAGTCGACTCATTGCCTTCCAGGCATTGTCCGGCGCATATTGAACCAACGTAGATGGAGGTCTCGTTCAGCTTGTCAACCGTGATCTTGGCGGTGACAGGACGGGTGCTGTTGTTGTTTATTGTAGGTTGGAATTGGATGGCCCATCCGTAAACACCTTCAGCCACAAGTTCGGTTTCGCCTTCGGCGTATACGGTCACTGTGTCACCATTGGCGAGGTCGTTGCCACCATAGTTAAGCGAAAGGTTTTGTGCTTTCGAGATAAATACTAAAGATGCTAATACTAAGCAAGATAAAAACTTTTTCATATTGATTGTACTTTAAATTTCGCGCTGCAAAAATAGTAAAAAATTATATTTGCTGAATAACCGCAGAATATTATTAAACATTGTATTCGTTTTCACCCTTCACCATTCGTGTCAATTCGCCGTAAGCGTTCCGCGTCATAATTCGTGGCAATTCGTGTTCAAAAACTATCACCATATCACCCTTCACCCTTACACATCCCAATCAACTCGTCCACCACTTTTTTCACTCCTGT
>JAFZTV010000013.1 GCA_017618625.1 Bacteroidales bacterium | reverse complement strand
GGTGCTGATTTTTAAGTAGTTGCAGAACAAGTGCCGACCACCGATTCGACTGCAAAAGTACAAACACATGATTGCGGTTTACGAATGGTGTTGACATTTTTAACAATTTTCAAGAAATACGTCAAATTTGCTGGCTGCTTATGTGTCATTAAGTGTCATTAAGTGTCAAATGTCAAAATGTCAATAAGGATTTTCGATGTCGGACGACTTGGTGCGTTACAGTTACAGTTGTTACGGTTCAAAATCCATCATTTGCAACATAACAAAAAAGGTAGTATCTTTGCAACTGCAAATTAAAGTCTTAAATATGGTTCAAACATGAAAAAAATCATATCACTAATTGCTGCTTGCTTGTTTTCCATACTGCCAGTAAAACCACAGTCAGTATGGTTTGGTACGGGATTTGCGATTGGTGGTCGTTACGTAGTCACAAACTATCATGTTGTCGAGGATGCTAAGAGTATTTTTGTAAAGGTTGAAAGAAACAATATAAATAGAGATTATTACGCAGAAGTTGTTGCTACTGATAAGGTGAACGATATTGCGGTTATAAAAATAACCGATAGTGATTTTAAGAGCTTTGGTGCTATCCCGTATGGAGTTACAACAAGGGTCGCTGATGTTGGTGAGGATGTTTTTGTTTTAGGATATCCGTTAGGTTCGATATTGGGTGATGAAATAAAGCTTACAACAGGAGTGATAAATTCACGTACAGGTATGATTGGATTTGAAAACTGCTATCAAATACAAGCGCCTATAACGAATGGAAATAGCGGAGGGCCAATGTTTGACAATAAAGGTAATGTGATTGGCATTGTTGTAGGAGGTCTAAATAAAGAATTGAATCTTGCCGAAAATGTTGGATTTGCTATAAAGACAGCATATTTAAAGATAATGATAGACAATGCTGGCCTTACCATTCCATTTCCCAACAATAACACAATAGCAAACCTATCGCGACCAGAGAAGGTCAAACGTATAAAGAAATTTGTTTGCTATATTGAGTGTGACGATACCCCTATAACAAAACAAGTACCAATTCAACAACAACCAACAACACCCCAAACAAAGCCACAAATACCAAAAGAAACACCAACAAAACCCAGTGAAAAGCCAACACAGCTACCCCGAGATCCATCTCCACAACCCAAAATAATAGCAGAAGGGTATGTGGATTTAGGATTGCCGAGTGGAACATTGTGGTGCATTAATAATGAATCCGGTTATTTTTCATACGATGAAGCCGTAACACGATTTGGGAAGCATCTACCATCAAGGGAAATGTGGATTGAGTTGAAAGATAAGTGTAACTGGAAATGGACGGATAAAGGATATACGGTAACAGGTCCCAATGGTAATTCCATATTCTTGCCTGCTGCGGGCGGCCGCGGCGGTATGGAGGTGGGTACGTACGGCTGCTATTGGTCGAGTACGTGCACCTCTGAGGACTACGCGTGGGCCATGTACTTCTTCGGCAATGACCTGTACGGGTTCAGCTACGGTCACTACTACGGCCTTTCGGTCCGTCTCGTTAAGGATTAAAACAAATTAAAATGTTAAATATGCCCCAACCCCGATTTTTCCATACGGCGATAGCCGTCCGGAAAAATCGGGCGCTCGAGAGGCGATAAGAATAGAATATCCCGTTGTGCCGGATTTCCGAGCCTGACCGCAGGTCATGGCCTTGAGCACCGCTGAAATTAAATCAAGCGAAAAATCCGGCACTTCTTTTTTCGGGATTTTTGATGCGGCTTACGAGAGAATGATTGCGCTGCTTGTTTGTTAACAAGTTGATTGCTTGGGGTAATTGTTCTCAAATGAAAATAATTTCGCAAAATGTGATTTTTATTTTTGCAGTATTGATTTTTTATGTACTTTTGCATTACGGAAATTATGTAACGGAAATTCCGTAATGGAATGATGGTGGTTTTAACCATGAGTATTATGAAAAAAAATGTTGTAAATCCTTTTCTATGTCAAGGTTACGATGGTCCTAAATATTTTTGTGATCGTAAGGTGGAGACTCAAAAATTGATTTCTACGCTGCGTAATGGTCGGAATATTACCCTTGTTTCGCCGAGAAGATTGGGTAAAACGGGGCTGATTTGGAATGCTTTTTACCAAATACAATCGGAAAATAAGGATGCATTGTGCATATATCTTGACATATTTCCAACAAAAAGTCAAGCCGAACTTGTCAATTTGCTCGGCTCGGCTGTCATAAACACTGCGATGTCTAAGGGAAAGGTGTTTGGCAGAAAGGTTTTGGAGGTGTTGGGGGGTTTGCGCCCGGTAGTCGGCATAGACGGTTTGACAGGTCTGCCGAACGTGACGGTCAATATTGACCCCACTCAGGCGGAGATGTCAATAAAGAGCATTTTCGGTCACTTGAACCGTATAGAGAAGGAGGTGTTCATTGCCATCGATGAATTCCAGCAAATCACCGCCTATCCAGAATCGGGAACCGAGGCGTTGCTGCGTTCGTATATACAGTTTCTGCCGAACGTACATTTCATATTCTTAGGCAGCAAACAGCACCTGATGTCTGAGATGTTCCTGTCGCCACAAAGACCGTTTTATCAGAGTACCGACGTGATGAACCTCACGCCGTTGGACGAACAGGCATACTATGAGTTTTCAAATGCGTTTTTTGAGGGTAGGGGAGGAGGAATTGACAAAGAGGTGTTTCTTGAGCTTTACTCCGTTTTTGACGGATACACTTGGTATATACAGTCGGTATTGAACCGTTTGTATGAAAACTATCGGAGAGTGGACAGTGAGGAGCAACTGCGCAGCACCATTCTGTCGGTTGTGGAGAGCAAGGCACCGCAATACGAGAGCCTGACGCAGTTTCTGACCGACAACCAGTTTGCCGTACTCAAAGCTATTGCGAAAGAGGGCGTCGCGAAAGAACCCACCGGAAAGGATTTTATTAAGAAATACAGGCTTCCTGGTGCCAGCAGTGTGAAAACTGCGCTTGAGACACTCTCAGACAAGGAGTTGGTGTATAGGCTGAATGACGGCTATATAGTTTACGACAGGTTCCTAGCCCTCTGGCTTGGACGGCTGTAAAATAAGGGCGTGCTTTAGAGGTAGTGGGAACTGTACAACAAAAGTACAATTTGATGAGTTGATAGATAAGTGTAAATGGAATTGGAAAGGAAATTGCTAATGTGCGGTTTCCCTTTTTTGAGTTCTATGGGATAAAGGCTATATGTATTTCTCTTCCAGCCAGCGGGAGAGGAACACATCGTTCAGGCTATATGTCGATTTCCCTTCATGTATGCTCTCGTCCAGTAAGTTTTTCTCTACCAACGAGGTGACTATGCGGCTCGCGGAAGATGGATTGCCAAGATGGTATTTTTGCAGGAACTGTCGAGATGAAAATTGCGTCACTTCGCCTTCTTTTGCAACTGCTATCAGAAAGTTCCACTGACCTGCTGTAAGCATCTGCTGGTATTGCCCGAACACGGCTGCATCGGATTGCAGTATCTGTGCGGCTCCTTGTTTTACGAGTTCGACATCAACCTTACTGGTTGCCATATTGAACACTGTGTGGCAAAGGCGTTGTGTGAAGTATGTGTGGCGCATCGTCCAATCAAGCATGTAGTCGAGTGCATCGCTGTCGATTTCGAATCCGGCCTCAAGAAAATGTTTCTTTATGAAGTCGGCATATACGTCGCGGTCGAGTTTCTGTAGCGTGACAAACTCGGTGCTGCGGTAGAAGGGGTTGCGTTCCCCCGCGAAGATGTCGAGCATCATGTGTCGTTTACTGCCGCAGTATAGGAATGTGACGTTGTGTAGTGTCTGGATAATTGTGCGAAGCAGGGCTTCGACATTCTTTTCCGGATATTCACGAATCTGCTGGAATTCGTCGATGGCCAGCAGGATTTTTGTGTCCTGCTCGTCGAGAAAGGTAAGTAGCCCTTTAAGCGTCTGTTTTTGTTCCTCTTCGCCTTGAATGGTGAACTGTAGCTGTGGTGCAGATGTGAGAACATCGTATGTTATGACAGGTCTTAGCGACTTGATGAATTTTGAGAATTTCTTGCCAATACTACTTTTCTCCGGTATGGCAGCCATTATGGCAGCGGAGAGCGCTTTTACAAAATCCTCCATTGTGCGAGTGGCGAAGATGTCAACATATATTGGAAGTATTGGAATCTTCTCGGATCGAATCTCGTCCATCAGACGATAGATGAGCCCTGTTTTCCCGATGCGACGCTGTGCGATAAGGGTTGTGTCGGCTCCAGAAAGACAGTTCGAAAGGAGTAGTTCTAATTCTTTTTGTCGGTCACAAAAGAGTTCTCTTGTTTTATATGCTCTGAAAATAAACGGATTATCCATGGTTTGCGGGTTGATAATATGGAGCAAATATACACAAAGAAAATAATTTCGCAAAATGTGTATCGCAAAATGTGAAATTTTCTTTGCGGTATCGTTTTCAAGTGCTTCCCCATTACGGAAATTACGTAACGGAATTTCCGTAATGGAAAAATCTGTTTTTAATTTATTGAATATCGGGTTTTGTAGTCTTCTATCATTTTTTCTTCGTATCTTTGCACATTATTCGAATTATTAACTAACAACATAACACAATGAAACAACGTTTGTCATTAGTCCTGATGCTGTTCGTTTTGTTCGCTGGAACGGTGTCGGCACAGAAGTATTCGTACAAGACCTATCCTAACGACCCGCTGGGCGTGCGTGAATATACGCTCGACAACGGGTTGAAAGTATTTATGAGCGTCTATAAGGATGCGCCCAAGGTGCAGACCTATATAGCGGTACGCGCCGGCTCGCGCAACGACCCGCACGAGACAACAGGTTTGGCTCACTACCTGGAGCACATGATGTTTAAGGGTACCCAGAAACTCGGCACCACCGACTGGGAGAAGGAGAAAGTTTTGATACAGAAGATTGAAGACCTCTTCGAGGCCTACCGCATGTTTGACGACTCGCTGACCCGCGCCGCCATCTACCACAAGATCGACAGCCTCAGCTACCTCGCCTCGAAAATCGCCATCGCCAACGAGTACGGCAAGGCCATGACGGCCATCGGCTCGACCGGCACCAACGCCTTCACCTCCAACGACTACACGATGTATGTCGAGAACATCCCCAACAACCAGATCGAGACTTGGTGTGAAGTACAGGCCGACCGCTTCCAGAACCTCGTGCTCCGCCTCTTCCACACAGAGCTGGAGACCATCTACGAGGAGAAGAACATGAGTCTCACCAAGGACGGCCGCAAGGCCAACGAGGCGATGTTCGCCGCCCTCTTCCCCCACCACCCCTACGGCAACCAGACCACCCTCGGCAGCCAGGAACACCTCAAGAACCCCTCCATGCGCAACATCCGCAACTTCGTGGCCACCTACTACGTGCCCAACAACATCTGCATCAGCATGGCAGGCGACTTCGACCCCGACCAGGCCATCCGTATCATCGACAAATACTGGGGCAACATGAAGCCCAGCCCCGTGCCGGAACTGCAGTTCGAGCGTGAAGCTCCCATCACCTCCGTCATCACCAAGACCGTCACCGGCCTCGACGCCGAGAACACCATCCGCGCCTACCGCCTCGACAGTGGCAACGGCAGCCGCGACGCCATGCTCGCCGACCTCCTCGAGAGTGTCCTCAGCAACGGCAAGTGCGGTCTTATCGACCTGAACATCAATCAGCAGCAGAAGTGCATGGGCGCCTACGCAGGCCCCTACACGCTGAACGACTACGGTGCATTCATGTTTGAAGGTCGGCCTTTGCAGGGTCAGACCCTCGAGCAGGTGCAGGCTCTGTTTGACGAGCAGATTGCGCTGGTGAAGCAGGGCAAATTCGACGACTGGATGCTCACCGCCGCCATCAACAACATGAAGCTCTCCATCATGAAACGCGCCGAGAGCAACAACAGCCGCGCCAGCCAGATGGCCTACGCCTTCGTCCAGCACCGCAACTGGGGCGACGTCTGCAACGAAATCGACGAGCTCTCGAAAATCACCAAGAAGGACATCGTCGACTTCGCCAACCGCCTCTTCAAGGAGAACAACTACGTCATCGTCAACAAGCTCCAGGGCGAACCCGAGCCTATCCTGAAAGTCTCCAAGCCCCCCATCACCCCCATCGAGGTGGGCCGCGACAACGAGAGCGCCTTCCTCCGTGAGATCAAGGCCCGTCAGGTCAAGCCCATCGAGCCTGTCTTCGTCGACTTCAGCAAGGACCTCACCAAGCGCAAACTCGCCAACGGCAGCGAAATGCTCTACGTCCAGAACAAGGAGAACCAGACCTTCACGCTCATCTACCGTTTCGACTTCGGCTACCGCGCCGGCCAACTGGGCAAGACCCTCGACCTCGCCGCCGACGTGCTGGAGTACCTCGGCACCTCGAAGCACACCCCCGAGCAGCTCCAGGAGGAGTTCTATAAACTGGCCTGCAAATACAGCGTGAGCGTGGGCACCGAGAACATCAACATCTCTGTCTCCGGCCTCAGCGAGAACATGGCCGCCGCCATGGCCCTCGTCGAGGAGATTATTTCCGACGTGCAGCCCAACGACCAAGCCCTCCCGATGCTCGTGGCCCGCATCCTCAAGAGCCGCGACAACGCCAAGCACAACCAGCAGAGCTGCTTCCGCGCCCTCGGCAACTACGGTATCTATGGCGAGGACAGCCCCTCGAAAGACATGCTGAGCGAGGCACAGCTGAAAGAGATGAAGTGCAGCCAGCTGACCGACGCGCTGCATGCGCTGTTCGGCTATCAGCACAGAGTGCTTTTCTATGGTCCTGAACCCGATGACCTCATCGCCAAGACCATCGCCAGCATACATAAGACCCCTGCCAAGTTGCAGAAGGCTCCCGCCAACAAGAAAATCACTCCGAAGGCAGTTAGCGAGAACACCGTCTATTTTGTTGATTACAATGCCAACCAGACCTATATGCGCGAGCACTTCCGCGGCGAGAAGTTCAACACCAAGGAAGAGGCCGTGATGGACATCTTCAACGAGTACTTCGACGGCTCGATGAACGCCATCGTCTTCCAGGAGATGCGTGAGAAACGCTCGCTCGCCTACAGCGCACAGAGCTACTACATGACTCCGAGCGACAAGGACGGCTACTTCACCAACGCTGCCATCATCGCCACCCAGAACGACAAGCTTATCGACGCCATGAACGCTTTCAACGAGCTGTTCGACCAGATGCCTGTGGCCGAGGCTAACTTCGCTATGGCTAAGGATGCCGAGATAAGCGGCATACGCACCTCGCGCACCACCAAGATGGGCATCATCAACAGCTACCTCTATTACGAGAAGATGGGCTTCGACCCCAAGAAACCGCGCGCTAAGATACTCTTCGAGGCCTACCCGAAGGTGACCATGCAGAACGTCATCGACTTCAACAAGAAGTACATCAAGGGCCAGAAGAAAGTCTATATGTGTCTCGGCAAGGAAGCCGATATGGACTTCAACGCCCTCGGCAAGTTCGGCAAGGTGAAGAAACTGAAACTTGAAGACATCTTCGGATACTAGTTGATGGAGCAGAAAAGAAAACTTAGCCTTAGCGCGGCGATGGTGATATTCATCGCCGCGCTATTGCTATTGAAGGTGTTTGACATAAAGTTATACCGCAATGCCGCTGACGTGATTCGGTGGGATGTGATAAACTTCTATTCCTACCTGCCAGCTGCCTTTGCCGAGCATGACCTGACGCTCTCGTTCGCAAAAAACGACCCCGACAGGTACATATACAGCGACCACTATTGGCCTGAGGTGCTGCCCGACGGCACTATGCTCATAAAGACCACTATGGGTTTGAGTATGCTGTATTGTCCGTTCTTTCTGGTGGCGCATGCGCTTGCCGGGCCGTTGGGCTATACGCCTGACGGCTTCAGTCCTCCCTATGCACTTGCGCTGATTCTTGCTTGTGTCTTCTGGGTGGTGTTGGGATGTGTATTCCTGCGCAAGGCGTTGCTGCGGCATTTCTCCGAAACGGTGACTACCATGGTGCTGGCCGTCACCGTGATAGCCACCAACCTCTATTGGTATAGTTCCTACGAGGCGGCCTATTCGCATGGCTTTCTCTTCGGTCTTATATGCATCTTTCTCTGGCAGACTCAACGGTGGCACGCCAAACCTTCGTGGTGGTGTACCGTGGCCGTCGGCCTCAACCTTGGGCTTATATCGCTTGTCCGCCCCACCGACGTCTTGGTGCTGGTTTATTTCATCCTCTACGATGTCAGCACATGGAAGGGCTTGAAAGAGAAAGTCGCCCTATACCTGACCCAATGGCCGAAGGTGTTGGTCATGGCCTGTGCGGCACTGCTGGTGTGGGTGCCGCAGATGATTTACTGGCACTATATGACGGGGCATCTATTCTTCTATTCCTACACCAACAACGAGCGTTTTTTCTGGACTCAGCCCAAGCTGTTCCAGCTGCTGCTCGGCTTCCGCAAGGGGTGGCTTATATATACGCCTGTGATGCTGTTCGCCATCCTAGGACTTGTCTCTTTGTACAAGAGACACCGCCGCTTTTTCTACGCCACCGTTGTCTTTCTTGCGCTCAACCTCTATGTGCTTTCGTGCTGGTGGTGCTGGTGGTATGGCGGCTGCTTCGGGCAGCGGTCGTTGGTTGACTGCTACGGCCTTATGGCGGTGCCTATGGCTGCCTTTGTGGAGTGGATGCTTTGCCGTAAAAGAGTCCCGCGAATTATCCTGTTGGTGGTGTTTTTCGCAGTTTCCGGCCTCTCTTATTTCCACTATGTGCAGTACAAGCACGAGGCCATCCATTATGAGGCGATGACTCGCAGGGCGTACATTGATTCGTTTGGCCACAAATACCCGTCTGAACGTTTCGGCAGCCTGCTCAGATGGCCTGATTATGAGGGTGCCAAACAGGGTAAAAGATAACAATATGAAAAAGTTCCTCCTCTTGTCCATGTTGGTGCTGCTGGTTGCCTGCAAAGGCAAGAGGGAGTGTTGTGTCTGTGACGAGGTGCAGCCTCTGCCTGCCGCCGGATATGTTACGTTGTCCGAGGGTGAGTTCCGCATCGACGGTGAGGCTTGGTTTCCGTTAATGCTCAACTACAAGGCTTTTGTTAGCGACGGCAGGGTGGTTCCGGCGCCATATTATACAGGAACCGACATCCGTGAGCATTTCGACACCATCGCTTCGTGGGGTTTCAACGCCGTGAGGATCTGCCTCGATGTGATGGACGAGTCTCTCGACACCGCCGAAGCCTATGCCGCCATTCGCCGTATGGTGCAGCTGGCCGACAGCGCTGGATTGCGTGTCATGCTCTTGACAAAACCTCCGCTGGACGACTTTTGGAAGGCCTACACCGTCGGATTGCTGAAACGGCTTGCCGACCTGCCTGCTCTTTTTGCCTACGACTTTATGAACGAGCCGCTCTATTTCGACCCTGTCGCGGATAGGAGCAAAGTGGATGCTGTGGAGATTGTGGAAGACTGGCGCTGTATGGTGCGTCACAATGCGCCGCATCAGCTGTTCACCATCGGCTTTGCCGAGCCGTTGGAGGTCTTTGAGTGGGATCCGTCGTTGCTGCCTGTCGATTTCATCGAGATGCACACATATCATCCGCTGAGGGTGCACATCGAGATGTGGTGGTACAGCCACTACTGCGGCAAACCCTGGATGGTGGGAGAGACGGGCCTTCCTGCCGACGGCGACAGCGTCAGCTACAACGAGCAGGAAATGTTCATGATGGAGACATACTCCTATGCCCGTTTAAACGGCGCCATAGGCTACGGTTGGTGGGAGTTTCAGGACTTCCCTTCGGGCGTAAACTTCGAAGCTCAATACACTGGTCTGCGTGACGCAAAGGGGCACCGCAAGCCGGCCGCCGACTTGGCTGCTTCGCTTCGTTCTCTCTCTCTCGGTCAGGATGAACGCATCAAGCCGGTAAACTATTACAATATGCTCGCCTACCGCAATCTCGCCACTTACGGATTGGTAGTGGACGAGCAGGGGCTCCCTGTCGAAGGTGCTGTCATACGGGGCTGGAACGACGATTGGAGCGTGGGTGTGAACACATTCTCCGACAGTCACGGCATATTCCGTCTGGTGTCCAACGACATCTGCACCCATTTCGAGGTGTCTGCTCCTGGCTGCTCCACCACGAAGTTCGACCGCAAGGGCTTTTTCCCGTCCAATCTCGTTCTTCCCGACCGCCAGCGGGAGTACCAGTCCATACCGCTCACCGGATGGAACCTCTGGTACCATATCGAGCCAGCCAACGAATCTATTCCTCTACCAAATAATGAGACCTTTGCCGCGAGAAATGCAAATGCGGCAAGTCTGGGTATAATAAGATTAAATCGCCTATAGCTCTTTCCGTTCGAACTCAATAAGCTTCAGCTCGTAGGCTTTGCGGTCTTTCTCCACCATCACGTCGAGGCATAGTCCTGTGAAGAACGACTGGATTGCTGCGAGAAAGACAAACAGCGATACGAACAACGTCGGGAAGCGGCGTACGAGTCCTGTCTGGAAATATTCCGCCAGAACGGGTATGAACATCGCCACCGCCACCACCGCCAACAGCACTGCAAGCCAACCGAAGAATCGCATCGGGCGGTATTCCTTGTAGAGCGTTGCTATTGTGCGTAGCACCTTGAATCCGTCGCTGAAGGTGTTGAGCTTCGAGACGCTCCCTTCCGGTCGGTCGCGGTAGTCTATGGGCAGTTCCACTATGCTGAACCGTTTGTCCAGTGCATGTATGGTCATCTCGGTCTCTATTTCAAACTGCCCGCTCATCACGGGAAATAGTTTCACGAACTTGCGGCTGAATGCGCGGTATCCGGTCATGATGTCTTTTATCTCCGTATGCCACAGATGGCATATAAGCGACCTGACGAGGCGGTTGCCCGTGTTGTGGAACAGTCGCTTGTTCTGTTCAAAGTAGGTCGATGACAGCCGGTCGCCGATGACCATGTCTGCCTGTCTGTTGAGAATCTGATCCACCATCTCGGTCACATGGCTGGCGGGATAGGTGTCGTCGCCGTCGGCTATGATGTAGCAGTCGGCTTCCACCTCGCGGAACATCCGCCGTATCACGTTGCCTTTGCCCTGTACATACTCGTGGCGTACAATGGCTCCGGCGGCAGTGGCCTCTTCCACGCTGCGGTCGCTCGAGTTGTTGTTATAGACATATATCTCTGCTTCGGGCAGCACCGCACGAAAGTCGCGCACCACCTTACCGATGGTCTTCTCCTCGTTGTAGCAGGGTATAAGTACCGCTATGCAGTGTTTCTTATTTTCTTCCATAATGATGTCCTTTCTTTTGCGTTTGTTACAGCTCCTCCAGTATGCCGTACACGTATGGGTTGTCTTCTGTCACGCTGATGTGGTAGTCCGCCTTCTCCACAACGGTTTTCTTCTCTGGGTTCCAAACATATATCTTCACACGGCTGTGCCGCAACGCCAGTCGGCTTTTTATATTCAACTCCTGTTTAAGGGCAATGTGCGAACTGCCGATCAATGGCACCGACCGGTAGTCCACCTTCTCCCCAAACACGTGCGTTTCCATCACAAGATAGCAGTCTTTGTCGGCTATTCCATTGACTTTTGTGTTAATCATAAAAAAACGTTCGTCTGCAATGTCTTTTATGGCTGTGTCGAGCAGCGTTGTGTATTCGCCTTGCACTACGGTTGTTCCTTTCTTGACAATCTTGCCCTCCCATGCTAATGCATCGTTTGGGATCTTGCTGAATAGGCAAACTTCCGTAACAACACATTGCCTGTACTCAACAAGATAGGGGTAATACTGTTGTATTGCCGTCATTTCTGATTCTAGCAGTTTTGCGGCGGCAACATAGTCGGCATCGCTTTTCACCAGTATGCTGTCTATCGGCACATCGGGCGAATATTGCGTAACAATGGTGGAGTCGTAATAATGCAGCGCATTGTCGCTTATATTGTACAGGCATACTACATTGTCTTTTCCATACCTCTTTTGAGCCTTCTTTAATATGTCTGCTGACGATTCTATATACTCGCGTTCAATCACGTCATAGTGCTTGCGCAAAAAAAACAGCGTCAGCAGCAGGCTTACGCCTATGACCGCCAATAGGATGTGATTCAATAACATCCGTTTTGACCCAACGACACCACATATTGCTAGCAGTAGAAACGGATATGAGAACAGCAGCACCGAATACTGCAGTACGGGATTCACCAATCTCGAATAGGCATAGCCCGTGACAAGCGGAACTAGAAATAATACCGACGCAACCACAATCTTTGTCCTGTTGTGGCGCATAGTCGTCT
>JAFZTV010000012.1 GCA_017618625.1 Bacteroidales bacterium | reverse complement strand
GCCGCCGCCGTCACCATAATTTGTTGTAGCACCATAGCCAAAGCCTGCATTGGGGCCAGCTCCGTTCTGAGTACCTCCGGCACAACTACTTTGGTAGGATCCGGTGTTTTGTCCGTCTTCTCCAGTCGTTCCTCCACCATCACCACCTTTGTCACTTCCATCTTCTCCACCGCCGCCGCCGCCGCCAGCAACAATCAATACATTTGCTGTTGCGATATACCTCAATGTACCAGAAACTGTGGCAATGTGGGTTGCTCCACCACCGCCGTTGCCTGGCTCTGACGAAGACGATGCATAGCCGCTTCCTCCTCCATTGTAACCACCAGCTGCACTGCCACTTGTTGAACTACCTCCAGCTCCACCAACACAAACATACAACGTTCCGCTTGGCGAAGATAATGTTCCGGTGGAATAGCCTCCTTTTCCACCGTATCCAGAATTCGTATTACCACTGGTTCTTTGGCCACCTCCTTCCGCGCCCCATACTTCAAGGATTAGGGATGTCGCGCCTGCTGGAACTGTATAAGTGGCGACACTACCAGAATAATTGAACGTTTGCGCACTGGTTGATGAGACTCTTTTTTCGAGACGGCACCACACTTGCTGCTCATCGACGGATGCAATTGTGAGCGTATTGTTGTTCGGGCCTGACACCTCTGATGTGATCTCTGACGTGCATGCAGCATCGGAATACCAGTAATATGCGTAGCCAGTCGGAACATTAATGCCACCAGGCATGCTTGCCTGAAGAGTTACATTCTCAATGCCGCAACGAGGCTCGTTGGTTTGCTGCAGGTTGGGGGCTGGAACCACTACGGTCACTGTATGCGTTTGAGTTGCGCCACAATAAGAACCGCTTGCTGGTATGGTGGCAGTGATTGTGGCTGTACCGACCGAGACTCCAGTAACAACTCCATCCGACGTTACGTTAACAATGCCAGCCGGCGATGCGGTATAGCTGACGGTGCCACCGCCTGCGGACGGTGTGGCGATACACGTGATACTGGAACCAATACTAACCGATGTTGGTGACGAACCAAACGAGAGCGTCCGCTCTGTGCAGGAAGGACATGACAGCCGTATTTTCCACCCCTTTCGATTGCCACTTACATCCGCTCTAAATGTAAAAGTCATACTTTGTCCGGAGGAAGCGTATGGGCCAGGCATCGTACTTGGGGTGCCTCCTAATAATGCAGACAAAGCATTGGTATAATTGTTATATCCGTCATAAACATACATCCAATCGTAATTGGCAGATTCTGTACAAAACTCTTGGAATGTCGCAGTTATCGCACTTCCCGTACTTGTGAATATATGCCTATAGGTGGAATATCTCGTATAGTAGTTTCCTGACACGTCACCACTCGAACAGTTTCCGCCATCACCGCCTTCGTCATAAAATAGTATGTCCGTACCACAATTTATTAGAGTTTTCTTTATGTTGATAATTTCGCTTACTGTATTATAACTAGCTAACTTTAACACTGGTCGGCTACTCGTTGTCGTTCCAGAATTCGTGCCTGGGTGATTGGCATAATTTTGATCACTGTCATTCCTCCTATACAAACACAAACTTTTACCGTCATTTATGTATTTGAATGTTAATCCGGATTGATATGTGTCACATTTTGATGCAACCACAATGCAAAGGTTGTCAGTTCCGTTGTAGTTGAAAGATGTACTCAAATTTATTGTCACCCAGTTATAATTAGCATTGGTTCCGAAGTCGTCAAAGGTTGTCGCTGTTACAGGAGTATAGTTAGTGGCCGACCATACCTGTGTAAGACTACCTGCAGGCACCCAGTCTGTTTCAGTGAGAGATGTGCTACCATCACTGCCACATAGCGACGTATGTCCCATATATATCTTAACATCCGTTGCCTGCCATGCCGTACTAGGAAGTCCACCAAGCAAAAAACTAATAGATGAGATAGTTTTTGCTCCTCCAATTTCCTCGGCGGTGTATATCATCTGATTCCAGGAATTTTTATAGAAATTGTTAAACGGAAGAACATGTTGAGACCCATCCGGTCCCATCTTTACCGTCGTCTGCCCAAAAGCATTACCTGCAAACACGAGAATCAAAATGACCGATGCTGTTATTTTATGGCAACGGGTTGAGAGATGCTTTGTGCTAAGACGCTCGACAATCATATTCCTAACCACACGATAACCTTCTGCTGAATAAAAATTGGACATAATATAACCAATATTTGATTTCATATTACAATTTACCGCAGCCCATAAAACGACTGTGGCACAATAACTTTGACCTCCGCACATTCTCTAGCAGAGACCAATATTAACTAGCAAAAATACGGATTTATTATAAACTATGCTATATATATGAATTTTTCTTTACCTCATGCCTCATACGAAACCGATTTCGGCAGCCCTGGCTCTTCGCAACGAGAACATAACTCCGTGCCTTTTGAGACAGAACAACACAATATGCAATACTCACTGAAGCTGCTCGAGATCGAGGTAGATTGGGAGGTGGTCGCTGAAGCCGCCTAAGTAGTTGGGGCCGCTGTAGGTGCGGAACGGGCGGACGGATTGCGAACGCGGAGAGGGTTTGAGTAGGAAGTCGGGACGGAAAAGCTGTGCGACGGGCGTCGTGAAGTTGGAGCAAGCGGGGATGCGAACAAGGAACTGGTCGAAGAAAGACCAGCGGTCGGCATAGGAGCACGACCCCTCGCCTTCGGCAAAGGCATACATAAGCCCCAAAAGTCCTTCGGGGTTGACGGGCAGGGCGTCGGCAGGATAGGCCTCGGACAAGGGCAGCGACGGGAAGCCGAATGAGGCGCAGAAAGCGGACTCGCGAGGGTCGGCATTGAAGTCGCCCATGACAAACACCGGGAGGCATGGATGGCAGACGGACAGGGAGTCAACCAACGCACGGATGCGGTGTGCTATGCGGGCACGGTGGTGGTCGGCAAGGGCGGCGCCGAGTTTGGAGGGGAGGTGACAGACGAGGAGGAAAAGGCTGTCGCCAGAGGAGGTGGTGCCGCCAACAAGGAGGAGGTCGCGCGAGAACCAGCGCGTGGCGGAGTCGGAGACGGTGATGGCAGACGAGTGGAAGGGGTGGAACAGAGGGCGGCGGTAGAGGAGGGCGCAGTCGATGCCGCGCGGGTCGGGCGAGTCGAAATGGATGAAATCGTAGCCGAACTTGCGCAACGGGGTAGCGAAACAGAGCTGGGAAAGCACGTAGGAGTTCTCGACCTCGGCGAGGCCGACCACCATCGGCGCATCGAGAGCCACGAGGGTTTTAAAGATGTTGTTACTCTTGAGGTTGAAGCGACTGGAGGTCCAATGGTTTGTCCCTTGCGGGGTGAAGGCGTCGTCGTTGGTCAGCGAGTCGTTGCGGGTATCGAAGAAGTTTTCGACATTCCAAAAGGCAATCCGAGAGGGCTGCGCCTGCCCAACGAAAAAGGTGAAAAGCAGAGGCAGGAGGGGGAATAAGAGTTTGACTCGCTTCACTTAATTTTATTTAGATATTTTATTTAGATGTGCTCGCAGCCTTTGGCACAAGGTTTTAGTTGAGGGGCTGGGGGATTCGTTATTGCGTTAGTGGGTTAGTGGGTGTTAGAGAACTTCTTCCAGAAGCCACATACGGGTGCCGTTGGAGCCTTTGAGCAGCACCGTGGCGCCCGAGAGGGGGTTATGCGCGAAATGGTCTTTCGCCTTGAGGCTGTCGGGGAACCAAAGGATAGAGGGGTCGGAGGCAGCAAAGGCGAATTCGTCGCCGATGAGGACCGTCTGACTGAACCGGCAAGACTTGACGAGGTCGAAGAGGCGACGGTGCTCGGCATCGGACTCGGCACCCAACTCACGCATGCCGCCGAGCATGACGACCTTGTGGTCGGTATGCATGTCGGCGAAGCTGCGTATGGCGGCCTCCATGCTGGTGGGGTTGGCATTGTAGCAGTCGAGCAGGAGCTGGTTGCGGGAGGTGGCTTTGAGTTGCGAACGGTTGTTGGACGGGGTGTATTGCTCGAGAGCCTGCTTGATGTCGAAAAGTTCAACCTTGAAGAAACGTCCGACGGCGAGGGCGGCAAGGGCGTTGGCGAAATTGTAGCCGCCGAAGAGGTGGGTGGCGATGTTGTAAACCTGGTCGCCCAGCTCGGTGTAGAACGAGAGGCAGGGGTCGGAGCCGAGGTAGGTGGCGGTGGCGATTGCCTGACTGCCTGAGTGTCTGATTACCTCGGTGGCGGAGCTGCCGTAAAGGAGAACGGAAGCAGAATGGCATTTCATCGCTTCGGCGAGGAGCACCTGGTTATCGGCATTGACGAAGATGGTGCCGCGACGGGAATCGAGGAAACGGTAGAGCTCGGTCTTGGTGCGGACGACACCCTCGAAACTGCCGAAACCTTCGAGGTGAGCCTTGCCGACGCTGCAGATGAGGCCGAAGTCGGGCTGCGCGATACGGCAGAGGTCGTCGATTTCGCCCGGGTGGTTGGCACCCATCTCGACGACAGCCACCTCGCAGTCGGCGGGGATGGAGAGGAGGGTGAGCGGCACACCGAGGTGGTTGTTGAAATTGCCAGCGGTGGCGTGCACACGATAACGACGGCTGAGGACGGCAGAAAGGAGTTCCTTGGTGGTGGTCTTGCCGTTGGTGCCAGTTATGCCGATAACGGGGATTGTAAGCTGCTCACGATGGTGACGAGCCAGGAGCTGGAGTGCGGCGAGGACGTCGTCAACCACGACGCACTGGGGGTTGTCGGAATAGTGAGTGTCGGAGGTGACACAGAGGGCCGCACCCTGGGAGAGTGCCGAGGGGACAAAGGCATTGCCGTCGAAGGAGGCACCCTTGAAGGCGAAAAAAATGCACCCAGGGGTGATGGCACGCGAGTCGGTAGTGACTGTGCGGGAACGGAGATAGGTGTCGTAAAGGCGAGAGAGGTCAATCTGCATGGCTGAAAGAGTTGAATTAAATAGTCGTTTGGTTCTTAACGCAAGGCACATCAGAATTATTGTGTAAGGCTGCGGGCGGACGGTTTGAAAGGGGGACAAGGACACGGGAAACGCATGAGACGAGAAAAAAGTTGTAAATAAAAAAAATAGTTGTATCTTTGCAGCCGATTTCGACCGAGAGATGGTCGTGAAACGGAAGTTTAGCTCAGCCGGTTCAGAGCACCTGCCTTACAAGCAGGGGGTCATTGGTTCGAATCCGATAACTTCCACTGAGACAGTCGCTTTTTGGTGGCTGTCTTTTTTATTCAGGTTAGTGAATAGTGAATTGACAAATGGGATTTGTTGGGGTGGGTAGCTGTCAGTTTTTTTCACATCGAAAAGCGCGAAAAGATTTTTTTTTGATGCTTTGGCGAAAGAGGGCGAAAAATGGCTTGTTGGTGACGGGGGATTGGGGTGAGAATCGGGGGTTGTTGGTGTTTTTTTTGCAAAAGTTATATTGTTGTAAATCAACGAAAAGAGCATTTTTTCGTGTGCAAAAAAGTGCGTTTTTAGGGGTTGTAACTATGTGTAGTTCAATAAAATATATTTACAGGTTTTGCTCACCTTTTGCTCACCTTTTGCTTACCTTTTGGGTTGGGCCAACGTCGGGACGTTATAACGCCGGCGAAAAGCCGTCATAACAATAACCGTAGCGGCGGCGATGCGGAGAGCGGAGAGCTCACGCTTGAACACTAGAGCTAGATTTGTGGCGAGAGAAGGCGGGCGTAGGCACCGTTGAGGGCTAGGAGCTGGTCGTGGGAGCCTGACTCGACAATAGAACCGTGGTCGAGCACATGGATGACGTCGGCATTACGGATGGTGGAAAGCCGATGGGCGATGACGATGGTGGTGCGGTTCTGCATAAGGGTATGTAGAGCCGCCTGAACCTGTCGCTCGGAGTCGTTGTCGAGGGCGGCGGTGGCCTCGTCGAGGATAAGTATGGGTGCGTCCTTGAGGAGAGCACGGGCGATGCTTATACGCTGACGCTGGCCGCCAGAGAGGGTGATGCCCCGGTCGCCAACCATGGTGTCGTAGCCCTCGGGGAGGGTTTCGATAAACTCGTCGGCACAGGCCAACCGTGCGGCGTGGCGTATGGATTCGGGGGTGGCGGCCTCGTTGCCGAAGGCTATGTTGTTGGCGACAGAGTCGTTGAAGAGGATGCAGTCCTGGGTGACGATGGAGACGAGGCGGCGCAGGCTTGCAATGTTGAGGCGTCGCAGGTCGATACCGTCGAGCATGACAGCCCCCGCCGTGGGGTCGTAGAAACGGGGAAGCAGGTCAACAAGGGTGGTCTTGCCCGAACCAGAATGTCCAACAAGCGCTACAACCTTACCCTTGGGGACAACCAGGTCGATGTGGTTGAGCACAGACGCGGAGTCCATGTCGTCGTATGCGAACGAGACATCACGGTAACGAATCTCGCTGTCGAACGAAGTCACGGCGACTGCATCGGGGGCCTCGAGGACGACCTCGTCGGCGGAGAGTATCTCCATGATGCGGCGCGCGGAAGCATTGCCTTTAAGCATGCTGTTGTAGGCGCGGACGAGGGCTTGAACGGGAGGGATAAGCCGTGCGAAGACAATGACGAAAAGGATGAATACCGAAGCATGCATGCGGCCGCCGATGACGTAGGAGCCGCCGATGACAAGGATGGCGGCCATAGCCACGGTGCCGAGGATTTCGGAGAGCGGGCTGCTGAGCTCTTTGAGGCGTACGACACGGTTCATGCGGCGGGTGTAGTCGCGGAGAGCGTCGGAGAAACGGAGAGACTGACGCCGTTCCCCGCCGAAGGCCTTGACAACACGTATGCCGGAGATGTTCTCCTCGAGCAGAGAGAAGAGCGAGCCGAGCTTGTTCTGCCCTTTCAGCGAGTTGCGTTTCAGGCTCTTGCCAACCACGCCCACCAGAAACAACAGAACAGGCGCCACCAAGAGGAAATAGAGGAAGAGGGTGGGACTTATGAAAAGCAGCGTGGCGGAAAAGACGATGATATTGACCGGGGACTTGAGGAAGGACTGGATGGAGCTGACGATGCTCCACTCGACGTCGGCGATGTCGTTGGACATACGGCTCAGAAGGTCACCGCTCCGCTGACGCTTGAAGTAGGCGACGGGGAGTATGGTGATTTTGTGGAAGATGTCGTTGCGGAGGCGTTCGACAACGCCATTGCGGACAGGGCTCAAGCACCAAGTAGAGAGGAACCTGAAAAGGTTGGACAGGAAAGAACAGAGGAGAAAAGACAAGGCTATAGCGGCCAGGCAGAAGAAAAGGCCGTGCGCGGAGCTCCACTGGTAAAGCTGCCAGTTAAGCCACTCGCTGAGGTCATGCTGATTCAACGAAAAGGCATGGGGAGACGCCGAACGGACACCTCCGAAAAGGAGCTCGACGAAGGGAACTATGAAGACAAAGGAAGAAAGATTGAAGAGGACCCCTAGGAGGTCGAAAAGGAAGCAAAGGAGGATGTACCTTGGATAGTGACGCAGGTAGAGGAACACGCGCCAAAGCGGCTGTGTAGAGATAGAAGCGGAGCGGGAGGTACGAGAGTGTTTAATAGCGATGCTGTATTAGGGAACAACAGGAATAGTACTATTTCTGAACCACGACAAACTGGAGGTCGGCAGAGCCGCCAGCCTTGTAGGAAAGCCGTTCGGGACGGAGTTTCTGCTCAACCATATAGTCATAAACCGCACGAACCATGTTCTCGGTGACGCCCTCGATACGGATATGCACCATGGGATTTTCGCGGAGGAAGTCGATGTAGGCGTCGAGGATGGTTTTTCCAGTGTCGGAAAGACCATTGGTGGTCAGCTGAATGCCAGGAAGAGGATAGCGACCACCCTTCTTGAGCGGTTGCATGTGCAGGTCGGGGATTGACTGCTGCTTAACAGCGGAGGTCTTGACCAAACGCACCGCAGGCACATAGTCCTTGGCAGAGGCGACCACGAAGTTGTCAACCTTCATCGAGAGCATAACCGACAGTTCGCCAGTCGAGGCGTCGGCGACATAGCGCATACGGTTGGCCCCCTTGCGATAGACGGAGACCTCGGCCACAAGAGGCTTGGACTCAGACGAAAGGACACGAAGCGGGCAAAGGCGCATGGGCTCGGGCTGGGCCGCAGGATAGAGGTCGAAAGCAAACACATCGGAGCCACCACGGCCTGCAATGCCCTCGGGAGGCTTGCCAGCGTAGTAGCCGCGGCTACCGTCGGTGGTCACGCCGAAACAGATTTCGTCAGCCTCGGAATTGATGGGCAGGCCCATGTTGGTAGGACGCTGAAGGTAGGTGTCGTTGACGTTGATGAAATACATATCATAGCCGCCAAAGCCCTGCCATCCGTCGGAGGCAAAATAAAGAGTCTTGCCGTCGGCATGGATAAAGGGGCATTTCTCGTTGCCAGAGGTGTTGATGGACGGACCGAGGTTCTCGGCACGGCTCCAGTCGCCATTGGGCAAGCGATGGCAACGCCAGATGTCGGTGCCACCCATGCCACCATCGCGATTAGAGGCGAAATAGAGATATTCGCCATCGGCGGTGACGGAAGGCTGCGACTCCCAAGATTTGTCACTGTTGACATTTGCGCCGGCGCTCTCGAATTCGCTCCAACGGTCGTTGACGAAAGTGGTGCGGAAGATGTCGCAATTGAGTTTGCCGTTCTTCATGACCATGCGGGAATAATACATAACCTTGTTGTCGGCAGTCATGGTCATAGAGCCTTCGTTCTCGGAGGTGTTGAACGGTGCCGAGAGCTCGACGCCCTCGGAATAGGCGGTGTCGCGCCGGTCACTACGGCAAAGACGCCATATCTTTGCCTGCAGCTCACGTTTGTAGAAGGTGGAAGAACGGTCTTCGGGCACCTGGCGGAGGTAATAGAAAGCAGAGCCGTCGGGAGTGAGATAGGGCAGATATTCGTTGTTGCTGCCGGAGACGCCGGGGACCACAAAAGGACGGAAGGGAACCTTGACCTTGTTTGCCTCGGCCAGGAACTGCGACCAATAGAGATAGTTGGACGCCTCTTCGTATACCGCCTCGTATTCGGCCAAACGCTCCTGATTTGTGATGTCGAAATAGCGGTTGAGCGAGGCCACCGCGTCGTCATAATTCTCGTCGGTATAGTCAACAATGGCCTTGTAGTAGTGGGCCAGTGCGTTGGGATAGTTCGGGCAGAGCGAAAGCACCTTGGGGAAATAGCGCCGGATGCCAGCGGCATTAAAGTCCTTCTTGACAGCTATCATGCCAAGGTAGAAATAGGGGTCGGGCGCGGACGGATATTTGGACGACACCTTGTGGAGCAGTTCGCGACTCTCTTTGTAACGCTTGGACGAGTAGAGGGTTTTCGCCTTCAGGAAGGTAGCCTGGTCGGCGGATTTGAACTTGGGGCCACAGGTCACACCGTCGTCCTGCGCACTGAGCGCAAAAGCAAGCATCAGAAACGTTGTTATGATCAGATATCTTTTAAGCATCCGTCAGAGTTTTGAGATGTCGATGTCGAAGTGCGCCTCGGAGCCGTTGCAGGGCGTGCTGCAGGGGATGGCACAGTTGCCACACGGAAGCAGTTCGCCATGGAGACGTTTCTTAACCATGTCCTCAATTGCCTGCCGCAGCTCGGGGATTCCGATGGAACGGATAACCTCGTCGCAGAAAGCGTAGGAGAGCATTGTGACGGCCACCCGCTCGCTTATACCACGCGAACGCATATAGAAAAGCGCCTGCTCGTCGAGCTGTCCGACAGTGCTGCCATGCGAACACTTGACGTCGTCGTTGTAGATTTCGAGGAAAGGCTTGGTTTCGACGTGAGCCTTGTCGGTGAGGAGGATGTTCCGGTTGGTCTGGTAGGCCTCGGTCTTTTCAGCGCCGTCCATGACAAGCACATGGCCATTGAAGCTGGCACGAGCCTGGTCGTCGAGAATGCCTTTGTAGAGTTCATGGCTTGTGCAGTGGGGTGCGTCGTGCTGAACGAAAATATAATTGTCGCAGCGCTGGTCGCTATCGATTAGATAGAGCCCATCGGCATTAAGCTCGCAGTGCGGCCCCTGCATGCGGACCTCGCAGTGGTTATAGATATGTCCGCCATTGAGGGTGATGCAGTCGGTGCGCAGCGACGAGCCTTCGGCCATGGTGACATACGTCTTGTTGATAAGCCCGGAACGGTTGTTTATGTTCTGGAGTTTGTAGTATTCAACAAATGCCCCTGCGCCTATCTCGATATGAGTCTCGTTGTTGCTGAGAGAACGTGTGTCGCCGATGGTGTCGTCGCAATGGATTATCTTGACCTTTGCGCCCGCGGCGATGGAGATTGTGTTATGGAGCTCAATCAGCGACTTGTATTCCGTTTTAACGACAGACTGAATCTGAATCGGACGCTCAACGACCTGCCCCTCTCCCACCCTGATGTCAAGGCCGTCGCCAAAACCGTTGACGATGACACGTTTCTCGGTGTCGAGATTGGGGATATTGCACGAACAATGGACGTCCGAATCAGCCCCAGACACGGGTCGCACCAAGTCGTCGTTCCAGAATTCGGAAAAATCGACGCCTTTGAGTGCTTCAGGCAATACATCTTTGCGTATCATTGTTCGAGTTCTTTCTTAATCCATTCATAGCCTTTCTGCTCGAGCTCAAGGGCTAGCTCCTTGGGACCGGTCTTCACTATACGACCCTCGTATAAAATATGCACGAAGTCGGGCACAATATAGTCGAGCAAACGCTGATAGTGGGTGATAACTATTGTGGCATTGTCTTTTGAACGGAGTTTGTTCACGCCAGAAGCGACAATGCGGAGTGCGTCGATGTCGAGTCCCGAGTCGGTCTCGTCGAGGATGGAGAGCTTCGGATTGAGCATTGCCATTTGGAATATCTCATTCTTCTTCTTCTCGCCCCCCGAGAAGCCTTCGTTGACCGAGCGATTGGCCAGCGAGGCCGTCATCTCGACCACTTTTTTCTTTTCTTCCATGAGCTTCAGGAACTCGCTGCCGCTCAGCGGGTCGAGGCCACGGTATTTGCGCTGCTCGTTAACAGCGGTACGCATAAAGTTGGCGATGCTGACACCCGGAATCTCGACAGGATACTGAAATCCCAAGAAGATGCCTTCGGCGGCACGAACCTCAACAGGAAGGTCCAATATATTCTTGCCGTTGTAAATCACCTCACCAGCGGTGACATGATATTTGGGGTTGCCCGCAATCACACCAGCAAGGGTGCTCTTGCCATTGCCGTTGGGCCCCATGATGGAGTGGACCTCGCCAGCGTTGACATCGAGATTGATGCCTTTCAGTATCTCCATGTCGCCGATTCCGGCGTGAAGGTTTCGTATAGAGAGCAGTGACATAATATATTGCTATGAATTGATTGGTTGATTCTGTTTGTATGCTTTTACTTTATCCTGATGTCAACTATGTCGCCGACTTTCAAGCCCAGCATGTCGGCAGCATGGTTCTTATATAGAGCCACCTCCATATAGCCAGATTCGGAGACTGTGAGTGCAGACTGGGTACATTCAGCATAGGCGACCTTGATGCTGTTGATATGGACACCACGGATGTTGATGTCGAAAGATTGATTTTGGAGCACTTCCATCAACTCGTCATAGAGGATATCGAGATATGCATTGCCGTATGTATCGACATGCCAGACATGGGTCTTTATCACCCCGTCGCTGACAATAAAGCGCAGCAGACGGCGCTCGACAAGAGCCACCTCACGTCCAAGCCCAGAGAGCGACATTCCGGACAGAAGGCTGGTTGCCGCCTGGCAAAAGATTTCGTAGGCGGCAAAATTGTAGAACTTGGAAGTCCAGAAGGCATTCAACTCCACAACCTGCTGGTATGCGTTGCCAAAAAGGGAATAAGGCAAGCCGTTGTTGGTGCATAGGAAGAACTGGGAGTTGTACTGTACAGCAAGAAACCCCTGTCCTTCCTGCTCCTCCGACAGGATGTCGATGATATGGACCGTGCCGGCGGGAAAACCCATACAGGCATTCTGTATTACGAATGCAGCACTGACCAAATCATACGGCTTGAGGGAGTGTGAGATGTCAACCACCCTCACATCGGGGATGGCGGAATAGAGACGACCTTTGACCATTCCGGCAAAGAAACTGCTATAGCCCCAGTCGGTTGTCAGTGTGACTATTGGACTCGACATTTTCCGCCAGATGGTTTATTAGATAAAATGTTATACGGTCAAAGTGTTTATTATTGACAAAACGCTAGGCCTCTTTCGGAGTCTTCCAGTTGAAATAGATCTGCAGGCCAGCGGTCTGGAAGAACTGCAGGGCACCCATAGCCCCTTTGTTCATCACATTCTGCCCAAACTCATTGACCGAACGGAAGTCACTGTCATACCTCATCTGGAATCCAGCGTAGGCAGCCAACCACGAGCTGAAACGGTACTCCAGTTTCACTTCCAAATCGAAGTCCATCTCGTGATAGAGGCAATAGCCCAATTTCTTACCATAATTCCAGTTGCCATAGCCGTTTTCAACCAACTCTTGACGAATGCCAGACTCTCTCTGCAGGTTGCTCCGCTTCATGTAGTCATAGAAGAGCTCGGCTCTCACATACAGGTTCAGGTTCTTCGCGATGTCTTTTTTCATGTAAAACTTCACATACGAACCAAGTCCGAAATAGGCATGCCTGTAGTGGCCTGTGGTGAGGAAATCGGTGTCTTGTATAACACCATAGTTATAACCATTCTTTATCAGCGAGTCGGAACAGACAAAGGTTGTCTTGCCAGTCAGGAAAGACAGCGACAAGTTCCACCACTCTTTCTTGTACTCGAAACCGAGCGCAGTGGTCAAATATGCAGGTGCCAGAATGTTTGAAATCATAATCGTATCCTCGCCATACTGGTATCCTTTATAAAACTGCGTTTTGAAGTTGGCAATGGCATTGACATTCCAAGCACCCTTCAAATTACGCGAGTAGGTGCTAGTGAGGTCGATTTTATCTTCATTCTTGCGCAGGCTCTCCAGCAGCGGTGAGTTTTTGCTGTCGAGGTCCTGCCAATGGATACCAAACGCGAGGTCAACGATATTATCCCAGAAGTCTTTGCCATTGGTGTACTTATAAGTACCATTGAAGGACGCCGTAAGAGCCAATTGGGAGTTACCCGCTGCCGACCAGTTGTTATAATAAACCTGGTCGATTTTCAACGCAGGCGTCGAGGACGTCGTCCATGTTCCCTTTGATTTTTTTGAGGTCTCTTCGGCTGGCTGGTCCTCAGCCGCAGCCTGTTCCTCAGCCACCTGCTCAGTAGCTTCCTGTGCGGGTTGCTCATCTATTTCTTCTTGTGCAAAAAGCGGCATCGAAACCGCAAAAATCAGCAATGATGTTAAAACAATCTTTTTCATTGTTCAAAATCTTTAGTAATTTCCTTAATAATCTCAATTTCATAGCCACGCGACAGGAGAAACGATGTCAGTCGGGTGATATTACGCTCGTTGTCATCGTCGGTATAGGTCGCCCATTTAGTGTTGGCCACCTCACGGAGCACCTTCCTATACTCCTCCTCGTTGATGGTTTTAATACCCTTGGAAATCACATCGCCCGGGATGTGTTTCTGGCGTAGCATGGATGTAATTTTGATACGGCCCCACTTCTGGTGGAAGGCCTTGCTCTCGCAGTAGCGGCACACATAGCGGTTTTCGTCGATGTAACCAGTAGAGGTCAGTACATCTACAATTTTCGGAGCCGAGGTAAGGGGGCATCCCCAATCGGCCAACTTTCTCATTACCGAGGCTGCACACTGCTCGTCGGCAGCGCAAAACTGCTGAGCCTTTTCTAGATAAACTTGTTCTGTTGCGTCGATTTTCATAAGGTTTGCAAAGTTACACATTTTTTTTCAAAGCCGTACATAATTCTACATATCACACTGCATTAAAAATAGTTACCTCTCGACATTTGAGAGCATAACTGTAGAAAACCAAACCCAAAACAACATTTTTCACAATAAAAAAGGGACAACCAAACATATGGTCGCCCCTATACTGTCACGTACCGGTTATTATCGCAACAACGTAACCGTACCGGTCTTGTAGTGCCAACGGCTTGGCTCAAACGACGAGTGATACTTAATCACCCACGTATAGACACCTCCAGCACAACGTTTGCCACCGTGATGGCCGTCCCAACTGCCTTCAAATCCTACCCATGACGAAACCAATGCTCCCATACGGTTGTAGACATACACCTGCGCATCGTCAAGGATATTATTGCCCTTGATGAAGAACAAGTCATTGTCATCGCGGTCAGGAGTAAATGCCGTAGGAACCCATATAAGGGTCTTATCCATCGGGATGGTCACGTATGCCGTATCGGGACAATTATACTTACTCGTAGCCACCAACATAACTCTGAGAGAGTCTTCTTCTATCGGGTAATCGAATGTGGCAATTGCATCCGTGCTGGTCTCGTCATCAAAATACCATATTCTTCCATAACTGCCCTCAGACGCATCATAGAGAGTCACCTCGTGGTGATCGTAGGTCACGTATGACGGCACAACTGAAATATGCGCTTCAGGCACCTTGTCATTGACAATTTGCAACGCAACCACGCTGTCACATCCCGTCTGTGCAGGGAAAATCCATTCGGGACGCGGAGTCGGGGGCTCTATATAGGAATTACCGTCAACCCAAGTATATTCTTCACCGGGACATTTGTTGACCACCGTTACCGTGTGAGGCAGAGGATTCGTGGTCACAACCAAATTCGTATCCCAGTGGCAACCAAAATCGTCGATTAAATTAAAATAAAGATTAAACGAACCAGCGGTATCCACTGTGGTTATATACGCAGAATACTCTTCTCCGCCAACATTATGAAGATGCAGTCCATGATACTGACCACGACTCCAATGACCCTCAGTCGAATCCACCGACCAATAGGCAGTATCCACTGGCACCTCAAATCTACAATTGTAGTTATCCAACTGAGCATTACACAAATCCATCGACCAGCCGAATATCCAACCATTGTCAACTCCCAACCAGTCACACACCTCTACCTCCCATTCTCCATTAAGAGGACATCCAATAAGGTTTGAGAAACTCTGTGCAGGCAAATAGTAATCGGTTTTCGTTGCGCGGTCACTTGGCAGTTTGGTCTTGAAAGTCTTCGTTCCAGCCGATGTGCCCGCATCTACGAACGGTCGCGGAATAATCTCAAATGTATGTGTAACATTTATTTGATATGCAGCGTCAGTTGCTGCTATATAATGGCTTGCCATTGTGGTTGTGGTGTTAGCCGGATAACCATCAACCAGAGTGTACGCACCATTACGGCTGAAACAATAGTCCAAACCGATTCCATACATATTGTAAATCGAATCACAATAACCATTGGTTCCTGAAGCACCTCGTTCATCATAATCATCATGATCGTTACCTCCGTATGGATATCCAGTATATATGTTGCCTCCACCGTATGACCCAGAGGGAGCACTACCTTCCTGATTCTTGTATTTCAAGATTGCCTGAGCACCGGTAGGACATTTAATGGCCAGCTGATAGTCACCCATATACGAATGTTCAAAATTAACACATACCGAGCAAATATCTTCAGCACTCGTCACGGTCATGTCGTTCGAGAATTCATTGAATACGACATTGGACGAATAACACGACACTTCACAATAGTTCAGTCCATCGGGAACGAACTGTTTTGATGAGTTGTTTCCCGAATGAGTGCTTTCAATATCAATATGATCGTAAGTTACCGCCGAACCCTCTTCAGTGCTGACGCTAACAAAAATCGAGTCATTGGCACATATTATAGGCAAATCGCCAATGGTCTTAATCGGATTCGGCGCTATTCTGATATACATCGTCGCTTCCTGAATGCCAGCACAACCCATCTCATCCAAAAGAGACAACCTGATGTAATAGCACGAAGCAGAATCATAGCAGATAGGCCTTGTCCGGGTCATATTCAGCCCTGATACCGTATCATCACCCGCAAAATTCCACCTAAACCGTGTGGTTGCGTCAGTGGGGAAATATAGTCCATTATCACTGCTGTACTCACCATGTGCGTGCAGCTGCACACAATCGCCGTCACAGATATTTGCACTCTTGAAATGAGAAACATTGTATGTAGTTTCAGCTACACCGTTTACAACTCTCACAACAGTATCATATTCGACATTGTCTTTCAGCTGAGACGTACCAACAAACACTCCATTTCTTAAAACATCGTATGTGTCCTCTATCACAGGCAATGACATTTCGCACGGATAAGCACAACTGAAAGTCATACTAAATCCTTCTCCAGTACGGTTGTCCGAGTTCGAACGGAAGCGTACAGTAAGCGTATTTGCGCTATTGGCAGCCGAAGCATAATACTGACGTCCGCTATGCTCGTTTGCATTGGTATTGTTAATGGCAGCTATAAGCGTTGAGGGGTATGTTGCCGGGCCATTGTAAATGTATAGCGTATCACCCGGGTCGATATCTATTGAGTTAATACGAACCGACATACGATACGGGTCATTGCAAGCACCAACGACGCTATGAGTACAGTTAATGTTAGGCGAATAGTTGCCGTTCTGCCCATTTCCATCATCTACAAGCAATAGGCTACCTATTGTCAATTGCGTCGACTGTCCACACATGCTGTTAACTAGAGGCGTCGGTGTCAACTCTTGTGAAAAAACCGTCATTACCGAAAACAACGTCGTCAGTAATATAGCAGTGATTTTCTTTATCATAAGGCTTGTTATTGTCAATTAATCGAATGTCTTGCCGCTCAAGCAATTTGCATCATACTTATTCAGTCGGTATATCTTTATTCACATTTTTGCTGCCAACAAGGGCATAGAAGAGTATATATACGAGCATCGCCACTACGAGCCAATAGCTGGTCATATAGCTGCTCACTCGGGCTATCTGGTCCTGGATAAACGGCATCACGCCACCACCTACAACCATCATCATGAAGATGCCCGAAGCCTGCTCAGTGTATTTGCCAAGTCCCTCGACCGAGAGGTTGAAAATACCGCCCCACATAAGCGAGGTGCAGAGGCCACAGAGCACAAGAAACAAAGCACTGACCGGTACGCTGAACATCTTGAAGCCATCGGCAACGCTGTATCCCGGCATCGAAACACGGATGCTCGACGGAAGGAATATTGCCACCACAACAAAAACAATGGCAAGTGTTGCAACAAAGGTAAGCTGTGTACGGGTAGAGACTTTTCCGCTTATCGCAGTGCTGGCGGCTCGGCCAACCATCATAAGCAGCCAGTAAACTGCCGCTATCGCACCTCCGATGGCCGCTCCAGTGCCTTTACCGTCGATATCAGTAAGGTAGAAGTTCAACTCGGCGGGTATGCCTACCTCGGTACCCACATAGAAGAATATCGCTACAACACCAAGCACAAGGTGGCGGAAACTCCACGCACTGTACTTGTCTTTGCCGTCACTCTTTGCACGGTTCAGGTTCGGCTCGGGAATACTTACACAGAGTATGATAACGAATGCCACGGCAAACACGCCCATCGCAATGAAAAGTAATGGCGATACATCTTTCATTGCCGTGCTGTCGGTCACCTGACCAATCATGGCTCCGACAAGCAGCGGAGTGAGGGTTCCAGTAAGCGAATTGAGGGTTCCCCCTGTCTGTATGAGCTGATTGCCACGATTGCCGCCACCTCCGAGGGTGTTAAGCATCGGGTTAACCACAGTGTTGAGCATGCAAACACAGAAACCACAGATGAAGGCTCCCAGCAAATAAATCAGGAAATTCAGCATCACGGGCTCTCCATTCACCGAAAACGTAGCGGTGTCGGCACCAACAAGGCTGGAGAGATATTGGACAACCATGCCTATGAAACCTACGGCAAGAGCCACAAGCGCAGTGCGCTTATAGCCAATTTTCGAAAGCATCTTACCCGCAGGTATGCCCATTATCAAGTATGCCAGAAAGTTCATAAGGTTTCCGAGCATACCGGCCCACTCGTAGTGATTCTTCCATATATTGCCAAAAGGAGCAGCCATATTGGTCACGAATGAAATCATGGCAAATATGAAAATCATCACAATTATCGGAACTATAAAGTTTTGCTTTTTTTCCATTGTTTTTTGCACACTTTCTATTCAAATTGCAAATGTACTAATATTTTATTGATTGTGTACGTTTTTTGACCACCAAAGTAACAAAAGAATTATTAAAAAAACAAAAAGAGCCAAAAACCATACGATTTTGGCTCTCGTTTTGAGACTTCTAGTCGCTGTCTGACAACTATCCTTTCAATGCTTCCGAACCGCTCACAATCTCGATAATCTCGTTCGTAATTGCGGCCTGACGAGCTTTGTTGTAACTAAGTTTCAGTTCTTTCAAAAGTTCTGTAGCATTGTCGGTGGCTTTCTGCATGGCGTTCATGCGTGCGCCGTGCTCGGCTGCAAGCGAGTCGAGTATCACACGGTAGAAGTGCGACCGCAGCGTCAGCGGAACCATCTCTCGCATTATCTCGACCTTGCCAGGCTCGTAGATATAATCATTGCGTTTGGAGGTCACCGAGTCCGCCTTTTTCGGCACAACCGGCAGGAACTGCTCGGTCGAGAGAATCTGAACCAACGAATTCTTAAACTGGTTATATATCAACTCCACGCGGTCATACTTCTTGTCGCAAAACGAATTCATCACGCTGTCGGCCAACGTTGCAACGTTATCGAATGCCGGCTTGTCAAGCAACTCATCATGGCTTTCAATCACATTCATCTTACGTTTGCCGAAAAACTCCGTGGCGCGTTTGCCGATGGTAATCATGTGCAACGTGGAAACTTTCTCCTCGTTGGTATAGTGGTTCACACGGGCGGTGGCCTCTTTTATGACGTTAGAGTTGAACGCTCCGCAAAGACCCTTGTTCGAGGTCACAACCACCAGCAGCACATTGTCCACCTTTCGGGCATCGTGATATGGTGTCACAACTCCGTCCTCAACGTCGATGTCGTTCATTATCTCGTTGAGCTGGGCCGAGTATGGACGCATGCCGAGTATGGCATTTTGCGCACGGCGGAACTTAGCCGCCGAAACCATCTTCATGGCGGAGGTAATCTGCTGCGTCGAGCTCACCGAGCCTATACGGGTGCGTACTTCCTTTAAATTAGCCATTGACTTTTATTATTGGTTATTGTCTGAATGCGTGATTGCTTGGGTTTCGACACCCAAACAATCACACATTTAAACATTCAATCGTTACTTCGCATACTTGCCTGCGAAATCGAGAGCCACTTTCTTCAGCGTCTCCATATCCTCGTCGAGCAGTTTGCCTTTCTTGAGGTTTTCAAGCACTGAAGCATGGTTCTGACGCAGGAAGAACAGGTACTCGATTTCGAAATCGCGGACTTTGTCAACCGGCACTTTCTGCAACAAGCCCTTTGTTCCGCAGAAGATGATAGCAACCTGATCCTCAACTGGCATAGGCGTGTATTGCGGTTGTTTCAGGATTTCGACGTTGCGGGCGCCCTTGTCGAGCACTGCCTTGGTGGCGGCGTCGAGGTCGGAACCGAACTTCGAGAAAGCCTCCAACTCACGATACTGGGCCTGGTCGAGTTTCAACGTACCAGCGATTTTCTTCATCGACTTAATCTGTGCCTTACCACCCACACGCGACACCGAGATACCGACGTTGATAGCAGGACGCACACCCGAGTTGAAGAGGTTGGTCTCGAGGAATATCTGTCCGTCGGTGATGGAAATCACGTTGGTCGGGATATATGCCGAGACGTCACCAGCCTGTGTCTCGATGATAGGCAGAGCTGTCAACGAACCACCGCCTTTCACCTTGCCCTTCAACGACTCTGGCAGGTCGTTCATCTGAGCGGCTATGTCATCGTTCTGGATGATACGGGCGGCACGCTCAAGCAGACGGCTGTGCAGGTAGAACACGTCACCAGGGTAAGCCTCACGTCCGGGCGGACGACGGAGAAGCAACGAGACTTCACGGTAAGCCACGGCCTGCTTCGAAAGGTCGTCGTAGATGACCAGTGCGTTACGTCCCGTGTCGCGGAAGTACTCTCCGATAGCGGCACCTGCAAACGGTGCGTAGAACTGCATAGCGGCGGGGTCGGAAGCGGTAGCGGCCACCACGATGGTGTAGGCCATAGCACCTTTCTCCTCAAGGTTCTTCACCATGTTGGCCACGGTGGAACCCTTCTGTCCACAAGCTACATATATGCAGTAAACCGGGTCTCCGGCATCGTAAAAATTCTTCTGATTGATGATGGTGTCAATGGCGATTGCAGTCTTACCAGTCTGGCGGTCGCCAATGATAAGCTCACGCTGTCCACGTCCGATAGGAATCATCGAGTCGATAGCCTTGATACCTGTCTGCAGAGGCTGCTCCACAGGCTGACGATAGATAACGCCGGGAGCCTTGCGCTCCAAAGGCATGTCGAACAGTTCGCCCTCTATGGGACCTTTACCGTCGATGGGTTCGCCAATGGTGTTGATTACACGGCCAACAAGCTTCTCGCCGACCTTGACCGACGCAATACGTTTGGTACGTTTCACGGTGTCGCCCTCGTTGATGCAGTTGGATTCGGCAAGCATCACGATACCGACATTGTCCTCCTCAAGGTTCTGGACGATGCCCTGCTCACCCGACTCGAACTCTACCAGCTCGCCCGACTGGGCGTTGTTGAGGCCATAGACACGTGCAATGCCATCTCCGACGGTAAGCACTGTGCCGACCTCCTCCAATGCCACATCGAGATTGACATCAGCCAGCTGTTTCTTCAGAATCGCCGATACTTCGGCAGGTTTGATTTCTGACATACGTTCTATTGTTTAGTAGTTAATTTTCAAAGTTTGCTTTCGTAGTAGTTCTTGTTGAACTCTCTGCGCAGCTTCGCTATCTTGGCGCTTATGCGTCCGTCATACATGGTGTTGTTGAACTCCACCATCAAGCCACCTATGATGCTCTGGTCAACCTTGGTTTCAAGTTCAACGGTCTTGCCAGTATGCGAGCTCACAAGTTTCGACACCTCCTGTTTCACGCTCTCGTCCACCTCAAAGGCGGTAGTGAGCTTCGACAGGATGACGTTCTTGCTTTCGCGGTACATCTCCAGATAGGCGTCGGCAATGCCTCGCAGGTTCACCGAACGGTTTTTCTTGACCACAAAGTTCAGGAACGCCAGCGACTCGCGGCATACTTTCTCGCCAAAGAGGTCAGCCACGATGGCGCGTTTCTTGTCCTCAAGAATAGTCGGGTTGTTGAACACCGAGTTCAGCACACGGTTTTCACCACACACGCTACTCACCAGCCTCATATCGGTAGCCACTTCGTCGTAGCGGCCGGTCTCGCCCGCCAGCATAAACAGCGCTTTAGCGTAATTTGTATTAATTCTGTAACTTTCCACTTCGCAGAATTTTTATTCTTACAATTCGGCTTTTTCCAGCTCCGAGTTTACGAGACTCTTGGCGGCTTCGGTATTCACCAGCTCGGCCTTGATGAGTTTCTCGGCTATGTCAATGGAGAGGGTGGCTATCTGGTTCTTCAGGTCGTGCATGGCGCGGAGTTTCTCGTTGTTGATGCTCTCGATAGCCTCCTCGCGCATACGCACTATCTCCTCGCTGGCTTTCTTGCGGGCGTCTTCGATTATCTGCTCGCTCGTCATACGGGCGTTGTGCAGAATCTCGTCACGTTCCTGCTTGGCCTGGCGCAGCTCCTCTTCCTTGCCGCTCTTCAGCATTTTCATTTCCTCACGGGCCTTCTCGGCGGCGTTGAGGGAGTTGGCAATGGCGGTCTCGCGGTTTTTCAGAGCCTTAATCATCACGGGCCATGCCCATTTGCCAAGGATGAAAACCAAAATGCCGAACGACACAAGCATCCAGAAGAATACACCTATGCCCGGACTTATCAAAGGATTGTTCATATATAATTGTTTTTGTTTGCGTTTTTAAAAGGAGCGGCCTTCTGGGCCAATCGCTTTCGTCGGCCGCTCCGTCGGTTTGTTGTTCAACCTTGCCGGCCTTCCACTATTTGAGGGAGACGAGCAAGCAGATAACCACTGCGAAGAAAGCCACACCTTCAACAAGAGCGGCGGCAATGATCATCGTCGAACGGATGGTGCCGGCGGCTTCGGGCTGGCGGGCGATACCCTCCATAGCTCCCTGACCGATTTTACCAATACCGATACCTGCGCCAACTGCGGCGAGGCCTGCGCCTATACCTGCTCCGAGGTATCCAACGGCGACGTCCAATAATGCTAATAAAAGTGACATAATACTTTTTATTAAGTGAATAAAAACGTTATCTATCTAATTTCTACACTCGTTGTGTTTTAACACTCCTTTAAGTTTTACAAACTTTTGGAGTGGCAAAGTTAATGAAATTAATTCATACTTTACGGATTTTATAAACATTTTTTTCTTAACAACATCACACACACCACTGTATCAACCCTTTATATTTTTTCAACAATATACTCATCCATCGACCGCGAAAAAAAAAGAACGGCCCCCAAACCAATGGGAGCCGTGGGAAAATATGTTTGTGTTATGAAGGTCAGCTGCACTTGCTCCAGCCGCAGTTAGGACAGCTCTTACACCCTCCACTATAAACCAGCTGGCTGCCGCAGTCGGGGCAGGCTTCCCCAGCTGCCGAGCCGTCTTTGATATAGCGTTTCAGGGCTCTCGCCACTCCGTTTTTCCACGTTGTGATGCTGTCTTCGTTGAAGTTCAGCTTGCTGATAAGCTCCACCACGTTGGGTATCGGCATGCCGTGACGCAGTATGCCCGATATCAGCTTCGCATAGTTCCAGTACTCCTGGTCGAACATCCTCGACAACCCCTCTATGGTCACCCTGTAGCCGTCCTTGTCCAGGAACTGGAAATCGTAGCGTGCATGTTCGGCACCCTGTTCCTTCGTGCGTATAACATATCCCTTCTCAACCCACTTGGGCAGCACAAAAGCATCCGCCTTGCCCGTGAAAATCTCATACGGATGTCCCTCATACATACCCACCACAGCTATCCAGTCTTCGCTGTTGTTCTTGAATCTCAATATCTCCGCATCCAGTTTCTTCGGACGTTTCGGCGCGTGGGTCTCATGAAACTGCTGCTCTTTCGACTCCGTGTTCGACACCAGCACTCCGTTCCTCGAACCCTCGCGGTATATCGTGCACCCCTTGCACCCACTCTCCCACGCGGTCATATATATCTGGCTCACCATCTCCTTGCTCGTCTCCTTCGGTATGTTCACCGTGACGCTTATCGAGTGGTCCACCCATTTCTGTATCTCGCCCTGCATCCTCACCTTGCTTACCCAGTCTATGTCCGCCGACGTAGCCTTGTAGTAGGGCGATTTCTCTACAACTTTCGCCAACTCGCTCTCGTTCATCGCCGTAACCTTCTCAACATCATATCCGTTCACCCGCAGCCAGTCAATAAACTTCGGATGAAACACGTTGTATTCCTCAAACAAGTCACCGCTCTCGTCCTTTATGATGCGATGTTTCGAAGCGTCTTTGTCGTTGGGGTTAATCTTCTTACGGCGCTTGTAGTTGACCAGGAATACAGGCTCTATGCCCGATGTCGTCTGCGTGCAGATGCTCACCGACCCCGTGGGTGCTATGGTCAGCAGCGCAATGTTGCGTCTGCCCTGCTTCTTCATCTTGTTGTAGAGGCTCTTGTCCGCCTCCGCCAGCCGCTGTATAAACGGGTTGTTTTTCTCCAATGCCGAATCATATATCGGGAATGCGCCTCTCTCCTCCGCCATCGTCACCGACGACCCGTATGCCGCGCAAGCCAGCTCTCTCTGCACCGACACTGCAAACTCCGTCGCCTCCTCGGTGCCGTATCTCAGCCCCATGGCGGCCAGCATGTCGCCCTCCGCCGTGATACCCAGTCCCGTGCGCCTACCTTCCATGCACTTCATTTTTATGTTCAGCCACATGTTTTTCTCCACCCGCTTTATCTCCTCGTCCTCGGGGTCGCTCTCTATCTTCGCCAATATCATGTTCACCTTCTCTAGCTCCAGGTCAATCAGGTCGTCCATCAAACGCTGCGCCATCGCCACATGCTTGCGGAACAGCTCGTGGTCAAACTCCGCCTCTTTCGTAAACGGATTCTTCACATAGCTGAACAGGTTCACCGCCATCAGTCGGCAGCTGTCATACGGACACAGCGGTATCTCGCCACAGGGGTTCGTCGAAACCGTCTTGTATCCAAACTCACTGTAGCAGTCCGGAACGCTCTCTCTGATAATCGTGTCCCAGAACAGAACCCCTGGCTCCGCCGACGACCATGCGTTGGCTATTATCTTGTTCCACAGCGCTCTCGCGTCTATCTCTTTCTTCACCATCGGTTCCGACGAGTCTATCGGATACTGCTGCACAAACGGCTCGCCGCTTTTCACACACTGCATAAACTCGTCCGTAATCTTCACCGACACGTTCGCTCCCGTAATCTTCCCCTGCTCCAGCTTCGCGTCTATGAAGTTCTCAGCGTCGGGATGTTTTATCGATATCGAGAGCATCAGCGCACCTCTTCTACCTCCCTGCGCCACCTCTCGCGTGGTGTTGCTGTATCGCTCCATAAACGGCACTATGCCCGTCGAAGTCAGCGCACAGTTCTTCACCGGGCTGCCGCCAGGCCTTATGTGCGACAGGTCGTGCCCAACTCCGCCTCTCCGCTTCATCAGCTGCACCTGCTCCTGATCTATCTTCATAATTCCGCCGTACGAATCGCTGTTCCCACTATTGCCTATCACAAAGCAGTTACTCAGCGACACCACCTGGAACGTGTTTCCTATGCCTGCCATCGGGCTCCCTTGCGGTATCACATACCTAAAATCTTTCAGCAGCTCGTATATCTCATCCTCCGTCATCGCGTTCGGGTAGTTCCGCTCAATTCTTGCAAACTCCCGCGCTATCCTCCTGTGCATCATGTCGGGGTTCAACTCATAGATGTGCCCCTCATCCCTCAGCGCATACTTGTTCGCCCACACCGACGCCGCCAGCTCGTCACCGCCGAAATACTCCGTCGAAGACTTCATAATCTCCCCGAAATCATACTCCTTCAGCTCAACCGTTTCCTCCTTCTCAGCCGTCTTGGCCGCCGCGGTCTTCACCTCGGGTGCTGCCTGCACCTTGGCCTTCTCCTCCTTTTTCTGAGACTTCACCGAAGGCTCCACAGCCTCCTCTCCAAAATCAAAAAGCAAATCCTTCTGACCCGTCATAACGAATTGTAAATTGAGAGTTGTTACATGATGTTCAGATACTTACCACACACCTATCCCCCACCCTGTCAGCGAGCAAAGATACATCACCCCGTCCATTCCCCGCAACCCAAAATATCAACACCTGTTAAGAAAAAAAATTGCGTTCGCCATCAGCAAACCACAACCAAACCACAAATAGGTCCCGAATAAGAGAAAAGTAAGGTCTGTATAAGGTCTGTATAAGGTCTGTATATACCCAGTATAGGTAAAATGTAGGTCAAAAGTAAAAGAAAAGTAGGAGCAAAGTAAAAGAAAGGTAAAAGAAAAGTAGAAGCAAAGTAAAAGAAATGTAGGAGAACAGTAAAAGAAAATAGATGCCAACACCAAAAAAATGGGACGAACCTAAAACAAATCCGGGACGAAAAAAAAGCAAAGACTCACGCACAACCACCCCTACAATCAAACACTTACACCCAACCACCCCACAATCCCAACTTCACATAGGCACCAAAAATTATTAAAAATTGTACCTTTGCACTCTGATATGCAACTGTTTTACATACCCGACCTTGACGACGACCTCGTTCAGCTTTCGCCCGACGAGTCTCGCCACTGCGTTCGCTCACTCCGCATGGCAGCGGGCGACACATTATATATTACCGACGGCAAAGGCACCCTCGCCACTGGCTCCATCCTCTCCCCCGACCCCAAAGGCTGCACCGTCCAGATCTCCAATCGCGACATCCAGCCCCACCGCGCCGACTACCACCTCCATCTTGCCATCGCCCCCACCAAGAACGCTGACCGCATCGAATGGCTCGTTGAGAAAGCCGTCGAAATAGGAATCGACGAGATAACGCCGCTTATTACCCACAACTCCGAGCGCACACACCTCAACCGGAGCCGCCTCGAGAAAATAGCCGTCAGCGCAATGAAGCAGTCGCTCCAACGCCATCTGCCCATCATCCACGACGAAACTCCCTTCGAGTCCTTCCTGCGCGACACCTCGGCAACCGCCAAAATCATCTGCCACGGCCACTACGAACACCCGCTCATGATGTCACAGGCCTGCCACCCATCCGACGACACCGTAGTGCTCATCGGACCCGAAGGCGACTTTACCGAACACGAAATAACACTCGCCGACCACGCCGGCTACCGCCCCGTCTCCCTCGGCCATAACCGCCTACGCACCGAGACCGCAGCGCTCACCGCCGTCTGTGCCGTCGCTCTCATCAACCAACAGCAGCAATGAAAAAAACACTTCTCACTCTCATACTCGTCGCGTTGCTCTTCGCCGCATCTTCCGCCCATGCCCAGACTCCCATCGCCCTACTCAAATACAACGGCGGCGGCGACTGGTACGCCAACCCCACTTCGTTGACAAACCTGATTGCCTTCTGCAACTCCCAGCTCAACATGAACCTCGCACCGCAGTACGCAACCGTCGATGTCGGAAGCCTAGAGCTGACCAGCTACCCCTACATCCACGCCACCGGGCACGGCAACATAGTCTTCTCTCCGCAAGAAATCGACAACTTGCGCACCTATCTCATCAGTGGCGGTTTCCTCCACATCGACGACAACTACGGCCTCAAAGATTACGCCATGGCGCAGATGCAGAAAGTGTTTCCCGACTCAAAATGGGTCGAGCTGCCCTACTCCCACCCCATCTTCCACCAGAAATACGAATTCCCGCATGGCCTGCCCAAAATCCACGAGCACGACAACCTGCCGCCAAAAGCCTACGCCATGTTTCACGAAGGCCGCATGGTCTGCCTCTTCACATGGGAGTGCGACCTCGGCGACGGATGGGAAGACATCGACGTCCACAACGACTCGATGGAGAAGCACATCAAAGCCCTCCAGATGGGCGCCAACATCCTTCAGTTCGTATTCAACCTAAACTAACCCCCGCCTCACAACAAACACAACATAATCCCCTCCAAACCGCACAAACCAAGAAACCCATACAAAACGGCATACAAAAAGAAAGCCCGTCGGACATGTCCGACGGGCTTTGCCATTCTAACTAAGATTCAAGCTTAGAGAGCGAGGCCCTTACCGGGTTTGAATTTAGCAACTTTCTTAGCTTTAATCTTCATGCTCTTGCCAGTAGCGGGGTTGATACCCGTGCGAGCTTTACGCTGAGCAACGCTGAAAGTACCGAAGCCGAGGATGGCGATTTTGTCACCTTTCTTCAGGCCACCTTTGGTCACCTCTACGAAAGCGTCTAAAGCTTTTTTTGCATCGGTCTTTGTCAGACCACCTTTTGCTGCGATAGCATTGATAAGTTCAGTCTTGTTCATTTTTTTGTTTTTTAAATGTTAATGAATGAATTCTTTTCGAGTTGCAAATATATAAAAATGTTTGATTATCATGCAAGAAAAAATGAAAAATATTTTAATTATTTTTTCACACTTGCAATCAACATATTATTTTCCAGTCGCTTACATTATAACCTCTCAAAAATTCTTCAATCGAATTTCTGCGTTTTCCTTCGATTTGAAGGCTCAGAATATTGATGCAACCGCCATTGCAACCGACTTTTAGATACTTTTTTCCGTCGGTTTTCAGCGTTCTCGGCATGATGTCGCCGCCTTTCTCACATGTCACCTCATACACTTTGAAGCCATGCTGCTGCCCTTTCTCGTCGGTCATAGCCATCGTGGCAGCCGGATAGGGAGACATTCCACGCACAAAGTTGCGTATCGCATCTCCATCCTTATTCCAGTCAATTGCACAATCTTCCTTAAATATTTTAGGTGCAGGCTTGCACTCCGCCTCCACAGGCTGTGGCTGCGGCTTCAATTCTCCGCTTTCAAGTCCCTTGATTGTCTCCACCACCATTGGCGCACCCATCGCGGCCAGGCGGTCATGCAGCGTCTCGGCAGTGTCTTCTTCACTTATCGGCGTACTCTTCTGCATCAGCAGCCCGCCTTCGTCTATGCGCTCGTTAAGCATAAATGTCGTCACTCCCGTCTCCTTCTCTCCATTAATTATAGCCCAGTTTATCGGAGCCGCACCTCGATACTGCGGCAGCAGCGACGCGTGTAGGTTGAATGTCCCCATAGGCGGCATGCCCCACACCACCTGCGGCAGCATCCTGAAGGCCACCACAACAAACAGGTCGGCATTTATCGCGCGCAGCGCCGATAAGAAATACTCGTCTTTCAGTTTCTCGGGTTGCAGCAACGGCAGGTTATGCTCCAGCGCATAGTTCTTCACAGGCGAGAAAGCCACCTTCTGTCCGCGCCCCACCTTGCGGTCAGGCACCGTCACCACAGCCGCAACCTCATATCCTGCCTTACATATAGCATCGAGCGACGCCACAGCAAAGTCAGGCGTGCCCATAAAAACAATTCGTGGTTTCAATATTCCCAGTTTTTAGGTTCAACAATTCACCCACCAACACCTTCCCACTTTAACGCATTAACACATTAACGCAATAACGCATACTAACACATCTCCCAGAATGAGCACATCTTCAGCGCGGTCACAGCGCCTTCCACTCCCTTGTTCCCATGCTTTCCGCCCGACCGCTCACGTGCCTGCTCCATATTATTAGTGGTCAACACACTGAAAATAACAGGCTTGCTGTGCTTTATCGACACATTTGCCAACCCGTTGGCCACCGACTCGCATATAAAGTCGAAATGCCGCGTCTCGCCCTGTATCACACAGCCGATGCATATCACCGCATCTAGGTCACAACGTTTAGCAAGCAACATGTCCGCCGCAGAAGTCAACTCAAAAGTCCCAGGCACACGATACACCATAACATTATCTTCACCCACCCCGTGTTTCACCAAGGTCTCGTAAGCACCATGAAGCATGGCATCTGTGATTTCAGCGTTCCATTCTGCCGCCACCACTGCAATGCGATATTCACTTCCGTCAGGAATCACCGACGGGTCATAGTCCGAAAGGTTAGTCTTCTTATTTTCCATATTATTCCAATCAAAATACATTTGTCCATTCACTAATCACTATTCACAATCAATCTCACCTCACCCTTATCTTCGTCCCTGCCTTGGGTTTCTTCGCCAGTCCCTCGTTCAGCTCGCGAATTTTATCCACAGTGGTGCTGTAACGGTGGGCTATCTCCACAAGGCTGTCGCCGCTCCTCATCACATAGTACATCTCCTTCGCCCCTCTCCGTTCCGGCTCCTTTATATAGCTCTTGTCGGCCTTGTATGCGAGGCTCTCACCTTTCCTGCCACGCGGCTTCTTGATACCAAAATAGGATTTGTCAAGGTGCAGCCGTTGCGTCCTGAGCGAACAGGTAGCGAAATCAAGTATCCATTCGGGGTCGAACGTCTCATATTGGAAACGCACTTCGAAATGCAAATGCGGACCCGTGGAGTGCCCCGTGCTGCCACCCAGTCCTATCACATCGCCTGCCTTCACTTCCTGGCGCGGCTTCACATTTATCTTCGACAAGTGTCCATACACCGTTTCCAATCCGTTGTAATGCCTCACCACCACCAGGTTGCCGTAGCCTCCCATCGGCTTGGCTATACGCACCACACCGTCAAACACGGAATGTATCGGCTCGCCGGTCTTCAATGCAATATCCACGCCACGATGCGGACGCTCCCAGCGCCAGCCGTAGGGCGACGACTTCACTCCCTTGACCGGAAAAGCGAACTGCTCGCCTTTGCGCAGCAGGCGCAGGTTTATCTCATCGGGCAGCGAGTCAAGCGGCATCTCTTTCAACCTCACCTTGGCGTCCGACATATTGTTTCCATACCACAACACCGACGGCACCTGCGGTTTCTCTGCTGCCGCAGCGTTCTTATCCGCTTTCTCTCCCGACTTGTTCTGTGCTACGGCATTAGGCATCATCATGCCTACGCCTATCAACACCAAAACCACAGTCAATCCTTTTCTCAGACGTGCCACCGGGATACCCAACGCCTCGCGATACTTCGCCACCGTGCGGCGTGCCGTGCTATACCCCTTCGCTTTCAATAAGGCAGACAGTTCATCGTCCGACAGCGGATTCTGTTTATCCTCCTGCTCCACGGCCTCTTGCAGAGCGGCCTTCACCGCCCTTGATGACACCTCCTCGCCTTCATCCGTGGTCACCGCATTGCTGAACAGTTCCTTCAACGGAATCATCCCGTATGGGGTCCTTACATATTTGCTATTAACCATCCTCGACACCGTTGACTCGTCAAGCCCCGTAGCCTCCGCCACCTCTTTCTGCAACATCGGCACAAGGTCTCCAGCCTCGCCGCTCAGGAAATACTTTTTTTGACGCCTTACTATCTCTTTCATCACAGCCATCATGGTTCGGTGACGCATATCCAGCGCCTCTATGAACGACGTGGCCTCCTCGGCGTTGCTCTTTATGAACTTCTCGGTCCGCGCCGCCTCGCCTTTCGGGTCATCCGAACCGCCCAAAGCCTCGAGCATGCCCATATAGCTGTCATCCACCCGCAACTTGGGCAGATACTTGTCGTTTATCTCAAAGCCGACGTTGCCTTCCTGCACATATACCGTCATATCGGGCACCACAGCTGCCGCCCTACCGCCCATGCTGTCCGAAGACTCGCCGGGCTTCGGGTTCAAGCGTTGTATCACCTCCATGGCCGCTCTCAAATCATCCCTGTCGGCACCTGTCTTTTCTGCAATCAGGTCGTACTTGTGCTGCGAGAAAGCAGAGAACCACCTGTCCACTATATCCATGGCCAGCCGCTCCTTCGCATCAGGATGCGTAATCCTGTGCAGTTGCAGAGAGAGACATTCCTGAAGGCTTCTTGCCCCGACTCCTGCGGGGTCCAGAGACTGCACCGCCTCAAGCACCTTTTCCACCTCTCGCGGCTCAACATCCAGCCCCTTGTACAGCGCCAAGTCGTTAGCCACTATGCCTAGGTCGCGGGAAAGATAGCCGCTGTCGTCAAGACTGTCTATCAACTCGTGGCCAATCAAAGCCTCTTTCTCGCTCAGGTTTTTCATTTCAAGCTGCTCGTGCAGAGTCTCGGCAAAAGTAGGTTCGCTTGCCATCTGCCACTCACGCTCCTCACGGTCGCCTCCGGATGCCATGTAAGTTCTAGTATCGAAATCGTCATCATCGAGCTCACGTCTGTCCATGTCGCCATACGAGGGAAGCGACTCCATAGGCATCTCCTCGGCCTCCAACAGCGGGTTTTTCTCCAACTCGTTTTTTATCGCATCCAATAGTTCGTGGACAGGCATGTGTAGCAGCCTCTGCACCATCACCTGCTGCGGAGTCAGCTTCTGCTGCTGCTTCATAGTCTGCCGTTGACCTATCATAGTTTAAGCTTAAAAAACCTCAAACAGTGTCAATTTTGACCTGCAAAGATACACAAATTCGCTGAAACTGTCAAAATAATGCTTCTACAAAGCCACATATTTTGTCACGAGCTCATATCTTGGGCTTGTCGAAATCGAAGCTTATCTCTTCTGTGCCGTTGTCCCTTTGGACGGTCAACGTAATGCTTTTCATACCTTTGAAGAATGTGGGCATATCCTCAAAACCAATTTCTCTCACACTGCGTCCATTGATGACCGTTATACGGTCGCCGCACCTGAGACCTGCCTTCTCAGCGTTGGAACCAGTGAAGATGCCGTTCACAATCCAACAACCAAGGGTTCTGCCACGGTTGGTAGGTGTGAAACCTATCAGAGGACTTCCGAAGGGATTGCCGTAATTGGCGTTCTTTTTCAGGTACAACTTCCTGCCCGGCAGGTCAATCATCATGTCGAACCGTTCCCAGATGGCATTCCCTATGATACCCATACAGTCACTCTCGGGTGAAATCGCACCTACTGAATTGTTTCTGTAATCCATCGTCACGCTGTCGAATGTGAACGGTCCAACCGTCACACTTTTGGCCCTGAAAAAGCATCCCGACGACCCGCCGCCGACACCAGTATTGATGTCGGTGTAGCAAATGCGCGGCGAGATATTACGCACTGCGTCCCAACCATAGATTGACACCGAATTGCCACTGCCAAGGTCCAGTATGACATCGCCCGACATCCATCCATGGTCGAAAAGGTTTAAAGCGAGAGGCACATATATACGATGATTCTCGTAGCGTATGGGTATGGCTGTGTATCCAGCAGTATCGCCCAAACTGTCCAAAATACGCATCTGCCCTGCGACATAGTCAATCGAGATTACTTTGTCTCTCAAATTCGATATGCCGATAATGCCGTCAACAAAGTCGCCAATAATGGGCTTGATTGGCAAGACAGGGGTTATCTCGTTTATAAACTCCCGCTCTCCAAACGTGTAGGACAGTTTGTTGACAACCACAGGCACATCCACCACACCGTTTCCTGCACCACTCGCCGTAGTCCATTCTATAGAGTCGAACTCAAGGCCGTTCTCGGCCACAAAGATGCTGTCCAAGCAGGTGTATGGCGAACCTGTGTCGAAAACCATACGGGCTGGCTTCCCGTTGATTCTCGACTCTAAATAGAGATGCCCGTAATAGGTCATCTTCACCATATCCTGTTGCCCCAACACATGTCCCAAACACAGGATCGCGTTGATAAATATCAGAAGTGCTTTTTTCATAATTTATTAACGGAATATCGAAAAGGATATTGTTATTTCTTGTTGTCCATCCTGAAGCATAAATGTACCCACACAAACAAAAAAATCCTTCAGCCACTTAGGGCATTTTCATCTAGTCGTTTGTTAATTGTTTATAACTTATATTTGGCATTTTGTTGATTATTTCCTACTTTTGTTTGCTTAATTGACTGATTAATCCATCATATATATTTCATAATCATTCAAATAAGCAACACCATGAAACAAGGTTTTGACAACGACAAGTACCTGAGAATCCAATCAGAGCACATCAGGGAGCGTATTTCACAGTATGGCAACAAGCTGTATCTGGAATTCGGCGGCAAACTCTTTGATGATTATCACGCAAGCCGCGTACTGCCGGGATTTCAACCCGACAGCAAACTGAGGATGCTGATGCAGCTCAGCAACCAACTCGAAATCATCATCGCCATCAACGCCGAGGACATTGAGAAGAACAAGGTGCGCGCCGACCTAGGCATCACCTACGACGCCGACGTGCTGCGCCTGAGGGACGAGTTCCAGAGCCGCGGCCTGCAGGTGGGAGCGGTAGCCATCACCCATTTCAACGGGCAGAGCGGAGCCGTAGCCTACCGTGAGCGGCTGGAGCGCATGGGCATAAAGGTGGCATACCTACACCTTATAAAAAACTATCCGACAGATGTTGAACATATCTGCTCGGACGAGGGATTCGGCAAGAACGAATATATCGAGACGACACACCCGCTGGTGGTGGTGACGGCACCGGGACCAGGAAGCGGCAAGATGGCAGTGTGCCTCAGTCAGCTTTATCTGGAGAACAAACACGGAGTGAAGGCCGGCTACGCCAAATTCGAAACCTTCCCCATCTGGAGCATCCCACTGAAGCACCCTGTGAACGTGGCCTACGAGGCGGCCACCGCCGACCTGAACGACGTGAACATGATTGACCCGTTCCATCTGGAGGCCTACGGCAAGACGACGGTGAACTACAACCGCGACATAGAGATATTCCCCGTGCTGAACGCCATATTCGAGAGCATCTTCGGCGAGAACCCCTACAAGTCGCCCACCGACATGGGAGTGAACATGGCGGGTTTCTGCATCTCGGACGACGAGGTGTGCAGCGAGGCGTCGAAAGACGAGATAATACGCCGCTACTACAACACCCTGTGCAACTTTGCCGACGGACGCGCCACGGAGAGCGAGATAAACAAGATAAAGTTGCTGATGAAGCAGCTGAAGCTGACCACCGACGACAGACCCACGACCGTAGCCGCCCACAAACGCGAGGAAGAGGAGCAGGCACCTTCATCGGCAATACAGCTGGCCGACGGCACCATCATCACGGCACATTCGAGCAACCTGCTTTCGGCAAGTGCGGCGCTTATCATCAACGCGCTGAAACATCTTTCGGGCATCGACCACTCGCTGCAGCTGATACCGCAGCAGACCATCGAGCCTATACAGAAGACCAAGGTGGACATGCTTCACAGCAAGGCTCCGCGCCTGCACAGCGACGAGGTGCTGGTGACGCTCTCTATACTGAGCCTGAGCGACCCCAACTGCCGCAAGGCACTCGACTGTCTGCCGCAGCTGAAAGGATGCCAGGTGCACGCCACCAAGATGCTCAGCGAGGTGGATAGGAAGATATTCAAACGCCTAGGAATAGAATTCACCACCGACCCCGTGAAAGTCTGACAGAATGCAAGGTTTGGTAACACGCACCACGGGTAGTTGGTATAAGGTGCTCTCCGACGGGGCTGCGTTCGACTGCCGTCTGCGCGGCAACTACCGTCTGCGCGGCAACAAGCAGACCAACCCCGTGGCCGTGGGCGACCTCGTGGAGTTCCAACTCCAGGACGACGGCACAGGCATGATAAACAACGTGCTCGACCGCCGTAACTACATCGTGCGCAAAGCCACCAAACTCTCAAAACAGACTCACGTCATCGCTTCCAATATCGACCTCCTCTGCATCGTAGCCACACTTGGATTTCCCCGCACCTCGACGGGCTTCATCGACCGCCTGCTCGTCACTGCCGAAGCCTACCATATCCCCGCCTGCGTCATCTTCAATAAGGTGGACCTCTACGATAAAGAACTGCTCGACACGCTCTCTTCCCTAAAGGCAATGTACGAGGCCGCCGGATATCCCGTGCTCGTAACCTCCGCCCTAAGAAAGACCGGCTTAGAGCAACTGAGGGAGACCATCTGCGGCAAGACGGTGCTTTTCAGCGGACACAGCGGCGTGGGGAAGTCGGCACTGCTGAACGCGATAGAGCCAAGCCTGAACCTGAGGACGGGCGAGGTGTCGGAATGGAGCGAGAAGGGGAAGCATACAACTACGTTCGCGGAAATATTCCCGCTGCCTACGGCAGGGGCTTTTCTTATAGACACGCCGGGCATAAAGGAGTTCGGGATGGTGGACATCAAGGCGGAGGAGCTGGGGCATTTCTTCCCAGAGATACGCGAACGGCTGCACGACTGCCGCTTCAACACCTGCACGCACACTCACGAGCCGGGGTGCGCGGTGAAACAGGCGGTGGACGACGGGAAGATTTCGGCGGAACGATATGGGAACTACCTAGGTATTCTCGGCCAAATACAAGAAGACTTGACATGAAAGCAATGAGGTCAAAAATCCTGGCTTTGTGGCTCTTTACGGCCATCGCAGTGATGGCGCAAGCACAAATGCCGTCGCAATTCAAGGGACGCTGGTGGCTGGGCATGCTGGAAGAGGTGTCGCTGCCGCTGAACATCACTTTCGAAGAGGATGCAAGCGGGGCTCTGGAGCCGGTGCTGTACAGCCCCATGCAGAGCGCAGAGGCTATGCGCCCCACAACATGGAGCTATGCGGGCGACACGCTGCGCATACAGATAAAAGACATCGGCGCAAAGATGACATTGAGATACAACGCTGCGGACAGCATCTTTTCGGGGCGTTTCAAACAGGGGCTGTACGTGACAGACATCACGCTGAAGCCGTCGCAGGGGCTGTTCAAGCTGAACCGTCCGCAGGAGCCGCAGCCGCCGTTCCCGTACAGCGAACAACGACTGGTGCTGAACCACAAGGACAGTCACGGGGAGAAAATCGATGTCGGGGTAACGCTCACGATGCCCGACATCAAGGGAGAGGCGGTGCCTTGCGTGCTGCTTGTGTCGGGGTCGGGCTTGCAGAACCGCGATGAGGAGCTGCTGGGGCACAAGCCGTTTCTTGTAATAGCCGACTACTTGGCGCGGAACGGGATTGCCAGCCTGCGCTATGACGACAGAGGGACCGGCGAAAGCCTGGGCGACGTGACGAACATCACCACCGACGACCTGGCCGAGGACGCGGAATGGCTGTTCAACTGGCTGAGAAAACAGCCCGGCATCGACCCGAAACGGGTGGGCATAGTCGGTCACAGCGAAGGAGGCTGCATTGCACCTATGATTGCCTCGCGCAACAGAAAGGTCGCCTTCATCGTCATGCTGGCGGGGCCCGGGGTTGACGGCGGCGAGATACTTAGGATGCAGAACCGCGACCTTTATCTCGCCGACGGGGTGGACAGCGGGCTAGTGGCGGCACGCGACGCATTCCTGAAAGACTGCTTCGATGCCTTGCCGCAACACAAAGACGGCGAGCTAGACTCGCTCTTAAAGGCTTTTGCCGACCGCCATTCGAAAGGGATGACCAAAGCCGAAAGAAAGAAGGTCGGCCTCACCGCATACGAGGCGTCGCAGATGGCGCTACAGATACAGATGCAGGCGGCATGGATGCGGCGATTCATAGAACTGGACCCCACCGACTACCTGAAGAAAGTGAGATGCCCTGTGCTGGCGATGAACGGCGGAAAAGACCTGCAGGTATCGGCCGAGGAAAACCTTGCCGCAATCAAGAAATCGGTGAAGGCGGAGTTGCTTACCACAAGGCGGTTTGAGGGGCTCAACCACCTTTTCCAACACTGCGACAAAGGGCTGCCGTCGGAATATATGCTGATAGAGGAAACTTTCGCGCCAGAGGCTCTTGAAGCGATGACGGAATGGATAAAGGCTACCGTGCGCTGACTATCAGAAACCAGAGTTCGGTCTTGCCATCTACTAGTTTTTCGACGAACATGGCTATAGTGCCGTCAGGGAGCCGCGTCATGGAACTGTAGGCCGACGGACCTGGCATGACGAGCGCTTTATCCGGCCAGGTCTTGCCTCCGTCATAGCTCACGAAGAGCGTCACATCCTCGCGCTGCATGGAGTTCGGCAATGAGTGCAACAGCACGTTCTTCTTCCCTTTGAATCTTTTCAGCAAAAGCATGTCGCCGTTGCAGGCGTTGGTTTTCATCTCTTCCCAATGTCCCTGACTGTGCCATGTATGTCCTCCGTCGTCGGAGATTGTGAATCCCCTTGCACCGTTCTGCCTCGTGCTCATGAGCACCTTTCCGTTGGGCATTTCGATCACCTTTGCCTCGTCGCCTCCACCGAAAGCACACCCGGAGACTTGCCATGTATGCCCGTTGTCATCTGAATATACAACAAAATTGTCTGCCGCCCACACGTCGTTTCGCCGCATCGCAGCGACAAACATGATACGACCTTTGTATTTGCCTTTCTTAAGACACAACCCGTTGCCGGAGGCGTTAAATGAACCTCGATAGACTCGTGCCTGTGGCTGAATGGTCTTGCTTCCCCACAGCGCTGTGGTTATATCTTCAGGTTCGCTCCAAGTGAGGCCTCTGTCAAAACTGCGACACACATAGGTCCTAATGGGATTATCTTCTGTCGACTCCCAGAACCCTGCCGCACCCGCGAAGGTGCACACGATGTCGCCGTTGGAACACTGCACCAGTGCGGCATCGCCGTAGCCGCGCCCCCTACCCTGCCCTTGCGCCACGGTGACGGGGTCGTTCCACGAGTGACCGTTGTCTGTGCTTCGCATGGAAATGACATCGATGTCCTCGGGCAGGTCGCCCTCGTTGTTCTTGCGGCGGTCGCAAGTGGCGAGCAGCGTGCCGTCATCAAGACAGAGGATTGCAGGGATGCGCCAGAAGCAGCCTTCGTCGCCAGGGGCGAACAACCGTGCCTGGTATATCACCTTCAGTTCCTGCGCCTCGCTTCGAAGCCCAGAAAAAGAGAACATAAAAAAGAAAGGAAGCAAGACCATTGCCGTCGCGCTTCCGTTAAAGACTTTGTGCAGTGTTTTCATAACCACTTGAGCGACAGACGGGGCTCGAACCCGCGACCTGCGGCTTGGGAAGCCGCCGCTCTACCAACTGAGCTACTGTCGCAATCTTATCAACATATAAATAACCACTGGAAATAAATATTATTGTGTATGGATATAGTTTTTTTATTAAGCACACCCCTCTAACACATTAACGCATTAACACATTAACGCAATAACACATTAACACACTAACGCATTAACACACTAACGCATTAACACAATTACACTTTAACGCAATCACTCGTTGTGGTATTTCTCGTGGTTGAGGATGGTGAAGGCGCGATAGAGCTGCTCGGCGAAGAAGAGGCGCACCATCTGGTGGTTGAAGGTCATCTTGGAAAGCGAAAGTTTATCGTGCGCAGCCTTATAGACATCCTCGGAGAAGCCGTAGGCACCGCCTATGACGAAGCAGAGGTGACGCACGGCGGCGTTGGCCTGACGCTGGATATAATCGGCAAATTCCACGGAGCGGAACTCCTTGCCTCGCTCGTCAAGCAACACGATTCGGTCGGCCTTCTGCAGCTGTTTCAGAATCAGCTCGCCCTCCTGCCTCTTAACCATTTCGGGCGAAGCCGAGGAGGCTATCTTGGGCAGCACGGTGACAACCTCGAAATCGGCATAGTGCTTAAGCCTTGACACATACTCGTCGAGGCCAGCCTTGACGTATGAGACATCGGTCTTGGAGACCACCAACAAAGTGATTTTCATATACCACGCCTTTCCAAAAAGGGTTTCAGCAAAGGATTGTTCACCTTCCACACGTGATGATAAGCCACCGGCGTGGCGCCGAAAGAACGGAAGAAATACTCGACACCTTTGTCCATACTGCCTTCGAAATCGAAAGCCTTTGTGCGTCCCGAAAGAGTTTTTATCAGTGCCCAGAAAATACAGGTATTTGTCGCTGCGGCGTCGCCTGCTTTGTCGTATGCAGTCACAAGGGCGTATGCGCAGTTGCTGTCATACACCGCGAAAGCGGCTCCGATGTGTTTGCCATTCGATTTGTCACGAAGGGCTATCGCCACCCCGTTCCCGCGCCCCACAGCTGTGTTACACACACTCTTGAGAAACTCCTGGGACAACAGGCTGTCCTTACCTTGGCGCTGAAGGTAGTCGTTTTGCATCCTCACCAACTCGGCAGAGTCTATATTCTCGATTTCCACCGACGGCATCATCGTTTCTATCTTGTACCTCCTGTTCTTGGGGCTCATCAGCTCCAGGAGCGATTCTGGTGCGGATATGTCGTCGTAACGGTAGCTGTACCTTGTCGTCTGCTTGAACCCCGCCCAATGATATGGCAGGCAGTTTGTCACACTTGGCGAAAAACTCTGGCTGAAGAAGGCGAGCCGCAAACCTTTCATGTGTGCTATCAGCTGCTCGTCAACATCGTACTGAAACTGGATGCGCTTGCGCATATTAATCCCCTCGGGATAGTTGTACCACGGGCCGTTGTACTGTGTAAGCTGCGGCTGGACAACATATCGCAGCCCAAACTTCGAGCCTATGAGGTATGGCATAGCACCCAAGACCGAACCATCCTTAGCGAAGGCAAGCGCCACGTCCCACTGCTTGCCCACACACACTGCCTCCATCCACCAATATTGCAAAAACAGAGGGATTCTGCCGCCCTCTGTTTCGCATAGTTGCCTATATATCTCCTTATTACTGACCACTAACTACCGACTACTGTATCTTTATCGCCACACGGTTATTGGCAATGCGGCCCTCGTAGGTGCTGTTGTCGCCTATGGGGTCGGCAGAGCCCTTGGGGTCAATTTCAATCTTGTACTCTGCAATACCGCGCTTCAACAAAAGTTTCTTCACCTCCGTGGCACGTTGACGAGCCAAGCCGGTGCAATAGGCCGAGGTGCCCTGGTTGTCGGTATATCCAGTCAGCAGAACCTCATAATTGTCGTGGGCGTTGAGGTAGCTGGCAAGTGAGTCAATCACAGGTATATACGAATCAACTATAGTTGCATCGTTCGGGAAGAACTTGATGTCTTTGAAAGTCTGCGCATCGGCTGTAGCATTAGGGAACAAGTCAATTTTCTTGGTACCAAAGTAAAGAATGTAGCCGACAACAATAATATCGTCCGTAGGCGGCTCAGACAGAAAATAGCTATTGCCTTTCCAGTAACGGTAATCAACCTGTGCCACATTGAATGAGAATTTGTTCTTCATTTCCTGCTCCTGCGCCCAATCGGTGAACAGGGCGTAAGCCTCTTTTGCGTCATAACGGGCAGCTTCGATAAGCGCATTGCGATGTTCCTCGTTGGTTATGTTCGGATTAATGGCAAACACCGCGCAGATACGTAGTGGTGCACGCGGAACGGTAAGTAGATAGTTCATTACCGGCTGAAACGATCCCCACTCGGGCTTTTTCTGCGCAACAATATCGACCACCCTTGTATAGTCGAAATCGCAATAGTATTTCTTCTTGTTGTCGAAGGTGGTAAACTTCCACACCGAGTCGTAGTCGGTCTGGCGCACCTTCTGGCGTCCCTCCAATATGGGCGAAACCACCTTTTTCCCCTTCTTTTCGGTCTTGTTCTGTGTCGAAAGTCCCGGCGCCACGACCAGCACCGCAAGAATCAATAAAAGAATCTTCTTCATATCTGGAACTGTATTTTTTTCAAATCACTGACTGTTAAATAAAACGCCAGCCACTGGTTTTTATTGTTTAGTGCCGTTTGCGCCTCATTAATTACATCCGCAGCACATTTTTATTGTCCAACAACGCAAGCGTCTAGTCTTGAGCGCCGCCCTGTTCGGGGTCAACCAGCGTGCCGTTCTCGCAGCATATCACACGTGCCTGGAATTTGTCAATCATCATGAAATCGTGTGTGGAGATGAGCATCGGTATCTGGGAGTTTTTGTTGATATCCGTCAGCAGCTGCATAATCTCCGAAGATGTGATGGGGTCAAGATTGCCTGTCGGCTCGTCGGCCAGAATCAGCTCAGGGTTGTTTATCAACGCCCTCGCGATTCCGACCCTCTGCTGCTCGCCTTCCGAAAGCTGACGTGTGCGCGACTGTGCCTTTCCAGCCAATCCCACAGCATCCAATGTCTCCATGATACGCTGGTCCATCAGCTTGCGCTTCTTCCAACCTGTCGCCCTCAGTACAAAATAAAGGTTGTCATACACGTTACGGTCGTTCAACAGATTGAAGTTTTGAAAGACTATTCCGATTTTTCTTCGCAACAAAGGCAGGCGACGGCGTTTCATCTTTAGCAGGTCGAAACCGCAAACGTTGGCCTCCAACCCTTCTATCGACTGCTGTGCATAAAGCGAGCGCAGCAGAGAGGTCTTGCCGGCCCCGCTCTTGCCTATGAGATACGCAAATTCGCCTTTCTTCAACGAAAGGTTGACATGCGACAACACTGGCGACTCATCGTCGTAGCTAATCAGTACATCTTTCAGATGGATAATCTCTTCTTCGGACATTGTTTTATTGCGTGATTTTTTGATTGCCTTATTGTGAACACCCGCGGGATGGACTTCCTCACACACCATCCCACACTCCTTTTCAATTTGCAAAAATACATATATCCCCATTGCAAAGCCACACCCAGAACAATCATTTTTCAACACTGCAACATTGATAACCCTCACCCTGGTTCAGCCAGACGTTTTCCACTGCCACATCGGATGTGTTTCTGGCGTCCGTTTTGCACCATCCTTGAAAAGAATTTGGCGACAATCGACCGTTTCTTTTAGCATTAAATGAACACAATGTTAAAAAAAGCACTTGCATAATTAAGAAAGAATATGTATTTTTGTTCGTCTATGAAATAATCGGCACTTACATTAAGACAGCTGAAAAACAATCGGATAACAATAACACTCAAACCCCAATAATCTATGGCACTGAAGCGAGTAATGGTTCTCACAGGAGGCGGCGACTGCCCCGGCCTGAACGCAGTGATAAGAGGCATAGTAAAACGCGCCTCACAGGAAAACGACTGGGAAGTGGTGGGATGTATCGAATCTTTCAACGGTGTGTTGCGTGAGCCCACCGAGATACAAATCCTCGACGAAAAATCGGTGGAAGGTCTGCAGATACAAGGCGGCACCATCCTCGGCACAACCAACAAGGGAGGTCCGTTTGCATGGCCGGTGAAGAACCCCGACGGCAGCTGGACAACGGTTGATCGCAGCGACGAGATGATACGAAAGCTCTCCTACCTCGGCATCGACGCGGTTATAAACATTGGCGGCGACGGCTCCCAGCGCATCTCTCTCGGATTGGCCCAGAAAGGTTTGAAGATTGTGGGCGTGCCAAAAACCATTGACAACGACCTGTCGCTGACCGACTATACCTTCGGATTCCAGACGGCTGTACAGATATGCACCGAAGCCATCGACAAGTTGGTCACCACCGCAGCCTCGCACAACCGTGTGTTCATCATGGAGGTGATGGGTCGTGACGCGGGTTGGATTGCGCTGCACAGCGCCATCGCTGGCGGTGCCGACGTCTGTATCATCCCCGAGATACCCTACAACCTCGAAAAAATCAAGCAGAAGATAGAGCAGCGTTATAACAAACGTCACGGTTACTGCATCATCGTGGTAGCCGAAGGTGCTGTGCCTGCAGGCGGTTCGGTAACCGGCACAGTGACTGGCGAGGTAGGCTATCAGCACATCAAGCTGGGAGGCATAGCCGAACAACTGGCAGCCGACCTGAAAGCCGCGGGCGTGGAGCACGACATACGCTGCACCATACTTGGACACCTACAGCGCGGCGGCACACCCATCGCTTTCGACCGTGTGCTGGCAAGCGAGTTCGGCGTGCGCGCAATGGAGTTTGTGCTCGAAGGCAAGTTCGGCCAGATGGTGGCCTACCACCACCCCGATGTGGTTGGCATCCCACTCGAAGAAGCCGTCCGCGAGCAGAACCTCGTAAGCCCCGACAGTCGCTTGGTGCACACCGCCAAAGGACTTGGAATAGAATTTGGAGACTAACAACAATTGAGATATGGAAACGAAAAAAATAAAAAGCGCATTAATTTCGGTTTACTACAAAGACGGACTTGAGGACATCGTGCGTGAACTGCACAAAAACGATGTCACCATCTACTCTACCGGCGGCACCCACAAGTTCATCCACGACCTCGGCATCGAGCCTGTCGCCGTGGAGTCGCTGACGGGTTATCCATCCATTCTCGGAGGCCGCGTGAAGACGCTGCATCCCAAGGTGTTCGGTGGCATCCTGAGCCGCCGCGACATCTTCAGCGATGGCGAACAGCTGAAAGAATACGAGATACCCGAAATCGACCTCGTAATCGTGGACCTCTACCCATTCGAGCAGACGGTGGCAAGCAACGCTCCCGAGCAGGACATTATCGAAAAAATAGACATTGGAGGCATCTCGCTCATCCGCGCCGCCGCCAAGAATTTCAAGGATGTCATCATCGTGCCGGCAGTGAACCACTATGCCGAGTTCCTCGACATCTACCGCAAAAACGAGGGCTGCACAACTCTTGAAGAGAGACATCGCTTTGCCGCTTACGCTTTCAACGTGAGCTCGCACTACGACACCGCCATCTTCAACTACTTCAACCGCACCGAAAAAATCCCTGCCTTCAAACAGAGCTGCCTCCAAGCCGTGCCTTTGCGTTACGGTGAAAACCCCCACCAGAAAGGGTTTTACTACGGCGACCTGGATGCCTGTTTCACAAAACTTAACGGCAAGGAAATAAGCTACAACAACCTGGGCGACATCGATGCGGCCTGCTCGCTCATAGACGACTTCGACGACACCGCCTTCGCCATACTGAAGCACAACAACGCCTGCGGAATGGCTACCGCCGACACTCTGCTTGATGCCTGGAAGATGGCTTTGGCAAGTGACCCCGTATCGGCCTTCGGCGGCGTGCTCATCACCAATCGCACCATCACCAAAGAGGTGGCGGAAGAGATGCACAAGATATTCTTCGAGGTGTGCATAGCACCCGACTACGATGCCGACGCCCTCGAGATTCTCAAAGGCAAGAAAAACCGCATCATCCTGAAACGCAACCCGTTCGAGATGCACCGGCAGACGTTCCGCAACGTACTCGACGGAGTTCTTGTGCAGGATCGCGACACCGTGGTGCCCAAAGCCGAAGAGATGACCACCAGCGTGACCTCAACGCCTGTGACTCCTGATGTAGCCGCCGACCTCGCCTTCGCCACCATACTGGTGAAACACACCAAGTCTAACGCCATCGTGCTGGCCAAGAACCACCAGCTCTACGCCAGCGGAACCGGCCAAACCTCGCGCGTGGATGCACTGAGACAGGCCATAGCCAAAGCCAAGAGCTTCGGCTTCGACCTCAACGGCGCAGTGATGGCAAGCGACGCCTTCTTCCCCTTCCCCGACTGCGTCGAGATAGCCCACGAGGCGGGAATCACCGCAGTGGTCCACCCCGGCGGCTCCATACACGACCAAGACTCCATCGACTACTGCGAAAAGAACAAGATGGCGATGGTGATAACTGGTAAACGCCATTTCAAGCATTGATGTGAAAGTATTGGTACTTGAAACAAAACGACCTCAGAAAACGTAAAAGAACTAATAACTCAAAGAACCTGAACCCAAGAACTTAAAACTCAAAACCTGGAACCAGCAACTTGAAACTCAAAACTTAAAACTAAAAACAAAAAACAAAAACAAAATATGGGTCTTCTTTCGCTTTTCAACAAAGAGATAGCAATGGACTTGGGCACAGCCAACTCCATAGTTATTTACAACGACCAGGTGGTCATTGACGAGCCCTCCATCGTAGCCTACGACCGCAACACCGGCGAGATAAAGGCCGTCGGTAAAGAGGCGCAGCTCATGGAAGGTCGTACCGACCAGCGCAACCTCGAAACCATACGACCGCTGAAGGGCGGTGTCATCGCCGACTATGAGATGGCTCAACACCTCATCCGCCGCCTCATCGGCATGACCAGCATCAGCCGCTCGTTCATGCCGCCGTCACTCAAGATGGTCATCTGCATACCTTCGGGCATCACCAACGTTGAGGAACGCGCCGTGCGCGAAGCCGCCGAACAAGCTGGCGCAAAAGAGATACGCATGATACACGAGCCCATGGCCGCAGCTGTGGGTATCGGCATCGACGTCCTCGAACCGTTCGGACACATGGTTGTCGATATCGGAGGCGGTACCGCTGAAATCGCCGTCATCTCCCTCGGTGGCATCGTCTGCAACGACTCCATCCGCGTGGCTGGCGACGTGTTCAACCAAAACGTGGTTGACTATATGCACAAGCATCACAACATGATTATCGGCATTCCTACAGCCGAACGCGTGAAGATAGCCGTGGGCTCGGCCGTTTCCGAACTGGAGAATCCTCCTGACGACTTCCCCTGCAAGGGACGCGACATGATGACCGGCCTGCCCAAGGAGGTCACCATCAACTACAAAGAGATGCAGCACGCCCTCGACAAATCCATCACCCAAATCGAGCAAGCCATCCTCGACACCCTCGCTCAAACCCCGCCTGAGCTAGCCGCCGACATCTACAAGACCGGCATCTGGCTGGCTGGCGGCGGCGCATTGCTGCGCGGCTTGGACGAGCGCATCTCGTCGAAGACAAAACTTCAGGTGCACATCGCCGAAGACCCCCTGCGCGCTGTGGCTCGCGGAACAGGCATCGCTTTGAAGAACTTCAACAGGTTCCAATTCCTTATAAAATAAACGAACCTACTCCAACAAAAAAGGCTTCCACAACGAGGAAGCCTTTTTTTTGCACCTTCACGAAGCCTCTACTGCATCGTAGCCATCTGCATCATGATTTTCTCCATTTGCGGCTGCACCTGCGACGCAGAGCAGGTGAAGTTGTTGGCTATTATGGCGAAGCAGAGCAGGTCGCCTTTCGAGTTAGTGATATATCCGGCATAGCTCTTCACACCGTCCATCGAGCCGCTCTTGATTTTCATTGCCACATTTGCGGGCAGCTTGGGCAGCATGTTCTTGGCCGTGCCGCTCTCGCCCACCTTGGCGAGCGACTTGCTGAAATCGCTATAAATCGGTCTACGGGCGACATGACGCAGAAAGCGGCACATGAAATCGCTCGTCACCCTGTTCTCGCGCGACAAACCGCAGCCGTCCCTAACCACCACCCCGTCGGTGTTAAGGCCGCCTTCCGTGCAGTAGCTCATTATCACCTTCGAGCCGTTCTCGGAGGTCCCTTTCTTGTAAACCTTGTAACCCAGGTATTTCAAAATGCTCTCGGCATACAGGTTGTTGCTCGTCAAGTTGGTGTATTGCGCTATGACATAGTATGTGTTCGACAGGTAATCCACCATCTCCTTGCCTTCGGCGTGACGCAGATTCTGTGTGGGAGTTCCGCTCACATTTACCCCTTTCCCTTTGAGGTAGGCGGTAAACATCGCCGCACAGCTCTCGGCGGGATTTGGCAAAGCTCCTCGCACTGAGAAGTTGCGCTTGCCCAGCGGCACGGTGCCTTCATACACGCGTACCGAGCTGGTGGCGTCGCCGTATATCACCACGTTGTCGCCCGAATTGGCTGGCCCTGTGGTGACATAGTTCTGCCCGTGCACCTTTATCCCGTTGGGCGAAGTGTGGTCAACCGTCGCGGCGGCTCCCAGCTTCTGTCCGCCGTTAAAATATACAAAATACATGTTCTCGTGGAAGTTGAGCCCCGAGGCTCCGCAGCCGTAGTAGTTGCCAATGTCGCCCCACTGCCAGCTGTCGTTGTGCTGCTTGTCGTCAAACACGCTGGCATCGTAGCACACCCTCCCGTCAACGCTCTTGATGCCATGGTTGCGCATCGCCCTCATCCACGAGGCAAACACCGAGTCGGGCGTCGTCTGCTTGTACCTGTACGAGCCAAGTATCGGGTCTCCGCCGCCCACAATCACTATGTCGCCGTGCAGCACACCGCCCTTGTCTATCTTGCCCGTGTATTTCACCACCGTCTTGAATCTGAACGACGAGCCGAGTTTCTCGAATCCCACCGCCGTTGTCAGCATCTTCGCCATCGACGCCGGCACCAGCGACTTCTGCCCTTCATACGAATAGACGCTCTTGTCCTTGGTGATGTTGTAAACGCTCACCGCGAGCGTGGCATGGCTGAGTTGTGCCGAGTTCTGCGCCTCACGCACCGCCTGGTCGAGCTTCGAGGTATTCTGTGCCGCGACGTTAAACGCCGTCAAAATCGCGGCTATGATTGCAAGTTTTTTCATAGGCTTTCGTTTATTTGTTCTACATAGGCCAGGAGCTGCTCCTTTCCATATCCCGTCGCCGACGAGGTGAGTATCATCTCGGGCAGCGACTCCCAGTCCTGCATCATCCGTTTCTTGAATTCGTTCACGTTACCGCTCACCGTGCGCTGATTCTCCTTGTCGGTCTTGGTGAAGACAATCGTAAACGGAACACCGTTCACACCCAAGAAGTTGGCAAACTCTATGTCGATGTTCTGCGGCGGTATGCGCGAGTCGATGAGCAGGAACACGTTCACCAGCGCCTCCCGCTTGAGCATATAGTCCTCAATCATCTTCGCCCACGCCTTGCGCGAGGTCTTCGCCGTACGGGCGTAGCCGTAGCCGGGCAAATCCACGATATACCACTCTTTGTTCACGAGGAAATGGTTTATCAGCTGCGTCTTGCCGGGCTTCCCGCTCGTCTTTGCCAATCCTTTCACGCCGGTGAGCATGTTGATAAGCGACGACTTGCCCACATTGCTGCGCCCAATGAACGCATACTCGGGCTTTCCGTCCTCAGGGCACTTCTTGTAGGTGCTGTTGCTCACTATGAATTCGGCCGACTTGATTGTCATGTGGATTCGTTGAAGGGTTTAACGTTGATAGGTTTCCTATCTTCAAAATTCAAAGTTCAAAATTCAAAATTAATCATTGCTGACCGCTTTCTTCTCATTCACTTCTTTCGTGTTCGTCTTAACCTTTGTTTCCTTCTTTGCCTTGTTCGGTTCAGCTTTGGTCTTGGCCTTTGTTTCTGTCCTCTTGGTGCGTTTGGCTTTGCGTTCTTCCTGTAGTGCCTTGCGTTTCTCCGAGCGCACCTTCTTGCGTTCCTCGTGTCGCTCTTTTATTTTCGCTATATGCTCCGCTATGCTTTCCGTCTCGCCGTCGTCGTTCTTGCCCCACCACGGAAGCTTCTCCAGGTCGATGTTGAAGAGGTTGCGACGGTCGAGGCGCTTGTTGCGTTTCTCGTACGACTCGAAATAGCGGCTCCGTTTGTCGGGATATATGTCGCCCAGCTTGATCAGTATGCCCGTCTCATCGACGTCGCCGAAGCCGTGTGTCATCGCCGTCCCGAACGTGCGCATAGTGGGCGAAAGCTTCATGTAGGCGTTGATGAGCGGCGGCACGCTCGACCCCATCTCCCTCACCGAGTGCACCAGCGTCTGGTAGTCCTCCTTGTAGTTGCGCCCTTTGAACAGACGGTGCAGCTTGTTGAAGTCCGTCCCAATCTCCCTCGGCTCATAGGGCCACAGAAGGCCGTCGCGGTCAGGGAAGTGCTTTTTGAGAAAATAAAGTATGAGGTCCTTCGCCTCGGGGTTCATCTGCGAGTACATCGTCACCTTCCCGAAGAAATAGTGCGTCTCGGGAATCTCCATCGCCAGGCCCCCGATGCCATCCCACAGGTTGTCGAGCGAGTAGAGCCCTTTGCTGAAGCTTGTGACCGGCTGGAACTTCGGCTGCACGAAAGCTCTGCCCAGCTCCACCGTAAACGGCAGGTAGTCCCTTATAAACTCCTCGCTGAAGTGGAACTCCGACGCCGCCGAAGTGGCGTAGGTGCCGTCGGGACGCTGCAGTATGTTCGTGCCGTGTATGAACCTGTAGGCGCCCACAATCTCCTGGTCCTGCGGACTCCACACAAACAGCTGCTTGTAGCAGTGTGGGTCGGGAAGCGTGTCGTATTCGTCTATATCGACTGGCTTGCCCGTGCCGCCGCCCTGCAGCGCGAAGCTCAGCTCCCTCAGCCGTCCAATCTCCTGCATGATGTTCGGCGAGCGGTGCGCCGTGGTCACATATATTTCCTTGTCGCCGTAGTTCGTCTTGCGCAGGAAATGCCGCTGCTTCAGCTCCTGCAGCAACAGCGCCCTCTCAACAGGCTCACGGATGTAACTTATATCGATATTCTCCATAGTTCAAAACTTATAATCAAACCCATCTCTGGTCACTGATCACTGGTCACTACAATCCCCATTTGTCCATTCACTAATCACTATTCACTAATCACTAACCCCTCAAAACTCCAAATCCGGCTCCGCGCCCAGCCTATACACATACTCCCTCAGCATCGCCGCCCACTCCTTGGCCGAGTGGCTGTTGTCGAAGCGGCTCCACGGAATCGGCTTGCCCACCACCAGCTTGAATGTCTTGCCCTTCTGCGCGAACATCTCGCCCGGCAGCAGCGCCATCTCGAAGTTGAATTTCACCCCCAGCCGCTTCCTCAGGTTCGCCAGTTGGTAGAACCGCTTGCGGTTACGCGCGTCGAAAAAGACAGGAATGATGTCCCTCTTATAGCGTATGGCCTTCTTTATGAACGTCGGCTTCCACTCCAGGTCGCGTATCTTACCCTTTATCAGCCGCGAGCACATCCCCGCCGGGAAGTACAGCAGCGTGTTCTCGCCTGCAAAGGCGTTTTCCAGAGCCTCGATGTTCTTGTTTTTGTTCACCTTGTCAATCGGCACAAAGAGCGACTTCAACCCCGGCAGGTGCATCAAAAAGTCGTTCACAGGAAACAGAATGTCCTTCCTGAACTTCCCCACCGCGCCCATCAGCGCCAGCCCGTCGGGGCCGCCCAGCGGGTGGTTCCCGGCTATAATCGGGTATCCCTCCTGCGGTATCCGCTCGGGGTGTATCGTCTCCACCGTGATGCCCAGGTCCCCGTAGAAGAACGCGTCGACGAAGTCGAGCCCGAACTTGTCGCGATGGTTATATATGCCCGCGTTCAGCTCCTTGATGTGCAGCAGACGGCTCAGCAGCGCCCTCGTCAGGCGTCCCGTCTTCACCCCTTTCGCCTCCAGCAGCTTTTTCAGGTTGATATACTCCTTGCCGATTTCCTGACTCTCGGCGGCTTTTCTAACATCTGTTTCCATAGGCGTTAATAGTCGGTTCAATCATCTGCAAAATTACTTAATTAATAATATATAGCCCCACCCCTCCACGAAAGATATTAACAGTCAACGGTTAGGTGCGTGCCGCCCCAAGCCCTCCACCCCCATTTCCCGCCCCCGAAACCCATCTCCTTGTGTCATTTTGACATAATAAAATCAGTCAAAAAAGCACATTTTCTGCCATTTTGACACAAATATCCATTAGGCACGCAACTTGCACATACCCCAATGACGCCGAAAGGCGGTAAAGCAGTTCGAAAGAGCCCCGAAAAGAAAACAACAAAACATATCAACATTGAACATATCAACACAAAACATATCAACATATCAACATCGAACATATCAACATAAAACATATCAACAATTAAAAAAAAGGAGGACAAAACCATGTTAGTAACAAGAAACAACCGCGAATTGATGCCGTCATTGTTCAACGAGCTTCTCAACTGGGGCAACAGCTTCATGCCCGAAGAGCGTGTCGCCACCCCGAAAATGAACATCAGCGAGACCGACAAAGACTATGAGATGGAGCTCTGTGTCCCCGGCCTCAAGAAAGAAGACCTCTCCATCAGCATCGACACCGACAACCAACTTGTCGTCGAGATGTCCAAGGAGAACAAGAAAGAGGAAAAGGAGGGCCGCAAGTGGCTGCGCCGCGAGTTCAGCTCCTCTCAGTTCAAGCAGGTGTTCACCCTGCCCGAAAACGTCAAGCGCGAGCAGATCTCGGCAAAGGTCGAGCACGGTATCCTGACCATCACGATGCCCAAGTTCACCGAAGACGAGAAGAAAGCCCTGGCGCAGAAGATAGACATCCAATAAACCCCTCTTCCGAAGCCAAAACAGCAAGCGACAAAACAGAAAAGCCCGAACCCCAAAGGTCCGGGCTTTTTTTTCGTGCGCACCCAAGTCAACAACCCACCAAAAAAGACCCTCCCGCCGCACAACAAACTTCCACAAAAACACCCTCTCCCCAATAAAAAAATTCAAGTTTCTAAATGGCGGGTATGTATCATCACACAATATTTTCACCAGAAGAACGTTACAAATTGTGTGATTGCCACGTAATCCGAACCACAAAACACCACAACCTATGAGCACCCAAGCGATGACTGAAGCCATAGCCGAATACTTCAAGACGCAACCCGTCCTGAAAGCATGGCTTTTCGGCTCCTTCGCCCGCGGCGAGGAAACTCCAAAGAGCGACGTGGACATACTGGTTGTGTTCGACCACGAACGTCCAATCGGATTGCTACGCTATGCCGGTATGTGGCGCGAAATCGAGGAGCTCATCGGACGCAAAGTCGATTTGGTCGAAGAGGGAACATTGATGCCCTTCGCCGCAGAGTCAGCCAACCGCGACAAACGACTTATATATGAGAGAGCAAAGTAGAGACATCGAAAGATTGCGGCATATCGTCGGCAGCATTACTCACATCGAGGATTTCCTTCGTGGCAAAACCCTCGAACAAATGAAAGCCGACGTGATGTGCTACCACGCAGTAGTTTACAACATCATGGTCATAGGCGAGGCGGCCAACTTGTTGACCAAGGAGTTCCGCGAAAGCCATTCTGAAATCCCCTGGCGTCAGATTATCGACATGCGCAACGTGTTGGTGCACGGCTACTACAACACAAGCCCGTTGTTTGTCTGGGAGACCTACACCAACGACCTACCGATATTGAAACAGCAGGTAGAAAAATACATCACCGACCTGCAATAAGCCCAAAAGCCGCTTTCCAAGCGGCTTTTTTACTCCCCCTCAATCGTGTGCCGAAAGCACACCATCCTATTAACCCCACACTGGGAGTGTGGGGGTCCAACCGCAACAACATGAGTGTCGGAGACACACCACTTACAGCTTAGGAAGCACCCGTCAACCCTATAATATTTCTTCAAAAACTGAATTATTTCTCTCCCACAACCCCGCTAGATTTCTTCAAAATTTCCGCCAAATTTCCCCATTCAACCCAACCCACTGATAGCCAACAATATTCCCCCTTAACTCCAACCCCTTCCCGAAAAAAAATGTTAAAATTTCACCCCCTTTGTCAATTTTTTACCCCCTTTGCGTCTATGTATATAATGAGACGACAATTTTTGTCTAGTGTGATGACGGTTTTTGTCTAATTTTGCAACTAACTTTATAACCACAAAAAAAACCAACCACCGACTTCAACCTATCAACATAAAACATATCAACAAAAAAAACATACAGTTATGAAAAAGACATTATTTTACCTTGCAGCTGGAATGCTGCTGATGGTCGGCATCGCGTCATGCGAAAGAAACGACATTGAACTGACAACTCCCGGAGGGGAGAACGGCGACACGGATACCCCAGAAGTCCCCGGTGAATGGGTTGACCTCGGCCTGCCCAGCGGACTGCTGTGGTACAGCTGCAACATAGGCGCCGCCACTCCCGAAGAGTACGGCGACTATTACGCATGGGGAGAAGTGCAGACGAAGGATATTTATTGGTACACTACATATAGATGGTGCGACACTGGAAGTTGGAAGTTCACCAAGTATTGTAACAATCCCGAAGACGGTCACAATGGCTTTACCGACATGCTGACAGTCCTTGAGCCATCAGACGATGTGGCCACCGTAATTCTTGGCAACGGGGCTCACATTCCCACCAAAGAGGATTGGGAAGAACTAATGGAAAACACCTCCTCGGGATGGACTACGCAGAACGGAACCAACGGATGGAAATTCACAGCCGAAAACGGACAGAGTATTTTTCTCCCCGCAGCAGGTTGTATCGTTCCCGTCTATGATGACAATAATATATATGTTATAGGAAGTCGTATGGTTGATGATGTAAATTACGGATGGTATCAGTCAAGTTCGCTTCATCCGGAATACCCTCATGCTTATGAATATTCTTTCCTATACACAGGATATCAACATGTATTAGCGAATGGTAATCGTGTCGGTGGAAGATGTGTACGTGCGGTGCGCAACCAGCAGTAATGTATCATTTATTTCGCATAATATGATAGCGATAAAGTATTTTATAGGGATTGCGCTGGGCATAGTGTTATCGACGGTGGTCTTTGAAAGGTTGCTTACGAAGCTGCGTGGGAAAAGGTACGGGAAATGGAAATTCCTGCTGGCGGCATGGGCGATATGGTTTGTGTCGCTTGCCGTGGGCGACTTTGTGCGACAGCTGTTCGGTTATAACGAGTCGTCGCTCTGGATAGGAGTGGCAATCAGCGCGTTGATGGCGGTGCCAGGAGCAGCGTGGAGCTACCACATCTACAAAAAGCGTTTATCAGGCGACGGCAACGGCCAGCAGTCTGTATAACGCAAAAGTGTATAAACTAGGATTAACCCAAAATATCAAAATCATGAAAAAGACCATCTTTCTAACAGTGGTGTCGGCAGCGTTTTGCGTGGCCCTGTCACTATTAAGCAGCTGCAAACCCGACACGGTTGAGGTTGACAGCGTCAATATCAAACAGCCCTCTGTAAAACTTTCGCTCGGCTCCACTTATCAGTTATCAGCCATCGTGTCGCCCAGCGATGCCACGCAGGACTTGGAGTGGTTCAGCAGTCGTCCTGCCGTGGCCACAGTCAACGCATCCGGGGTGGTCACAGCAGTTGCAGTTGGCAGCTGCGACATAACAGCCAGTGCTGGCGAAAAAAGTGACGTGTGCCACGTCATTGTTGTAGATGGCGACCCATCTAATCCCGACAACCCTGGCACCACCGACGACCCAAGTGACCACGACGACCCGCACACAGCCTCTAGGGCCTTCGACCACAACGGAGCATCCTACGCAGTATTCTCGGTTGCGGCAGACCGTAAGGTTCATTTCTCAAAAGGCAACCTTCAGTTCACAACCACTGGCTCCCATGCCGTTGCAACTGGAGGCACCGAGGTCGGCACTTGGCGCTTCGCCGAGCATCAGTACGACTGCATCGGCGACGACAACGCCAACATCTCGTCTACATACACAGGCTGGATCGACCTCTTCGGATGGGGTACCAGCGGATGGAACAGCGGCGCTCGCGCCTATCAGCCCTGGTCAACGAGCGCAAACGCCACCGACTACCAACCAGGCAACAGCGAATACACCAACCTTACGGGCTCCTATGCCAATGCCGACTGGGGTGTTTACAACGCCATCAGCAACGGCGGCAACCTTCCAGGCATGTGGCGCACCCTGACAGAGGGCGAATGGAATTACCTTCTGTTCAACCGTGACGGCCAGATTTCACTCTACAACGGCTATCCCCTCTCTTTCAGAAAAGCCGTCGTGAACAACGTGAATGGATTAGTGATTTTCCCCGACGGATATCAGCATCCTGAGGGCGTAACCCCGATATGCGATCTAAACACCTACGGTTCTTACCACGCCTTCGTACTGACGCTTAGCGAATGGGAAATTATGGAAAACCTTGGCTGTATTTTCCTGCCAGCAGCCGAATTCCGGGGTGGCACGGAGGTCATCCACTATATGGAAGAGCCAGAAGGGCGTTACTGGTCAAGCACTCATATTTCCGAAGGCTATGTACGCTATCTCTTCCACTACGACGGGAGTATGGGCGTCTGCAACGAAGTCCGATGCTTCGGCCTCTCCGTGCGGCTGGTTCGTGATGTTAAAGACTCAAAGGGAAAAAAATAATCTACACCGAGTTTAGCAAAAAGCATCTTCGACAAAATTGTTTGTCTTTGCAACCAACTATATAACCACAAAAAATCCAACCACCGGCTTAACCACATCAACAAAAAACACATCAACCTATCCACATATCAACATAAAAAAAACCAACCTATCAACCTGAAACATTAACACAATCACACAATCAAACAATCACATTAAACCTCTCTCCCCTCCCCGTCGGCATCTACTACCTAACAATAAAAAGCACCGAAACCACAACAAGACACAAAATCATAAAAGTCACCAAATAACAGACAATATGTCAATTCTTTAATTAACCGAGTCCAAAGCACGTTTTGCAGCAATGCAACCCCAATGGCAATGGGTAAAATCAAATCCTTTACATAATGATTTTTATTTGTTTGCGTCAGGGTATTGAAAGTAAAATATTTTTGAACCATAGGAGTTTTTCCGCTTTTTCCATAAAAGCTGAAATAGATGAAGGTTGCAAACGTTCGACAGCTGTGAAAGACTCATCCCTTATACCGTCTGTAAACGATTTCTATTTATTAACCCCCAAATAATTAAATTATGAAAAGAAAGAATGAGCAGTCGAAATAATCCTACAACTTATAGAAAAGTAGGGACGAATAGTTTTTTAATACAATGTCCCATACAGATATCGAATGTCGAGCAGATTTGCTATTAGTTTTTTTTATTGTCATGTAAAAAAATACATTTGCATAGTTATTATTTACAAATAAAACCACAAACTATGAAAACAAACATACTTAGCTTCGTTTTTTTTGCAATAGTTCTGTCCTCGCTGCCAGCTATAGACCTGAACGCGCAGACAGTAGTTGACACCAACTACTACCGATATGCTCACACCCCCCTCGTTCATGAATTCTGGATGCCCGTATGGAGCTACGATGAATCAGTAGGCCATATCATAGACTCCGTTTCCATGTGTACTAAAGACAAGGTTGGATTTGGGCCAGTTGGCAGTGAGTATTTACATAATTATATCGGATGCATTGATGTGGTACCAGGACACCCCAACTATCCCGGCTGGAACGAATACTTTGGCGACTACCATCAAAACCCCCTGCCACACGGCGATATCGACATCTACGGTGTCGCTGTGTTTATCGACAGTGTCAAGGAATTCCATCCCGGCGACTATGTGAGGATTTATATCTGTGAAAAAGCTGACGACGGCACCCATTTCGAGAGGCTTGACAGCATAACCTTGGACGAAACCACTGTGGGTGTCAGGCGGTATATGACCCACCCGATTACAACAGGTGAAATAGCATATCCTGAGACGGTATATGACTCCGTCAATAACGCATACTATCCCATACCATTAGAAGACTGCACATTGTTTGATGAACAGGTGCAAGTGCTGGAAATCTATTTCGACCAGCCCGTCCACATAAGGGATACCTTTCTCTATTGGAAAATAGAAATGCTGTCATGCAGGTCGAAGGTCTATTATTCCTTCAGGACGCAAATTAATGGACCGTCAGATGTCAGAGTCTTTGGTGCGGATTGCACGCCTCATGATCGCGGAGAATCATGGGATCACATGATGGCCATCATCGAGCCGCTGCCGCAATGGGAGGAGGACCGCATGGAACTCTTGATAACAGACGTTGTTGAAGACCCTGATGACCCCGAGAACCCTGACCCCGACAACCCAGGCGGTGACGAAGGCATAGGTGAAGCAGTCGGCAGTCAGCAGTCGGCGGTCAGAATATATCCTAACCCAGCTAGCAACAGCACCGTCGTCACCTGCGACGCAGAGATACAAGAGCTCACCATCTGCGACATCAACGGCCGCCTGATACGCACCCTCCGCAACTGCGGCACCTCCACAACCCTCGACACCTCGACCCTCACCCCAGGACTCTACACCCTCCAAGTAACCACCACCACCGCCACCACCACCCGCAAACTGGCAGTGAAATGAAAAAAAATGTTAAAACTTCACCCCATTTGTCAATTTTCACCCCCATTTTTTCTATTACATAGTGTAAGGGAGTAATTTTCTCTTGGATTTTTTTCCTTTCCTCACGGTTTTTGTCATTTTTTGCTACTAACTATATAACCACAAAAAAAATCCAACCACCGACTTCAACCTATCAACATAAAACATATCAACAAAAAAACATACAGTTATGAAAAGAACCATCTTTTACTTCGCGGCGGCAGCCTTGCTGCTTCTCATCATCCCATCCTGCCAAAAAGACCAGGACGGAGTGTACAACCCCAAAAAGAAAATCAGCAAAATCAGCAGTTCAAGTAGCTCAACTCCTTCCGATGCATCTGGCTATGCGTATGATAACCCAATGTGCTTGAACGAACAATGGACGTGGGATGGAGACAAACTTGCTTCCAGAACTTTGTTCGACGCTGATGGCGAGGCTGCTGCCCAATTCACTTATTCTTACGACGGCAAACGCCTTGCGAGTATCGCCTACACGACTAATGGCTACTCTTGTAAGACGGACTTTTCGTATGATGGAAAAAAACTTTCGTCGGCCGAACACTACTCCGATGGTCGTCATTATTGTAGTGTTCAATTTTCGCATACCAATGGAAAAATATCAGCCATCGATATCACCTATCACCGTTTCGTTGGGAAAAATGCTTTCATTGGTACTTCAATGCTGGATATGCTCTTGCCATTGGATATACAAATGAGCGGTGTAAGTCGTCAAGCCAACGCTAAAGGCGAATCGGAAGAACACATAGCAAAAATCGAACTGACATGGGATGGAAATAACATTACAAAGATGGTGTCAACCCTTGAGGGTGATGTGCAGACAGGTGTTTTTACCTACGATGATAAAAGAAATCCTTTTTGCGGAATGGGTGTTATGTACCTCCATCTGTTAGTCGATATTGACGACTGGAGGCAAGAACCAAGCTATTTTGTGTACGACAGAAACAACGTCTTGACATGCGAATACACTCATTCGTCTGCTCGCACAAGCACCACTTATACCTACACCTATGAGGACGATTATCCGACAACATGTACCACAAATTGGATGGACGTACAGAGCAACAACAGAACCTACCGCTACCAATACGAATACCTGAACTAAGTCAAAACATCCCCATAATTATGAAAAGAACCCTTCTAATCGCAACAGCAGCCCTGCTGCTCCTCGCCGCCTCATCCTGCCAAAAAGACGGCGTTTACAACCCCAAAAAGAAAATCAGCAAGATAGTTTACTCAGGAGAAGGTCTTTCGATGCAAGGCTCTTATAGAGAACTGTGGAAGTGGGAAGGCAACAAGCTTGTATCAAGAGCAATATTATACTGCCCTCCCGATACGACTTATTTATATACTTATTCTTATGATGGCAAACGCTTAGCGAGTATTATCTATAAAGATTTCCTCAATGACCACTACTGTAAAACGGATTTTACCTACGACGGCAAATATCTTCAACAAGCCGATTACTATGTTGGAGGAATCCTTAGAAGTACAGCAAAGTTCACTCAAACCGACGGCAAAATAACAGCCATCGATTTCATCTACCTGAATCTTCCCGATGGCTCGAAAGGCTCTTTCGATAACAATCTGATGCTCGACATGCTTATGCCGTTAGACCTGCAGCAGAACGAAGCCTGCCTGCAACTCAAAGCAAACAGCAAATCGGGTGAGTTAATCTTCAAAGTCTCTATAACTTGGGATGGGAACAACATATCAAAGATGGTGTGGGATTATGATGGATACATTAAGACAAATGAGTTTACCTACGACAATAAGCGCAATCCTTTCTGTGGATTGGGCGTCTCGTGGCTCAATGACCTTAACGAGGATTACTATCTTCTAGGTTCAACGTTTAAAGTGTTTGACAAAAACAACATCCTTGCCAGTAAATATCAAGACATCAATCGCAACACTACTGAGAGTGTCACCTATACCTACACCTACAAGGGCGATTATCCAACATCCTGCATAGTGAAAATCGCATCTGATAGCGGCACAACAAGCTACGAATACGAATACCTAAACTAAGTTGAGCACCCGTTGTGCCGGATTTCCGAATCCGGCACTTCTTCCTCAATTCGCCACCAACTTCAACCCATAAACATCAAACATATCAACATATCAACATCAAACATTCCTCCTCCATAATCTCCCCCGACGCCAAGCGTGACGACATCGTGAAGCTCATCATGTCCCACCGCGACTATATAGAGCGTTTCTTCATCGTCCGTGTAAAGGGCGATGAGACACTCTGCCGCGAGCTGGTGAGCGAAGCCTATTTCAACATCCTCACTCATTACGACACACTGCGTGAGAATGCCACCGCCATGCAGCGCAGGAATTTCGTGTGGTGGCGCTGCCGCGACACGTGGAGCCGTCATAGGCGGAACGCAAGCTTACACGACGCGCTGCCGATAGAAGAGCATCCGGATGAGCCGCTGTCCGACGAGGAGTCAAACGAACGGCTACGCGAAAGCATCGAAAAGCTCGCCTCACTCCTCTCCAAGCGCGAGCGCATATACTTCCAACTTATGGCCGACGGCTACAGCGACGACGACATCGCCACAACACTCGACGTGAAACGCGACTCCGTCATCTCCACCCGACACCGCATACTCAAACGCCTCCGAAAACTGGCCGGTCACGGCCATATCCGACTCAAAAACGCCACAGTAATAGTAAACCGACTAAACAACGACGAAATATGAAACAGAAAGATAAAAGTAATCAGCAGTTGGCAGTCAGCAGTCAGCGGCCATCCGCCTCCGAACGCGAGCTGGTGCAGGCGCTACTTACCGTCAACAACATAGGTCTCGCCGACCGCTGTCGTCGTTACCGCCGCCGTCGTATGGCAGCAATGACGACCGTCGCACTATGTCTGCTGGCCATCGTGCCTGTAACAGCAGCTACAGCAATCCCGACCCACGATGACTACATTTGCGCCATAAGCCCATCTGGTCACACAACGGCATTCGCAGCAGTAACATCAATCAACAAAATGTTTTGCACAAAATGAAAAAGAAAGTACGTACATTCTGGACAGTCGTGGCACTCATACTCGTGATGGAGGTCGCCACCGTGCTTGTCGTGCGCTACTGGTACGACATCTTCCCGCCACGCGACGTAGGCGTCCTATACAAACACTACGAAGACAACGAGCACATCGACGCCTCCTTCATCAAAGGCTACCGAATCAACGACACATTGAGGCTCAACGTAACCGTGCTCGTCGCGAGGGACTCCATCGGCTTTAGCCAACTGCTAAATGACTTCCACATCGACACACCCGAACAGCGCTGTATGATTCTTGACAGCATCTATCGGGCAAACAACTTGCCGATTCCACCTGACTTCCGCACCTTGCCCTCCGTAAAATTTTTCAGGGCGTCAAGAAATGACCCATTCAACCTTATTCATGAGAAAGGACGCCATCCCTCTCCAGACGACTACCTGATGACCTTCAGCTACAACGACAGCACACTCTATACCTTCGACACCCGCACCCAAGAGGAAAACTCTGCCGTGACATACAAAAAAATCTACGAGACCTTCAAAGATGTGGACCCCGAAGCCAAAGAATTATATGACAACATCCAAAAAGGTTCAAATAAAAATCACAACAAGTCATCCAAATAAAACAAACCAATTTCCACAATTCCTTATTGACTTATTGACTAATGACACTTAATGACACATCGAAAACCGATTTTGACAAAATGACAAATGACCAAAATGACCGATTTGGCATTCAGCCATAAAACATATCGACCTATCAACATCAAACCTATCAAAACATCCATTTTCAACTGTAACACTGTAACAACTGTAACGCCTCGAAAATCCAACATCCACAACCTCCGCCAAACCAACACCTTCCACATTCTGTCAAAAAAAATATTCCAAATCATTCGTAAACCGCAATCCCGCCACCGTATCTTTGCACCCGAAATCACGACCACCGACCACTCGAAAACGGCTAAAACTTATCGACCACCCAACGCCCTACCAACGCCCACCTAACTCCCAGTACAAAAATCGACATTTATCCTTATCTAACAACACAAACCATGAGCAAAACACTTGAAAACTACCGCCAATGGCGCATCAAACACCGCATCGCAAGCTATTACATCGACTCGACCTACTGGGGTCTTTTCATGTATTTCGTCATCCCGCTGGTGACGATGCTGATCCACCACCAGCCCTACAAGCTCCAACCCCTCGTATTCATCTTCCTCTACCTCTGGTTCGGCTTCGCCTGGGCTTTCACTATGGAAGTACGGATGAAACACCAGAAGAAGAAGTAACCATCGTTCACTTTGCAAATAATATATCGTATAACCCATAAAACAATAAGACTATGAAAAAGGCAACAATTCAATCAAAGAAGCTGAGTGTCCGGCTGCTCTTTATGGCTGTAGCTCTGATGGGCATGATGATGGTGTCGTGCGAAGACGAGGACACCCCTACCGACACCCCGCAGGACACAACACAAACAACGACACAAGCCAACACCTACTCGGGCACACTGTGTCATGTGAACAACCCCGCCGAGACCGAACCGGTGGTGCCAGGATTGGTTTGGGCACTTACTGTGGACAATAATAATTATATACTCGAACACAACGAGAGTGTCATTTGGGCAGAAGATCCAATCCTTGGCGTAACCCACTCTTCGGGCGACACCGCCTCGTACAGCGGCACCATCCAAACCAAAAGCGACATGCACGGCGAGGCCTACACCGTGCTGGCAATAGGCAGCTCCAAATCACAAGAAACACAGCATAGCAAATGTGAATAATCTCGCTATGAACAAATCACTTCTAATAGCCGTCTTGTTGGCCGCCTGCGGTGTTGCGGCGGCACAAGAAAAGAACTTCTCCATCTCGGTGGAGAACCTGCCGCTGGACATTGAGGAGGAAACGGTGTTTAAGTTTTTCAACAAACAGGCGTGGGCGGTTATCGACTCCGCCAAAGTGAGCGACTGGGCGATTAGTCTCTCCGGCCATACCGACACAACTTTCATCGGATGGATCACCAACTCTCACGGCATCGGCCTGCCTGTGGTGGTGGAGCCGAATATGGAACTGGCCATCGACTACGACGACTTCACCGTCACAGGCAGCGCCATCAACAAGCAGCTGTACCGCTTCATGAGCGAAGACGAGAAGAAAGCCCTCGCTCAGAAGATAGACATCCAATAAACCCTTCTTCCGAAGCTAAAACAGCAAGCGACAAAACAGAAAAGCCCGAACCCCAAAGGTCCGGGCTTTTTTTACCTTCAACCCCATCCTAAACCACCACACTCACCCTCCCCACAAACTCGCTCCTCGACACCCTTCTGTTAATGTTCCTGTGACCCTTGTCCGCGCGTTTCTCGTCCGCCGACAAGGTCGGCCGACCCGCAGTACTCGCCGCCTCCGCCATCGCATACAGGTAGTACGTCCACCGCCCCTTCCCCTCCGGCACCGGCAGCTCAAACTCCACCGCCCCGGCACGCCTCTCCACGCTCGCCACCAGCTCACACAGCCCCTCTTTCGGCTCCACCGCGTATATGTGCACCACATCCGTCTTGCTTGCCACCTCCTCCGGCTGCCACATCCCGAACCTCACCTTCACCCTGTTCCCCTCATGCCTCACCCCCGACACCTTCACCTCTCCCACCTGACCATACGCCACCTTCAGCCCCGTATAGTCAATCTTCACCCTTCCGCCCTCACACTTGAAACACTCATTGTTCATCCGCATAAACATATTCTCCTCCGTCATCCCGTGCTCATGCGCATACTTCGTCAAGCCCCGCTGCAGCATCGTGCCCATCAGCGACGCCGTCCGTCGCATCGCCTTAAAACGCGCACGTTGTTGCAGTTGCTCCTCCGACCTCCGGTCGTTAAACACGTTTGTTCTACGCTTGCAGTACGTCCTGCCAAACCGTTTGTAAAAAACCATGTCGCCAATCGCTCCCGTCGGATGTATCAGCGAACTCCCAATCTTTGCCATATCTGTTCCGTTTTCGTTATCCGTTTGTGCTCACCCCGTCCTCTCCCTCCCTCCTCGTTCCTTCCTCCTTTCCACCCCGTTCCTTCTCCATTACCTCCTCGTTCGGCCATCTCCAGCACCCCGTTCCTGTCCATCCACAGCCCCGTCCCTCCCTCGTTCCAACCCAGTTCCTGCCCCGTTGCCGCCTCGTTCCTTCCCTGTTCTCACCTCGGTCATAGTTATAACGACTTTCCACCAGCGTTATTATGTCCCGACGTTGGCCCAACCCAGAAGGTGAGCAGAAGGTGAGCAAAAACTGTAGATACAACAATCTATATATCAATACCTTATACCTCGTTTTTCACCCGTTTTCTGCAACGAAAAAAGTGCTTAGTCACAAGATTACCAAGCACTTAACTTTCGCATTTTAACACATGAAAAATCGCAAAAAACAGAAGGTAAATAACCGTCTTTGCGGGTATGCAATCATGAACGGCAAACGGCAGCTGCCCATAAGGATAGCTGCCGTTTGCGCTTCTATTGGTTCATCTTGAGGCGTATGTTATTCGCCAGGAACTCGGACACACTGTTGACGTCTCTACCTGTGACGTTGAACACAAAGTCGTAGTTACGCAAGTCGTAGCGCGACGAGTCGGTGACGTTCTTGACGAAATTGTCGCGTCCCTTGTCGATACGGTCCATCGTCTTCTCTGCTTCGCCAAGGTCGATGTTAAGCTGTGCGGCGACACGTGCGATACGTGATTCGCGGTCGGCGCTGATGAACAGGTGCAGCGCCTCGGGATTGTCGCGGAAGATATGGAAACCCGCACGTTCCACGATGATGCAGCTTTCCTTCTCAGCCAGCTCGCGCAGAGCCCGTGCCTCGGCATAGTAGAGACTCAGCGGCGTCACGTCGGGCTTAGCACTGACCGTATGCCCCGCAGCGCCGAACTGCTGATAAAAGCGGCAGAAATCGCTCCACCAGTTGACCCTCTGCGACTTGACCTGCTCCATATGCTCGATGGTCATATCGAACGACTTGGCGATACTTTCGAGCAGCTCGCGGTCATAGACTTTCAAACCCAGATTCTCGCCCAGCAGCTTGGCTATTTCGCCACCGCCGCTGCCACACTGCCTGTTGATTGTTATGATAATCTTGTTCATGGTAAAGACTTGCTTGAAAAAGACGTGCAAAGATACGGAATATATCGCACTTCTGAGCTTTCTTCAAAAATATTTTGCAATTAGCGGCATTGTTCGTAACTTTGCACACTCTAAAAAAATCGCATGGAGCGCATCATATTGGGAATCGACCCGGGAACTTTGATAATGGGATGGAGCATCCTGCGTGTGGAGGAGACTCGCGCGCAGCTGGTGACGATGGACGTGCTGTACCTGAAACGCATCGAGGATTACAACCTCAGAATACGCAAGATTTTCGACAGCGTAGTGGAAATAATCGACCAATATCACCCCGACCACCTGGCGATAGAGGCTCCGTTCTATGGCAAGAACGTGCAGTCGATGCTGAAGCTGGGACGGGCGCAAGGTGTGGCCATAGCAGCGGCAATGAGTCGCGACCTGTCGTTCACAGAATACGAACCGCGCCTGATAAAGCAATATATCACGGGCAACGGCGCCGCATCGAAAGAGCAGGTGTCGGGGATGCTGAGGATGCAGCTGGGGTTTGACGACGAGCCGAAATATCTCGACGCCACCGACGCTTTGGCGGCGGCCTACTGCCACTACCTGCAACTCACCCACCCCATGGCGGCTCTGCATCAGGAGCTGAAACCAAAGAAGCACAAGGCGAAATCGCAGAGGGCGAGCTGGACGGAGTACGTGGAAAAGATGGGAGGAGTGTGAATTGTCAAATGAAAAGTGGTCATTAAGCGTATCAACATCAAACGTATCAACATACAACAAATAAACAATGTCTGAAGCGAAAGGTTTTACATCAAGTTTTGGAGCTATCGCAGCGGCGGTAGGCTCGGCAGTGGGATTAGGCAACATCTGGAGGTTCCCCTATATCTGCGGACAGTATGGCGGCGGAGCGTTCCTGCTCGTCTATCTCTGCTTTGTGTTTTTCATCGGCATGGCGCTGATGCTGACCGAGTTTGTCATTGGTCGTCGCACGGGTCGCACTCCGATATTCGCCTACGAGACCCTCGCGTCCTCGCCTAAACAGCGCTGGTGGCGCTATGCTGGCCTGCTGGGACTTATTACCAGTTTCCTGATTCTCGCGCTCTATCTCGTCATTTCAGGATGGACGACGAACTACTTCGTCGAGGCGGCGACAGGCAGTCTTGCAGGACTTGACAGCAACGGGATTATAGAACACTTTAATAAATTCTCCAACTCGGCACTACAACCCATATTGTGCATAGCGGTGTTCCTAATCCTCACCGCCGCGGTGATTGTGGGCGGTGTGCAGAAAGGCATCGAGCGGGTGTCGAAGATACTGATGCCCGTATTGGTGGTGCTGCTGATGGTGCTGTGTGTGCGTTCGGCCACGCTGCCTGGCGCCGCAAAAGGATTCGAATACCTCTTCAAACCCGACTTCTCGCAACTCACCGGACAGGGAGTGCTTGCCGCATTGGGACAGGCGCTGTTCTCGCTGTCGGTGGGCATGGGCGTGATGATAGTTTACGGCTCCTACCTGCCGAAGGACGACAACCTGCTGAAGACCTCGATATGGATAACGGTGTGCGACACTCTGATTGCGATTCTGGCCGGCATAGCCATCTTCCCTGCGGTATTCGCCAGCGGACAAGACCCAGCCGGCGGCCCGGGATTGGTGTTCATGACGCTACCCGTAGTATTCAACTCGATGAACCCCGCCGAAGGGCTGCCGATAGGCACGATATTCGAGAGCATCTTCTTCCTGCTGCTGGTGATTGCAGCGCTGACATCGGCCATATCGCTGCTCGAAGCACAAGTGGCGTGGGGCGACGAGTATAACCACAATGGCAAAAAGAGCCGCCGCCTGAGAAACACCGTCATCATCAGTGTGCTGATGCTGGCCCTGTCGGCTGTGCTTTCGCTCTCGAACAGCACGTGGAGCAGTTTCACGATAGGAGGCAAGACGTTGTTCGGCTTTGTTGATCAGCTTAACTCGATATACCTGCCGCCGCTCTGCTCGCTCTGTGCGGTGATATTCCTCGGCTGGGTGGTGAACAAAGAGGCCATCAAGGACGAGCTGTCGAACCACGGAACGATAGCCATACCCTGGTACAAGACGTTCATGTTCCTGGTACGCTTCGTGGCGCCTATAGCGCTTGTGATAGTGCTGATAACGGGAATTGTGAATGGGTGAATACGTTGATAGGTTGATAGGTTGATAGGTTGATAGGTTGATACGTTGATAGGTTGATACGTTGATAGGTTGATACGTTGATACGTTGATAGGTTGATAGGTTGATATGTTGATATGTTGATAAGTTTAAAGGTTTAAGTGATTGAAATCATTCAAAGTTCATAGTACGAAATTCCTAATTCTCGCCGTTGCGGTGCTGCTGACGCTGGTTGGTTGCAACCCCGCGTCGAGGCCGGGCAAGGCTAACTTCCAGGTGAGCTACCAGCCGCTGCTGGACGGCATACTCTACCCGTCGCTGATACTAGGTTACAACAACTACACCGGCAACGACGAGTTTGACATGTTCGAAGCTCGCCTCACACCGCCCACGGACAACTCCGTCATGAGGATAGTAATCGACTCGTCGGCGTTGAACTACGAAACAGAGATTCAGGAAACGCTGGGCAAACGCGGCAACGAATACACCTTTGTGCTGCGCCCCAAGTGGAAATACAACGTGCTGCGCAACCTGCGACAGCCGGGAATGATCGACCTTACATTCAGCTGCTACTTGGACGACGAGCGCGTGGGAGTGCGCAACCTGCACCTCACCTACCGCTCGGTGAACGAGTGTCTGCTCGCGGCACGCGACACTGCCGGGGTGTTGACGGACTTCAAATGGATGTTCTGCGCCTACGTGAACGAGGACCACACAGAGATAGACTCGATGCTGGCCGACATGCTCGACCAAGGTGTGGTGAGGCGCTTCACGGGTTACCAAACCACCGCCAACACACCGCAGCAACAGGTCAAGGCAATATGGTACTACGCGCTGAACCGCGGCATCACCTACTCGTCAATCACCTGCACCGCCAACCCGTCGAAACGCAGCAACACTCAGCATATACGCTTCTTCGACGAAGTTTACCGCTACCGTCAGGCCAACTGCGTAGATGCCTGCGTGTTCTTCGCTTCGATAATGCGCAAGATTGGGCTCAAGCCCGTGATATTCGTCGAACCCTGCCACGCCTATCTGGGTTACTATACCGACAAGAAACGCAAGAATATCGCCCTGCTGGAAACCACCATTACTGGGTGGGTGAACCTGCCTGAGCTGGAACGCTCGGCAGACAGCACAGGTCGTATAGCCGAGAAACAGTGGACAAAGGTGTCGAAATACCTGACCGACAAGCAGCAACAAGACTACCTTAACGGGAAAAGCGACATCGAGACGGTGAAACACCAGGTGGCGGATGCACTGTTCGAGAAGGCCTCGAAATACGACGTGGACGCGTACAATACGAACAAGAAATACTTCCAAGACCCGACAAACAACCAATACCGAGAACTAGACGTGGAGAAACTGAGACAGCTGGTGCAACCGATTCAGTAAGTGCGTGCCCGCACAGGGCATAGTCGTGAATTGTGATTAGTGATTAGTGAATTGACAAATGAAAATTAAGCATTAGTTTTAAGTAAAACATATCAACCTTTCAAACATATCATCGAACAACACATCAACAACAAAATACATTCATCATGAAACTACAATTTATGGGCGCTGCCAAGGAGGTTACGGGCAGCAAGCACTTGATAACCACCAAGAAGGGATTGAAGATACTGCTCGACTGCGGCATGTATCAGGGCAAGGGATTGGAAACCGACGCCATGAACCGCGACCTGGGCTTCAACCCGTCGGAAATCGACTACCTCATACTCTCGCACGCACATATCGACCACTCGGGTTTGATACCCTATATCCACAAGCTGGGGTTCAACGGCACAGTGCTCTGCACGCCTGCCACACGCGACCTCTGCGCCATCATGTTGGCCGACGCGGGCAGGATACAGGAGTCCGATACCCACACCTTCAACAAGAAGCGTAAAGCGCAAGGATTGGAACCGGTGGAACCCATATACACCGAAGAGGATGCTCAGGCCTGCATGCAGTGTTTCATCAGCGTGCCCTATCACAAGAAATTCAACATCGAAGGCGAGGTTACAGTGGAGTTCTTCGACGCGGGCCATATACTCGGCTCGGCGTGCGTGTATCTTGAAATCAAAGAGGGACGCCGCATTATAAAGCTGGGCTTCACGGGCGACATCGGTCGCTATGACAAGAAGATACTGAAAGACCCCGAGCCGTTCCCGCAGGTGGATTATCTGATAATGGAATCAACCTACGGCGACCGTCTGCACACCACCCTCGACACCGCCGAGCAGGAGCTGCTGATGGCGGTGCTCGACACATGCACCAAAAAGAAAGGAAAACTCATCATACCCTCGTTCGCTATCGGCCGCGCACAGGAAATAATCTACGCCCTCGACCGGCTCGTTCACCAGCGGCTTCTGCCCGACATCGACGTGTTTGTAGATAGCCCGCTGAGTGTATCGGCGACGAACATCATGCGGCTGCACGAAGAGTGCTTCAACGACGACATCAAGGAGTTCATGGAGAAAGACAAAGACCCGTTCGGTTTCGACCGCCTGCAGTACATCCAGAGCGTCGAGGCCTCGAAGGCGCTGAACGTGCGCAACAAGACCTGTATCATCATCTCGGCATCGGGCATGATGGAGGCAGGCCGCGTGAAACACCATATTGCCAACAACATAGAAAACCCCAAGACCACAATACTGTGCGTAGGTTACTGTGAGCCGACCACCCTCGGAGCCAAGATAATGCGCGGCGACAAGACTGTGTCGATATTCGGACGTCCCTATACGGTGCGCTGCGACTTGAGACGCATCGACTCACTCTCTGGACACGGCGACTACAACGAGATGATGCGCTATATCGACTGCCAAAGCAAGTCGAAAGTGCGCCGCCTGTTCCTGGTGCACGGCGAGGCCGAAACGCAGCAGCATTTCGCCGAAACACTGGAAGCCGCCGGCTGGAGAGACGTGCATATTGCCGACTGGCGCGAAGAGGTGGAACTGAAATAGCGCATACTTCGAATGGCAACCCCATAATCACGCGGCATAACGCAAGCCAATAGTCAAGACTCCCGAATGCCAACAATGAGACATCTGAAAAAACCATCACTCACCGCACAAATTGGCATCGCACTGCTACTGGCGGTGCTGGCAGGCGTCTTGCTGCAGAACCACGCCGATTTCGTAAACGGATACATCAAACCATTCGGAACCATTTTCCTGAACCTGCTGAAGTTTATCGTTGTTCCTCTGGTGCTGTTCTCCATTATGGCCGGCATACTGTCGATGAACGACATAAAGAAAGTGGGCAAACTGGGCCTACGGGCATTGCTATATTTCATGGGGACCACCCTCTTTGCAGTAACATTAGGCCTAGTGGTGCCAACTCTGCTGAAAGGCGTGCTGCCGCTTATCAGCATAAGTCCAGAAGCCGCATCCGAGGTTGTCGATACACCTCGTTTATCGGTCATGGACCAAATTGTCAATATGTTCCCCAAGAACATCATTGCCCCCTTCGTCTCAATGGAGATGATGCCAGTAATAGTGATTGCACTGTTTTTCGGCATCGCTATGGTTCATGTGGGGGAGAAAGGCGAAATGGCCAGAAAGGTGACACTCAGCCTCAATGACGTTATCGGTAAGGTATTGAGTTACGTCATGGCTCTGGCCCCAATCGGAGTGTTCTGTATGCTCACTCCCGTGGTGGTTGACAACGGGCCGTCTGTGCTTGGTTCTTACGCAGCGCTGCTTGGATTGGCCTACCTCTGCTTTACCATCCACGCAGGCGTGGTGTACAGCACGGCTGTAGCACTACTTGGACGCCTGTCGCCGCTGAAGTTTTTCAAAGGTTTGCAGCCAGCCATGCTGTTCGCCTTCTCAAGCGATTCGTCAGTGGCCACGCTGCCCTACACGATGGAGTGCACAGAAAAAATGGGAGTCAAAAAAGAGATTGGACGTTTTGTACTCTCACTTGGTGCAACCATCAACATGGACGGTGTCGCCATATATCTGGGCGTAGCCTCCGTGTTTATGGCTGCCTGCTGCGGCATTGACCTTACACTTGGCCAATATATGGCCATAGCTTTCGCCGCCACCGTCGCCTCTATCGGCACACCTGGTATCCCCGGCGGTAGCCTGGCTCTGATGGCAATGGTCTTTGCATCGGCAGGAATCCCAGTAGAATGTGTGGCCGTCGCCGCGGGAATCGACCGCATCATCGACATGGGGCGTACCGTCATGTCGGTCACCGGCGATGCTTCATGCGCAGTAGTCATGCAAAGATTTGTGGGCAATAAGATAGACACCCAAACAACCTAAAACGATGGCAAGCAACCCCGATTTTGTACAATATATTGCCGACCAATGCGCTGGCGCAGGCAATATCGAGACACGCAAGATGTTTGGCGACTATGGCATCTACTGCGAAGGCAAGATTTTCGGTCTTATCTGCGACAACGCCTTCTATGTGAAACCCACATCCGCAGGGCGGAACATGTTACGAAACGTGGATATGCGCCCACCTTACGACGGGGCAAAAGAGTATTTCTATATCGAGGATGTTGACGACCACGACTACCTCGCAGCACTGGTAAAAGCCACCTGCTCGGAATTACCTGAACCCAAACCGAAAAAGAAATGATGAAAAACACAAAACTCTTACGTGAAATAATCGGATATCTCCTAGGCGGAGTGGTCTTTGTCGGTGCGATGCCTGCTCTTATGTGGTTGGTTTCGGGCATGCCTACGATTGTGCACATAGGAGTCCTCCGAGCCTCCCTTACAGGCTTGCTTGTGGCCAGCGGACTTACCTTGAGCGTATGGGCGATTGTATATATGCGACGCAAGGGCGACGGCAACCCCATGGATGCTTTCAACCACGAGGTTGCTCCACGCACCAAGCATCTGATGACCGACGGTCCCTATCGCCTAAGCCGCAATCCTATGCTCACTGGAATCTTTCTTTATCTCGTCGGATGCTGCGTTTGGCTGGGGACATGGCAATCAGCCGTTTTCTTTGCAGCCTTCGTGCTGATAATGCTGTTACAGGTACGCAGCGAAGAGAAACGCCTGCTCCGCGACTTCGGAGATGAGTATGAAGCCTACTGTAAAAACACAGGACGCTTCTGGCCGAAAAAATTACGGTAACGGGGTGTTATTATTATCTTCTGAAGGATGAGACACAAAGCGTTATTCTAAGGAAATTCAAGTGTATGAATAGATTTCTACTCGTGGTTTTAATAATGGCGGCGATGATGCCGTTGTCGGCGCAGGTTTCCCAATCGATTGTGGAGGACTGGGAGAGCGGTGACTTCTCGGTTCTTTCATGGGAACGTCCTGATTTGCAGTATCGATGGGAGGTAACGAGCGAGGGTGCGCACAGTGGCAGATACTGTGCCCGCAGCGGCAACTACTACACGCTGAACACCGAGTCGGTGCTGCAGCTTGGAGTTTATCTGACCGAGAGTGGAAACCTTTCATATTACCGCAAGGTTTTCTCGGCAGTGGGCAGCGGCGGATTCCGTTTCTGGCTCGACGGGGAGCTGCGTGACTCGCTGGCGGGTTATGTAGAGTGGGGCGAGTTCCAATGCCCAATCAGTGCTGGTTACCATGTGCTGAAATTCTCCTATACCAAGAACCAGACGGCCAGCAAGGGCTCGGATTGCGTTTGGATTGACGATATACACATGCCCGACGGCATCATTGTGCATGGGCAGGAGAATCCCTGCGAGACTCCCGAGAGGCCGCAAGCCTCGGTCAACGGAAATGAAGTGACAATCTCTTGGAGCAATGCCTACCATACGGAAGATGTAGTGATTTTTGACGACGTGGAGGGACATGAGTTCGGAGCGGTGAACGACCCCGGAACGGTCGGCTGGAGCTACATCGACGGCGATGGGGCTCCCACAGCACCTTTCAGCGTTTTAAGTTTCCCTAACGCTGGCGAACCCATGGCTTTTGTTGTTTTGGACGACTACCTTCTGGTGGGAAACCAATATGACGTATCGGCACATTCCGGTCACCGTTTCTTCGGAAGCCCCTTCCATTCGGACATGGCCAACGACGACTGGATTATAAGCCCCGAACTGAACTTCACCGAACCTTTCACATTCTCTTTATATGCGCGCAGCTTTGCCGACAGGTTTCCTAACGAGAAGTTCGTGGTGGCCTATTCTATGTCGAACACTGATGCGGCGAGTTTCATTCCCCTGCACTGCGACCCAATCACAACGACCCCTGAATGGCACGAATACTCGTTCATGGTGCCTGCGGCGGCCAAATATGTGGCGCTGCACTGCATCTCACACGACCAATATATTTTTTGTATGGACGACCTCTCCATTCGTGGTCGCCGGGCAAGCGGACACCCATGTAACGTGTATCGCGACGGGGTGCTGATTGCAACCGGGGTGACTGACTCGCTGTTTATTGACCGCTACGCTGGAGTTGGCGAGCATTGCTACACTATAACATATATCTGCGGAGAAACGGAGTCGGCTCATTCCGAAACAGCATGTGTCCGTATCAACTCCGTATCAATTCCGAGTGAGATATCGACGGCAAGAGACACTGAGCCATACGACCTGCCTTCCATAAGCAAGGATGCCAACAACAGCCACATGGCCACCACATTGGAGGAGATGCTGAGGTGGAACAAGTTCCCGACATACGATGTCTATACGGAGCTACTGCAGCATTTCCAGGAGACCTTCCCGAACCTTTGCGAGATTGACACCATCCTGGACACAACACCTCATCCCGACCTGCACCACTCTATTTTCGCCATCCATATAAGCAACACACTGGGACAAGCCACCACAAAGCCAGCATTCCTCTACTCTTCCACAATGCACGGTTGGGAGGTGGTGTGCTACTATATGGTGCTCCGCCTAGCCGACTATATCCTGAACAACGCCACCACCGACAGCGCCGTGCAAAGGCTGCTGGACAATGTCGATTTATATATCTGTCCACTTGAGAACCCCGACGGTACCTATCATCTGAGCAATGACTTGATATTGAAAGACGGCATCCATTCCACCTATCATAATTACAACGACGTGCAGCTCAACCGCAACTATCCGCTCCTGCCGGGGTTGACCGACTCGGTGAACATACAACCTGAGACGCAAGCTATAATCGACTGGGTCACACCGAGACATTTTGTAATGTCGGTGAACTTCCATTGCGGAGCCGAAATTGTAAACTACCCGTGGGATGCATGGACAACCGCACAGCGCTCACACGCCGACGCTGACTGGTTCCGCTACACAGGACAGAACTATGCCTCGCTGTGCCAAACACAAGACACCGCATACCTCTATGGCGAATACCGCGGGCGTTCAGTCATCGAGGGCGCTGACTGGAGCCCGCTTATAGGTGGCCGTCAGGATTATATGACCTACTACCAGCGCTGCCGCGAGGTGACAATAGAAATGAGCTACCAATCGGTGATTACCGACACGCTGGTGCTGCCCACCTTCTGGGACAAAAGCAAAAATGCGCTGCTGAGTTATGCCATGGAGTGCAGCTACGGCTTCTGGGGAACGGTGACCGACGCAGTCACAGGCGAGCCGGTAGAGGCATTGATAAAAGTCTTAAACCACGACCGTTTCAACTCCGAGGTACTCTCGCATCTGCCACTTGGAACCTACCACCGCCCCATCATGGCCGGAACCTACACAGTGGAGGTCTCGGCACCCTGCTACAAAACGGAGACTTTCACCGTGACCACACGTCCTGGGGTAGGAATAAGGCACGATGTGGTGCTGCATAGACAGACAGCCGAGCCGGAGGTTTTCGACCAGTATATCCTGCCGGGGATGCAAACAACCCTTGTGGCACTCTCGCAGAACGAGGTGTTTTGGTACGATTCGGACACATCCACTCGTGCCATAGCGACTGGCAACAGATTCACAACTCCGACGCTGTATGACACCACAACCTATTATGTCGAAGAGCGCTATCAGGACGACACGATGCTCTGCGTAAGCCCACGAAGTGCGGTAACCGTATATGTTATAGACACCAGCTCATTCAATTCGATATTGGAGATTCAAGATTCAGAATTGAAGATACGCCCCAACCCTGCAGAGGATTATCTGATAGTGGAAGGTGACGATGACGGGCCTCTGCACGTGGAGATATACGACATGAACGGCATCTCGGTTTTTGAAAACACAATTAAATGTCCAACGAAATTGGACATTGCGAAAATGACGTCTGGGTGCTATTTTCTGAAAGCGACCTATGTAAACGGTCGTCAATCCGTAGTAAAGTTCATAAAGATGCGTTAGCAATCAGCGGGCTGACGCCATCATGCATCCCTGATTAAGCTCAACTCAGGCTAATGGTCAATAACTGATAATTATTGACTCTAAAGAAGGCCAAGACAACCTTTTAGACGGGCAGTACTGTACAATGCATTGGCTCACATATTAATGTGAACCGATGTAATGAGAACCACAAATGTCATGAGATATCGATATGGTTTTATGTAGTGACAGGCATCGCATAAAATCCCTTCGACCACCTCGAACTATATAGTATCCATCATTCCTATCATCAATTAGTTCTATCTCCCCTCCACTTGTTTCACGATGTTCGACCGGTATATCTACCGGTTCTTTAACGACATACAACTTTCTTATATGCAGATAATAACAACTATCAATACACATATCCACCCCGCTTGGACACCTGTCCTCTTTGTCGGTTAGGATTAAATATGTTTTATTTGGTTCTTGGAGTGATTCTACGCCAATCACATAATACCGCTCTGACTCATAATCTCTACTTATATGGAAAACCTTGAACACCCCACTATCCTCAATAGTGTTCAATGTATCTATCTCGTATTTTATATTGTCATATATTAAATAAGCACTGTCACAATTGATGATATTTTTCACATGATGTCTCGGGTGGATAGTTTGATTTGTATTCCATTGTTGCCCCAAACAACATGAAACAGTCATGACCGCAAAAACAACCAGTAGCATACAACGTATCAAAAAACAATGTGGAATATGCTGTATTTTATCAGATTCCATGTGCCTCATCTATTGATTTAATCCTGATTTGTATGTAGTTCGAGCAGGAGTTCCACAATACCTTTTGGCGGCAGGTTTTACGATTAAATTGACAATGCATTGCGTTTCAGACACATCTATAATCATAAAGTCACACACAATAACACTATATCATGAGTGCGATGTAAAACAACGGACGGAGCCGACCTCCGACAAGACCTATAATACTACCTCAACGCAACCTTAACAGCGCTGGAGGGTTTAGACACGGCACTTTGCGAAGACTTTAGGACAACATGATAGGCCACACTCTTAGCCTTGGGCAAACGACTGTCGGTGAAAGAGGTTTGCGATGGTTTGAACGAGCCTACCGCCACAGGGGCTTCACCTTCAGCCGTGCGGTATATGATGCCAAAGAAATTCGACTGTGGCTTGGCGGAATACTGCCACGTAAGTGCCACTGAAGAACTCTTGCGGTTGTATTTGGCCTTCAATTTGACTCCCGCCTGCGCAGATGCATCAGGCGTCAGGGAGACTATGCCGCCACGACCCGACGAATTGCCTGAGTGGTCGATGGCTTCTACGGCATACTGCAAAGCAAAGACAAGTCCATCATTGGGAACGTTGTAGGTCACATAAGGCGATGCACCGATTTCAATGGTATCGACGGTAGCCACCCACTGCCAGTTGGAAGTTCCGGCCGGCTGTGTATAGATATTGTATTTGACAACATCGGTTGAGGTACTCTTGTACCACTTGATGGCGGTCTTGCCATCGACAGGCGTGGTAGATTTCCACACACAGGGTTCGGGGTTGACGATGTCGGGCAACAAGACAGAGACGGTATCGGATGGAAGCGAGTGGTTGAAACGGCTATCAACTGCAACCAAATAGTAATAAGCGCTAGATGATATACCCTTGACACTTACAGTGTCGGTAGTGGAATTGCCTGTTACAACAGCAGAGGACACCTGACCATAAGGACCCTCGCGACGCTCGGATGAGAATAGAAGGTAGCCTATAAGGTCGGCAGCAGCGTTTTTACCTGCAGCATTCCAAGACAGTGCAACAGCCGCAAGACCATTATTAACCCGCATTCCAGATACATCGGACTTAACCAACGAGGCACTTGCCCTGAGAGCCTGCGGGGCAGCGGGAGCACTGATATCAACGGCCAAGTTGGGCATCATATTAGAACTTGCAAGGCGACCAAGCGAGTCAAAAGCATAAATACGATAATATCCAATACCACGACCAGCTGCCAAGGTGTCTTTGAAAGAGAGTTCGGAAGCTTTCAGTTTGCCGCTAACCTTGGTCCACACATCGTCGAAAGATTTAGCAAACGCCACTACAAAGCCACCGTAACTCACACCCTCAGGCACACGCCACTGGATGAGCAGTGAGTTGCTGTCAGCAGGAACGAGCTGTACAAACTCCGGAGAAGCTAGTGGCCTGGATTCAGGCATCGTAAACGATTCCGAGATACTCCAGCCTGAAAGCGTAGAAAAGCGGTCGTAGGCTCGCACACGATAAAGAGCAATCTGACCCGGAGCCAGCGAGTCAATATAAACTACATTTTCCTTTGTAATCTGAATAAATGGGTATTCCGACGTTTCGGACTTATCCAATTTCACAATAGGCGCGCTGTTGAGGACATGCCATGCAGTGTCGGTCACACCCGCGCCACGCAGGCTTCGTTCGATGAAATAACCACAATAATCGGTTTCAGGCCAATAAACAGCTACACTCGAAGTTCCGATCTGCTTTACAGCAGGTTGGGGCAGCGACGGCATACGGTCGTGGCGGAACTTATTGTTGCGTACAATATGCGACACTTCGCGACATTCGAACACGTCGGTTTCGCCAGCGTAGGCAATAGTGTATTCGTAAACAGCACCCTCCTCTACATCACGGTCAACATATCGCAATGCAGCCGCTTCAGCATAGCGAGCATCCCTATCGGCCAACATGGAAACAAGAGCTTGACGAGCGGCCTGCTCGTTACGCACACGGCAGACATACTCTATAAGAGTAGCGGGATCGTCGGCAAGCGAACGCGATACCGAACTGGGCGCATAAAGAGACTGCGCAATAAGACCCGCCTCAACATTGGAAGCACCGAAAGAAGAACGTATCTTGGCAAGATCCCAAGGTTTAACAACCTTCACCACCTTTGCGGTATTTTTCTTGCCTCCAGTTCTCGTAATCTTCCATCCATTGGCATTACCAAGCGACCACAAGGCTGCATCGTCGGGTGTCCACCGAAGGACAACACTGTCGCCGTATGACCTTACATCAAGCGCAACACTATATGTATTCTCATTGAGAGCTGAGGTGTGTTTCGATGACTGCGCACACACGGTGGCCGAAATCACCATCAGTATAGCTAATATAAAAAGGTTTCTTTTATTCACGTCTTTTATTCAATAGTGGTTCTCAATAAACAGAGTTCTATTCCCAACTTTCCATGTCATGGATTGACGAACTGCATAGCTGGCGATATATAGCTCTTCACAGCCTTGTTGTAAGGCACATGAATGGATATTCTCACATCGGCAGAAGCGTTGTGGTTCAGCGTGGGTTGTTCTCCACTCTGCACCTCATGGCATATACCGAACACCGTGTTGAGGAATGAACGCTCGCTGCCTTTCACGGTCAGATAGTATGGGTTGACAATATAGTTGCGATACTCGGCCCGACGACTCGCCTGCTTGTATTGCAAAGTATTGTTGGCACTGAAACTGGAAGCCAACCATGGCGACGACCATGCCGGTTTCACACCTGGATATGACGCCACAGCGTTTGTACGTATCCAGTTGTCAAACCAATAATCGCGACTTTTGAACTGCGAGAATGCGTTCGACCAGCTGTCGTAAGCCGTAACCAACGAGGCTTTGGGCAACGTGAACGGGGCATCCATCGTAAGATACACAGTCTTTACAACCGGCTGCGCGTCTCGAAGCCTGTCGTAGGTGTAAAGCGACTCACGAACCTCACGTCTGTCCTTAGCGTCAAGGTTGGCAAACCACTCGGCGTATGAACGTATCTGTGCAAAGAACGAGGCAAACACCTTGTTTTCCTTCATGATGGCAGGCGAAACCACATCCTTAATGCAAATCACTGGTTGTTCTTTAACAAAAGCCGAAGACTTGATATGGTTGCTCGTGGTGAAATGTGCGGCTGTGACACGCTGCACCTGGTCGCTACTCACCTGCATCAAAGCAGGCAAACACCAGTCGTAGGCGTCGCGCATCTGTGAACCCTCATGGAACCAATAGGTGGCGTGAATCGCTGTAAGATTGCCACGATCGACGGAATTTCCAAGGGTAAATATCTCACCAAGCTCTGTTTCTGTCATGGAAGCGAAGCCACCCTGCCGTGTCGATACTCGCATTGACGCAGGAGCCAGCATCGAAAGATCGGTCACCAACACCGTAGGATCGTAAAGGATAGGTTTGTTTTCGAGAACTACCCATTTGGCTTTCTGCTGGAAATAGAGCAAGTGTGCATACTGGTAATAGAACGACTCATGCACAGCCATCCACTCCGGGATATGCGTGTTGTACAAATCATCTATAGTCTGACGTCCGTTCACAGCCAACACCGCAATAGGTGGAAGTACAACTCCCGAGGCATATTGATTGGGGTCGGACGGCTTATAGCTGTCAAACAGGTATGACCTGTTTCTGAAAGCAAAATATCGATTAAGGTTGATGGCTGAAAGCTGTGACGTAATAACTGCATTTGAAGGATCGACTGTCACCTTGTCTGCCCCGAAGCCTATCCCCTGCCCTATTCTAGCCGACTCGGCCGAGATAGTATCCATCAACGTTTTGTAGGTGGGATACATGTGGTCAAGCCTAAAATAGAGGTCATACACCGGAGTACCGGCCTGACGGCACACCGCATACTGCGATACGGGCTCGCCAGTATAGACAGCCTTGCGGCTATATTCATCATAGGCTTTACCATACGCTACCGTATCCACAATCATCATCGAAACAACACAAGGCGAAAAAGTGCCGCTCTCATTCTTTACTCTATATACGTTTTTCGGCATATAGACCTTAACATACGGTACCGCTTCAGCATTGGATTTATCAGTAGCGAAATACTCATACTTGCAGTTCACCGCCTGCGCATGGCCCTTTTCCTGATTGACCAAGAACACACGTAGTGCCTTGCCATCTTTGCGCAACTTCTCCGGACGGAAAATATCGTCCCTGTTTTGTTTCATGAAAATATAGCAAGCCGAATCCAGCTCGTCGCACGGCACAAACGGATCACCGTTGTAGGGCCATGTGAAAAGGACTTGGTCGGCAAGAGTACATGGAGCGTCTTCGGTTACAAAACCAATAGATTTCTCGACAGAAACCTCTTGTGCCTGCCCAACAACTATAGGCAGCCCCCACTTGGCGGCATTTTCCTTCATCGGAGCGCCACTCTTGCCAGTAAAGACATCCACCTCCCTGTCCTCATATTCATTCAATCCGCGGCGTTTCTCATACAAGTTGGATTTCAATTTCAACTCGTTTTTCTCGCCGGAGGCAAATCCTCCGCCGGCGTTTTCAGCCGTCATCTTGCCGCTACCATTTCCACGACTATATCTTACATCATCCTGTCCGTTTCCTGCCACCACGCAGAATCTTCTAGCCTCAACGGTTCCATTGTCTTTTTCAGCCGCAATCAACACATCGTTGACAACAGCCTTCTTGCCTTTTTCTTTGTATGTAAGTGGCAGCTCGGTATCGAACTCGCACTGCGAGAACGGCGACACCTTGGCCGATGACTTGTCCGACCCTGCAAACTCAACATCTTCGAAGAATTCAAATTCGCTGTCGCCAGATTCAATTTTGGTTTTTGTCCGCGCCTCAACGCTCTCCATCTCGTGCGACTCGTTTCTCTCGACTTCAGCAACTGCGACACTTTGTGCCATAGGTACATTTCCATGCCATCCCTCGAAAGCCACACTTGCGCCCATCACTCCATTTAACAAAGCATCTTCTCCATTACCTTTAATGTTCGATTCCACCCGCACGTCCGACATTGATAGTCCCTCGCGAGTGTCGGTGTTTTTCACCTCATAGGCAACCGATGACCTTGGTTTAATCTGCATCGACTCAGACTTCGCTGCACTCGGCAGCGCAGACTGAAGGTCTTTGTCTAGCTTATATGCGTCTGGCAGCTGCCGTTTACCTTCCGCCAAAGTCAAATCTCGCACCTCTCCATTGCCCACACGCACAGTCGTCCCCTCTGCGCCCTTCACTCTTACACAGCACTGCGCTTCACCGGCGCTCCTCCACGTCTCAATATCCATCACCACGCTCATTCCAACGGATGAAGATTTCTCAACAACACTGTTTCCTTTAAATCCCACATTAACCGATTCCCCCTCATTTATCGTACCCGTATATGCAAACTCGTGGTTAACTCCCACCGGCATCTGCAACAGGTGAAGCACGTGGTTGTCGCGCAGCAACTCATATACAAATATATTCTGACATCCGCCTATCATCAGTTTGTTGTCTGCCGACAACTTTTCCTTGCCCATATCGACATACATCCGCGAAAAATGCTCGTTCTCCAACGCCAACACCACCACACCGTACGCATCTAGCAGTTCTTTGTTTTCGAGCGCCATCTGTATGCCGCCTTTGGCCACCCAGCTATCTTTCCTTGGGGTGAAACCAACACCTACGTAGTTGCTCGATACCAGTTCTTTTGCCGATTTGTTCAGAACTGCAGGGTTTGCGATTGCCATGTTATGAGCAAACACGCCACCGAATCCACCGCATCTGAGAGCTCCGACTTTTACAGGCTGGTCATATTGTTCCCCACCGAACATGTACCACCAGTCGTAACTCTGGCCATTATTGTCTTTCGACGTCCCGAATGCCACATTCATCGTAGCCGAAACGCCATCCATTACCGTAACCTTTACAGGACCGCCCCATCCGCCCAAAGGCAACCTCGACAGTTCTCCTTCAACAGTGAACATGTCAAGCTGGGCCGAAAGATGAAACTTCTCACCATTCGACTCCGAGCCCTTAGATGCATTGATGAGACGGTCCGACTTAAAACCCCGGTAAACGCTTATCTTCCTCGCATTACCGTTACGGTCCTTACCGCCGATGGCGAAACTCATCTTTGCGCTGTCGGGCACCGACTTCTGCTCCATCGCCGAAGCCATTGCCGTGCGGCCTCTCATAGCCATTTCCACCTGCTCCTCCTCGAAAAGCATTCCGCCTTTGATTCGGAACATCTCATCCATTGTGTTGTACGACGACTCGTTCGACGACTCAACTTCAAATCTCACACTTCTCGATTCCACAGCGTTTTCAGAGCCAACCTGGTCATAGTACATTCTAGCCCTTACGATAACCTTATACGTATGACCAGCAAGAACCTTCGTCGAAAGTTCGTCCAATTTTATATTAGTCGACTCTATACCTGTCTTTTCATATACCGAGTTCGCCGCGTTTCCTTCATCATACACATACACGTCATAAACTACCAAATCGGAGTGGCTTCCGTCAAACTTAGCCTCTTTCCACACCATGTTCCTCAACTCACTCTTCTTCAGTTTTACAAAACCATTTCTCACCGAGCCACTTCCTATCGTCAGTATCTCTGCCGGTGTCAGCACGTTGTAGTCTTCAGCACCTGTGCCCCACTGGAATATCGCCACACTCGTCATATCTGTGCGTCCTTCAACCACAACCACAGAGTCGTAACGGTTTATCTCCGGGAACTTGTCAATAAAATCGACCCTTCTTATACGATATGTGTTGTTATATCTGAAAGTCACATCCGACTTCAACGTCAGCAGATACTGTGTGCCTTTCACGAGATCCGACGACCAGTCGCTGACCATCTCTATCGGATTTCCGTCGTGCGCCGTCACGTTCGACAGCATTGTCTGCTTCATCGGTGGACGCGACATCGACACCGCAGTGTCTCCAACATATTCATACAGCGATATAAGATAGTCAGCCTTGCTTACCGAATCGCCGCTCACCGGCGTGGCCTTAACTCCGAGAGCTCCGTTGCCGTCAACAGTCGCGAACGGCCTCGGATCGACAATATTAGGTTTTCTCAACGAACGCAGCACCGCCGACTTGTTATCTCTCATCGTAATCTTCGAATCCGACACTCCGTCGCCGTTGCCCGTAGTCGAGCCGCTACCGCTGCCACCCGACGAACCGCGAGTGTTGCCCGCAATACCGCTTGTGTTAGGGCCGCACCAGACAAACACCATATACTGGCTTTTTCCGTCATTGCTCAGGTTGACCACTCTGTCAGGATCCGACGGCACCGCCTCGACAATCGCAGCATACACTCCACCGCTGTCGAGTTTCAAATATGGGTTCGTCTGATAGTCAAACGTGAAGAATGTGCGGCGTCCGCAATCCAATGCCGTAAGCACCGGGTTTTTGTCCACCGCCTCCTGCACATTCTGACCAGGATAGACCTCCACAAACTGTATCACATATTCGAATGCATTCGGCTCGAAACAGCTGCTCGACACTCCCGTCCAGGCGAAGTTCGTCTTCTTCGAAGGCACCAGTTTGTCATACCCACCCGTTGTTGACGGAGTAAGGTTAGGCGCCGTAAACTCAGGTGCCTGACCGCTGTAGCAGATATCGAAATGCATACAGTTGCTTCCCAGCACCTGCGCCGTGTCGAAATAGTCGTGTACCTCTATGCACAGATGGTAGGCTCCCTCCGGCAATGTAAGGTCGCTTACTCCTCGATACGTCTCCGACAGGTTTGTGTTAAGACGGCGATAGAAATGCTGCACAAACTCTGTGCTTCCTATCCTCTTACCCATCGAGGGGATGTTGATTTTGGGCATCGTACCCACAAATCGGTCGTCCGTCCAAATCCTCGTTGTCGTGGCATCCGACGACAGTGTCATGGAGATGAACACATCGTGAGCACGCCCGTCGAGCGGAGTGATGGTCAGATTGAAATAATTCATCGGGTTGTTGTAGTACGCCATAGCCGATGTCGGGAACGGAGCAGCCGTCGCCCTTGTCAGCGACACCTGCATCTCCCCCTGTGCCATGACTGTCTCCATGGAGAACAGCAACGCCATAATCAACCAGATACGTTTTATTTTCATAATGTTTGTTTTATGTCTGACTTACTATAATTTTCTATACAATTTCTTAAAGGTCCTCTTCCATTCTTGCACCCTTGTTCTTCCTTTTCTTTATTATCTTCTTCGCAAACGAGTAGCTGTAACCCAACGACACCGTCGCCTGCAGCGAGGTGCTCACCACCTGCGCTATCAGCTCGCGGTTACTCATGTTCGTCAGCGAACCCGACAGCGACACGCTGTGACCGGTCTTGGTGTCCAGCGTGAACGCCAGCATGTTGCTGAACGTAAACTCCTGCATATTCGATATCGTGTAGGTATTCTTCGTCACATAACCCAACTTAGTGTCTATGCCTTCCAAATCGGATATATCGCCCTGCTCCTTGATGTCGTTGTACGCCACCGAGCCGGCAAACGTCATACCAAGCTTCACCCTCGCCGCATCCACAATCTGGTAGGTCAACCCGTATCCCAAGGTGTGGGAGTTATAGACGCTGTATTTACTGCTTGAGATACCGTAGTCATACGATCCGTTCACCACGAGGTTCAGCGCGTCGAACGATACCTCATAGCCCGCGCCAACCGTTATGGTACGCGAATCGTTGTCCGACGACGCCTGCTTGTTCAGGTTCTTCGACTCAACCATGTTGAAGTTCAGGTTCACCGTGTGCGAGTTCTCCGTGTAAATGTTAACCGACGGCGTTACGTTAGCCGTATATGTCAACTGGTTTACAGCCTTGACCGGGTCGAGTTCCTGCACTCCGTTTGCCTGTTTCTGATGCACCACGTTCGCCGACATAGCCAACCCCACATAGTCCCCTATCGTCGAACTCAAGCTTCCGTTGTACGTATAGACCTTGTTCGTGAACATCTGCAACTTGTTGAAGTTGTCTATCTGCGCCATGCCCGACAGATTCAGCATGGCGTGACCCTTGAACATGTTCACCGATGCGTTTCCGCCGAAGCTCTGCAAGTTCTGCTGCTTCGACATGACACCCAACGACTTGTAGTTCGGTCCCAATATCTTATAGTCGGCACCCAGCGAGAACTTATCAAACGTCAGTTTCAACGCCGCGTCGCCGGCAAACGCCACCTGCGTGTTACCCCTCACCGTGTAAAGCTTGCTCTTGTTCAGCGCGTTCAGAAGGTTGTCGAAACGTTTGATATTCTCGTTTCCGGCCGCGCTGCCACCAAGGCTTGCCACCGTGCCGCTTATGCTCAGTGCCGGATCGGTGATGTCTTCCGTAAACACGCTCATCGCGCCGTTCGCCGTAAACACCATCCATTTCCACGGCTGCACCTTCAACGTGGCTCCCACCGCCAGGTTTTCCTTCGCCTGTATCACCGAATCCCTGTAAACATCCTCACCGAAATACGGTATAATCGAATCCAACGAGTTGATATCGTCCTTCGCCTTCAGGAACATCACGTCGAAGTAGTTTTTCTTGTTACCCACACCGATTTTCGCACCTATGGCGTTACGTCTGAACTGCGGCGTGTCGTCATACACCGAAAGCCCCATCAAATCGTCTATATACCTCTGGAACGCACTTCTCCTGTCCAACTCTCTATACCTCGTCGGCCTCTTCAGCGTACCGCCGAATCCGCCCAACCTCAACAGCTTACCTTGGTATTCAAAACCTAGTCCCAAGAACTGCAATCCGCTGTAGGTGTATTTCGAGAACGACATGGTGCTGAAACCCAAGTGGAACTTCCAATTCCCAATCGTAGGCGTCATACCAACAGAAATCGTAGGCGTCATAAAGCCCTTCTTCTTCACCTCCTCTGCGAAGTTCATAAAACTCACATCCATGAAGTTAAAGTGTATCGGCAGCGTGAAGTTGTAAATCTTCAGGTTGATGTTCGCATACATCGCCAATGCCAACGGGCTAGCCGTATATTCGTCGTCCGTCGCCCACTGCGCGCTCACGTCGGCGCCCAGCGTTCCTGTTATCACCAACGGGTCCGACGCCAAAAAAGACTGCATTTTCTGCGTATACGAATCCTGAAACGAAATTGTCTCCTGCGCCACTGCGCGACCGCCAGGCAAAACAGCCACCAACATCGCACACGCGGCTATAACAATCCTCTTAAAATCAGATCTCATTATTATAATTGTCAGTTTATCAATACACTACATCGTTCTACGGCACTTATTGTCCACAGAACATACGAAACAAAAGTACAAAAAAATCTTAAATTTACAAAAGCCAACACCTAAAATATTCTCCGACAAATGTTTTTTTTGTCCATAATCATCCCTGTCCAACCCCCATCCGACCTTCTGCACATCACCTAAACAGCATCTGTACAGCATCGGCACAGCAGTTTCTCTCAAACAAATGTCAGACAAAAGTCGGAGAATTGTCAGAGATAAATTCCCCGCAACAACTTTCAAAAAAAAACTTTACCGGAATCCAAATCCCACCAAACGCCACACATGCTTGTCCTTCACCCTCTTCCACATCCTCTCCGCCATCTATTGTATCTGCAAAAATACAAATAAATTCCCCGCTCTACCATTTTATTTCCAAAAATAAGTATCTTTGCCAACTGTAAATGTGGACAGATTTGTAATGATTGCAACCACAGCAAGCTGATTGAGTGCGCATAACGCCACTCCGCAAGCCTGCAAAAAAATGCTAAACACATTAGTTTCAATCACCATTCAAATCTTTTACATTGTTATCGTTCGCGGCTGAGGGCGACCTCAGTCAATTTATTAACAATTTAAAAGTACAAACACTATGAGTTACTTTTTCACATCCGAATCCGTTTCCGAAGGCCATCCCGACAAAGTGGCCGACCAAATCTCCGACGCCATCCTCGACGAGTTCCTCAACCAGGACCCTGAGTCCAAGGTCGCCTGCGAAACCCTTGTCACCACCGGCCTCGCCGTCGTCAGCGGCGAAGTCAAGGCCGAAGCCTACGTGGACATCCAGAAAACCGTCCGCGACGTAATCAAGGAAATCGGCTACACCAAAGGCGAATACAAGTTCGAGGCCGAATCGTGCGGTGTCATATCAACCATCCACGAGCAGTCCGGCGACATCAACCAAGGCGTCGAACGCGAGAAGAAAGAAGACCAAGGCGCCGGCGACCAGGGCAAGATGTTCGG